>SXOA01000007.1 GCA_005778405.1 Planctomycetaceae bacterium
GGCACGGAGGTCTTCGTCGCGGAAACAGCGGGCGACCTGCACATAGCGGTCATATCCGGCAACCATCAGGATTTGCTTATAAAGTTGCGGCGACTGCGGCAAAGCGTAAAACTGGCCGTTATGCACCCGGCTGGGGACGAGATAGTCGCGGGCGCCTTCCGGCGTGCTGCGTCCGAGGATCGGCGTCTCCACGTCGATGAAACCGTTCTCCGCAAAGTAGTTGCGCATCTCCATGATGATGTTGCTGCGGAGAATGAGCGTTTGCTGCATACCCGTGCGGCGGAGGTCGAGGTAGCGGTATTTGAGGCGAAGATCTTCGCCGGGCAGATCCTGCTGGCCCGGCGTGAACGGGGCATTATTGCACTTGTTGAGCAGTTCCACCTTCTTCACGCGCAGCTCGATTTCGCCGGTCCCCAGCTTGGCATTCTTCGTCCCTTCCGGCCGCGACTCGACTTTGCCGGTGACGCGAATCACATCCTCTCCACGAAGCTTTCGGGATTCCTCAAGTTGCTCCGCCCCTCCCTCTGGCGCGAAAACCACCTGCGTCTTGCCGTAGCGATCCCGCAGGTCAATGAACAGCGTGCCGCCATGATCGCGGGCGGTGTCCACCCAGCCGCAAAGCGTGACTTCCTGTCCAATATGCTCGGCCCGAAGTTGGCCGCAAGTGTGAGAACGAAGCAAAGGAGGCCTCCAAGGGTATGCAAGCAGCGGGCTACCCGCGGCAAAAAGTTCGATCTTCTGGCGTACGAAGAATGCCTTAGTGTAGATGGATACGGGAGTTGCGCAAAGGTTCGTTTTTGCCGTATTGGGGCAGGTAGATACTTGTAATGCTCTTTTTCCCTCACTAATCTTGGTGATTCTCTTCAGGGAAGCAATATGATTGCCAAGTGTCTGGCCTGTCAGTGTCAATTCATTCCCAGCGACGCCTCCCCAAACCGTTTCGAATGCCCCCATTGTCGCCGCGCATTCAAAATTGACAGGCAACTAGGACTACGGCTGGCAGCGGTTTATTCCGTTTACGCTTTGGGGGTCGCCGTTCTACTTGCCTATTACGTCCTTCGGAAATTGGATGCGCCTGGAATGGGTTGGATGGCAGCGATCATCGCAATCGAGCTTACCGTGATTATTGAAGCCGCTTATTTCGCAGCGTCTGCCAAAGAACCTTGGAATAGCCCAGCCATTGAGGTGCGTTGGTGGATCTTGCTATTCGTGGGAGGTGTGGTGCCGGTCCTTCTCTTGATTGGCTACCCTGTGTTTGTTGTTTGGTCGATTTCCCATCTGATCGGCACCATTGTAGTTGCCGTTGTGACGGCGCAACCCAAAGGCGCGGCCAGGATAGAATTCCTCAATCCCCGGCTGATTCGGGGCGCGAGCCTCGTGCACCCTGACCATGCGACAAAAGAAGAATTGCTTCAGGGCGAGAGAATCTATCTCGCTATGCTAGCGGCCAGTCGGGAGTTCGCCTTGTACGCGGTCGAGCAGGGAGAAATCACCCCGCGCACGGAGAGGATTGCTACCTTCAAGCTTTATGGCGATCGACTAACCCAATTGGTTTTTGCCATGGACGTCCCTGGCGATATGTCGCATGTAGCGCCCTCCCAAATTGCTCATTTCGCCGTCGAGGCGATCCTCAAGAGGTTGCAAACCGAGCTTAACGGCATTTGCCAGTCGACTCTGCTAGGACCGCCACAAATCTCCGCGGAAAGAGAGGCCGCCGCTAGACTGCAGTTGGCAGCAGCCGTATGGCAGGTTGCCTATAAAGACAGCCCCGAGTTGAAGTAGGGAGACTACACCCGAGTCTGCTGCTTGCGTCAACCCTGCCCGCCGTGCCAGCGGTAGTGAGGAATCCGGCAAGGGCCGCCGAATCTAACTGAAAGCGGCGTAACGCCTTTGTCAGCCGCGCAAGATTTCGGGGGCTCCTCGCTATGGAACTGGCTACATCGAGTATGAATTCCCGAATCGCCTCCCGGTTCCTTTCCCATATCGCGCTAGCGATTGGGGGATTGCTGCTAGCAACGTCCGTGGCACAAGCTCAGCCCTACGGGCGACCGGTTTCCCAGCCGTTCTTCGATTTCGACAACTCGGCCCGCTTTACGTCTTGTCGGCCCAGTCCTTACATGTGGGGCTTCGATCCCTACTTGCAAGTCGACGAGTGCGAGGAAGAGTGCCGCGGCGGAATCATTGCCCACCGGCCGTCGAGCGTGTATGTCATCGGTGACTTTGCCCCGCTGATGTACGACGCCAACGGCACACTACCCCTGGCCCGGTTGGGGGCCACCGGGGACACCCTTCTGACCACCAACGACCTGAAACCGGAATTCGACGCCGGTGGCCGGATCACCATCGGCTACACCTTTGGTGGAGGGTGTTACCAGGTGGAGGGGAGTTACCTGGGAGTCTATTCCTGGCAACACTCCATCACCGTACCCGACAGCACTGCGAACGCGCTCGGCGGCGTGGGCAATCTCTCCTCGGCGTTCTCGAATTTCAACGACCCGGCCATCGCGGGGCTGGACCTCAATAATCGCATCACCGTCTCGGACAGCAACTCCTTCAAGTCCGCCGAAATCAACTTCCGCACCTGGCTGAACGTGCCACCTGGTCCCTTCGACGTCCAACTCCTGGTCGGTGCCCGCTATATGAAGGCCCAAGAGACCTACATTTACGGCGCGATCTCCGATCGGCCGCTCGCTTTGGGGTCCCAGAATTCTGCGAACGTGCAGACCGGCAACGACATGTACGGCGTACAAATCGGCATTGATATGGATTTCCTGGTGAGCGCCCGGTTCTACTATGACTTCGAGCTGAAAGGGGGCATTATGCAAAACTTCGCCTCCCAAAACACTTCCTACACCAACATCGATAGTGCCGGCACGATTAGTGTCTTCGACACGGGCAACAGCCAGCACCGGACCTCCTTCTTTGGCGATCTCAGCCTGACCGGCAACTGGCAGATGGCCCCCAACTTGAGCCTGCGGTTTGGCTATCAGGCGATCTTCCTGAATGGCATCGCCCTTGGCCCGCAGAATTTTCAGACCAACAATTCGCTCCTGCGAACCGGCCCCGGCCAGCTCGATGATTCCGGCGAAGCCATCTATCACGGGCCCGTGCTGGGCCTGATGTGGATGCGGTAGTATCCAATCTGAAGAGCGAGAGATTATCTCCTGGAGAGTTGCCCCAGCTCTTCCCACAAAAATGCACTCGCCTTGATCCCCCGGTGGAAATCCGCCAGGCAGAATTTCTCATTGGGACTGTGGGTGTTGTCGTCGTCCAGACCCCAGCCAAGCAGCAGCGTGTCGGCACCTAGCCGCTGGGCAAAGGTCGAAACGATGGGGATGGAGCCCCCTTCACGGATGAAGACCGGTTTCTTTCCAAAGCCTTGTTCAATGGCCCGTTCGGCTGCGGAGACATAAGGGCTTTCCAAGTTTGTCAGCACTCCCGGTGCACCATGATTGCCGATGACCTCCAGCGTCACTCCCGCCGGGCAAAGTGGCCGCAGGAAGGCTTCCAGCGCGGCGGCAATCTTGTCCGGCTGTTGTTTGGGGACCAGGCGGAAGCTTATTTTCGCGAAGCCAGCCGCGGGGACAATGCTCTTGGGGCCTGGCCCTTGATAACCGCCACCGAGGCCGTGGATATCGAACGTCGGCCGGGCCCAGCGGCGCTCTAGAGTCGTAAAGCCTTCCTCGCCGGTCAGGCCGCTTACACCCAGTTGCTCCATGAATGCCGGTTCGTTGAAGGGCAGCGACGCGAACTGCTTTCTTTCACGGTCAGAAAGCGGCACGACGTCGTCGTAGAATCCAGGAAGTTGAATTCGCCCTCTGGAATCAATCAGCGAGGCGACCATCTTGCTGAGGGCAACCAGGGGATTGGTCACGCCGCCACCGAACGTGCCGGAATGCAAATCCTGCTTCGGACCAGTGACCCGTAACTCGAACCAGACGCCTCCGCGAAGGCCATAAGTAATCGCCGGCTGGCCGGGACCGAATTGAGACGTATCACTGATGACGATGATGTCGCACGCAAGCTTCTCCTTGGCGGCTGCCGTGGCGATGTACTCGTTGATTCCGCTGGAGCCCGACTCTTCCTCTCCCTCGATGATGTACTTGAGGTTCACCGGCAATTTCCCGCGCGTCTTCAGCCACGCCTTGGCGCTGGCGACGTGCGTGAACATCTGCCCTTTGTCGTCCGTCGCTCCACGGGCATAAAGGTTGCCGTTGCGCTTCGTCGGTTCAAACGGCGGACTGATCCATTGATCGAGCGGATCCGGCGGCTGGACGTCGTAATGGCCGTAGACAAGTACCGTCGGTGCACCGGGGATTTTCTCCGATTGGGCGAACACCAGTGGTTGTCCGCACGTCGGAATCAACTCCGCCGCCAGTCCCATCCCGCGGAACTCCTCCGCCACCCAATCCGCCGCTTTCGCGCAATGCGAGTGAAAGGCGGGGTCCGCACTCACGCTGGGAATGCGGAGCAACTCGCACAGGGAGTCCTCGAAATCCGTCTGATGGGCCTCCAGATAATCGGTGATATCGCGCATTTTTGCCGCCAAGGGGGTGAATCGGTGCGTTGGCCAAGTCGAGCGGCTCCAATATAATGGCATCCTGGAACATCGCCTATTCGGGCTGGGAGAAACGCATGTCTCAGGAGCAATCCGCCGCCGCTGTCGCAGAACCAGTGGAGCGCGAGCGTCCCACACAAAAGCCGCGGCGCAAGCCTCCCAAACGCCAGCCTCGCTACCACGTCATCCTCTGGAACGACGACGACCATACCTTCGAGTATGTCATCGACATGATGGCCGAGTTGTTTGCTCACCCGGAAACCGAAGGGAAGCGAATCGCCAACACCGTCCACAAATCCGGCAAAGCGATCTGTTGCACCACTACGCTGGAGCGGGCCGAACTGAAGCGGGACCAAATCCACGCCTATGGTGCCGACAAGCGGAGCCAACGCTCCAAAGGTTCCATGAGCGCCACCATTGAGCCGGAGCCGGGGTAGGCAGTTCCCATTTTGCAGCCTAAATTCATGCCCCTCTCCCTCAAGACCATCACGCTCGGCTGCAAGGTCAATCAGTACGAGACGGAACTCGTCCGCGAGGGGCTGCGCGGAATCGGCTATGAGGATGCTCACGAAGGCAAAGCTGACCTGTGCGTGGTGAATACCTGCACCGTCACGCACGAAGGGGACGCTAAGAGCCGCCAGGCGATTCGGCGGCTGGCGAGAGAGAATCCGGAGTCGCGGATTGTGGTGATGGGCTGTTATGCCACCCGCGCCCCGCAGGAACTCGCCGCATTGCCGAATGTCGTGGAGGTCGTGACCGACAAGCGGGAAATCCCCGATCTGCTCGGCCGTTTTGGCGTCGTCGATATTCCCACCGGCATCTCCCACTTCAGCAACCATCACCGGGCCTTCGTGAAGGTCCAGGACGGCTGCCTCCTTCGCTGCAGCTACTGCATCATTCCCTACATCCGCCCGCACGTCTCCAGCCGTCCGCCGGAGCACATCAAGGAGGAAGTCGCCCGCCTCGTCGGCAATGGCTATCGCGAGATCGTCCTCACCGGCATTCACCTGGGGCATTACGGCGTGGAAGGGAACCACAATCGCCCCAAGGAAGAGTGGCTCCGCCTTTCGCACCTCGTCGAGCACCTCTGCGATCTCCCCGGCGATTTCCGCATCCGCCTTTCCAGCATCGAAGCGACCGAAGTCACCCGCGAGCTGCTCGCCGTCATGGCTGCAAATCCTCGCCGCGTCGCCCCGCACCTCCATATCTGCCTGCAAAGCGGCAGCGACCCCGTTCTCCGCCGCATGCGCCGCCGTTGGGGAAGCCGCTTATTCATCGACCGCTGCCACCTGGTCCGGGAAACGCTCGACCATCCCGCCATCACCACCGACATCATCGTCGGCTTTCCCGGCGAGACCGAAGAGGACTTCGCCGCCACGCTTCAAGTCTCTCGCGACTGTGGTTTCTCCAAAATCCACCACTTCTCCTTCAGCCCTCGCAAAGGAACTCCCGCTGCCGAAATGCCGGACATGTTCGCTCCGCAAATCAAGGCCGAACGGATCGAGCGGCTCATCGAGCTCGAAGCCGAACTTCGCGACGACTACTACCGCACCCTCATCGGCCGCGAACTCTCCGTCCTCATCGAAGCCGAACTCCCCGGCAACTCCTTCGCCGGCACCAGTTGCCGCTACGCCCCCGTCGAAATCCGACCCCCTGACGTCGCGCTACCAAGAAACTTTACGCCCAAGTACCTCCCCTTCCACCTCGCCGCCATCACCCCCACGTCCCTCGAATCCGGCCGCCTCATCGCCCACGCCTGAATCTTCCCCCTCTCCCTCTGGGAGTGGGCCGGGGTGAGGGTTCTCAGCACTTCCCAAACCAAATGTCTCCCATGCGCCACATCCTCTACCTCGCATTCCTGCTAGCCACCACCATGACCCTCGCTGCCGAGCCCTACAAACACGGCCCCGACTCCGAGCGGCAAGAGGGCGTCCCCCAAGGCAAAGTCACCAAGCACACCTGGAAGAGCAAAGTCTTCGAAGGGACCGCGCGCGACTACTACCTCTACGTCCCCGCCCAGTACGACGGCAAAACGCCCGCCGCGGTGATGGTCTTCCAGGACGGCCACACCTACGTCGGCGAGAAAGGAGACTTCCGCATCCCGATCGTCTTCGACAATCTCATCCACAAACAGGAAATGCCGGTCACCATCGCAATCCTCATCAACCCCGGCCACAAAGGGGACAAAACCCCCGAAAGCCCCTGGCGGGCCGACAATCGGAGCTTCGAATACGACACCCTCAGCAATCAGTACGCCCGCTTCCTCCTCGACGAAATCCTCCCCGAGGTCGGCAAGGAGTACAAACTGACAGACGATCCCGACCAGCGGGCCATCTGCGGCATCTCCTCCGGCGGCATCTGTGCCTGGACCGTCGCCTGGGAGCGCCCCGATGCCTTCCGCAAAGTCCTCAGCCACGTCGGCAGCTTCACGAACATCCGCGGCGGCCACAACTGCGAGGCCCTGATCCGCAAAACGGCGAACAAGCCAATCCGCGTCGTTCTGCAAGACGGCAAAAACGATCTCGACAACGAGCACGGCAACTGGTGGCTGGCCAACCTGCAAATGGAAGCCTCCCTCAAGTTCAAGAAGTACGACTACCAGTTCGTCGGCGGCGAAGGAGGCCACAACGGCATCCACGGCGGCACCATCCTCCCCGACTCCCTCCGCTGGCTCTGGCGAAAGTGACGGGTGGCACGACCGAGGTTTTGCGTGGGCGTGGTCCATCACCTGCATCCTGAACGTCAGGCTTTACTTTCCGCGACCGCCGCGTTGTAATGAATCAACGTGTGCTGATGTTCCGGGTTGTGGAGCCAACTGATGAGCCGCGTTTGGTCTTCCATCTCCATTCTGCTCTTTCTGGCCGCTGCTGTGCGCGCTGAGGATGATGGCGCGACGCTGTTTGAGATAAAAATCCGCCCCGTATTGGCCGGCACGTGCTTCAAGTGCCACGGCGGGGAGAAGACGGCTCACGAGCTGAAGGTGAATTCGCGGGAGGCGCTGCTCAAGGGGGGGAAGAGTGGGGCGGCCTTGGTAGCTGGGGAGCCGGATAAGAGTTTGCTGCTGAAGGCCATTCGGCGGGACGACGATGCGGCCAGCCACATGCCGCCGGATAAGCCGCTCGCCAAGGAAGTGGTAGCTGATTTTGAGAAGTGGCTGAAGCTGGGTGCTCCTTGGCCGGAAGATAAGCCAGGAGTGTCGGCATTTGAGCAGAAAGCTCACTGGGCTTTCCAGCCGGTGAAGCCGGTTGTGTTGCCAAGCGAAGTTGACGCAGCGGCTGCTAACGCCATCGATTTGCTGATTGGTGTCCAGCAGAAGAAACATGGCATCACTGTTTCGTCCCTCGCCTCAAAACAAACACTCCTTCGCCGGATCTACTTCGACCTCACCGGCCTGCCTCCCCTGCCGGAAGAGGCTGCGGCGTTTCTGAAGGACGATTCTGCCGACGCCTGGCCGCGGCTCATTGACCGGCTATTGGCTTCACCACGCTACGGCGAACGCTGGGGACGCCACTGGATGGATGTGGCTCGGTACGCGGATACCGCGGGGGACAACGCAGATTACCCGGTCCCCGAAGCACGGCTCTACCGCGACTACATCATCGACGCTTTAAATGCCGACAAGCCGTACGACCAGTTCGTGCAGGAGCAACTGGCGGGTGACCTTCTGGCCCAGGCCCCCGGCACCAGCCGCGAGCGATTCGCCGAGCTGACCATCGCCACCGGCTTTCTCGGCTTGAGCCGTCGGTATGCGACTGGGCCGTATGAACTCTGGCACCTGACGCTGGAAGACACCGTGGATACCACCGGCCGGGCAATGATGGGGCTCACCTTCCGCTGTGCCCGCTGCCACGACCACAAGTTCGATCCGCTGACGCAGGAAGATTATTACGCGCTCTACGGCATGTTCGCCAGCACGCAGTTCCCCTGGCCCGGCGGCGAGGAATTCCAGTCCAAAGCCTTCGGCCGCAAGGAATTCATGCCGCTCGTTCCCGCGACAGAACTCGAAGCAGCTTGGAAGACCCACCGCGACGAGCTGGCCGTGATCACGATGGAGCTGAAGCGATTAGAAGAGGAAGCGGCTGCGAAGAAGGACCTCAAGATTGCGGCAGAGGTGCTGCCGCTGCTTGGCGGGCGGGACCTCAAAGATCCAGTCGCCGCGCTGAAGGCCGAGAAGCGGGACCGCGAGCGAAGCGGCCTTCCTCGTGGCATCGCGGGAGCTTGTTCCGTCCGCGACGCAACCATCGTCGATGTGCCGCTGCAGCAAAAGGGAGACCCTGGCCAGCCAGGAAAAGTAGTTCCTCGCGGCGCGCCAAAATTCTTAATCTCTGCCACTAGCAGGTTACAAATCCCTACCGGCCAAAGCGGCCGGCTGCAACTGGCCCAATGGCTGACGCGGCCGGACCATCCACTGACGGCCCGCGTGCTGGTCAATCGCATCTGGCAAGGGCATTTCGGCAAGGGAATTGTCGGCACGCCGTCCAACTTCGGCCTCCGGGGCGATCCGCCAACGCATCCGGAGCTGCTCGATTATCTCGCGGCCCGATTTGTTGACAGCGGCTGGTCGATCAAGCGTCTGCACCGCGAGATTCAAAAGTCGAATGCGTACCAAGTTAGTAGTAACCCGCTTCAGAGGGTTAGCAAACCGGCTGAAGCCGGTTACTACGAGCGGTTCGAGCGTCGCCGTCTCGACGCCGAGTCCAACCGTGACGCCATGCTCTTCGTCAGCGGCACGCTCGACATGCGCCGTCCCGGCGAACAGCCTTTCCCGCCGATGACCGCCTGGACCTGGACCCAGCACACGCCCTTCAAAGACGTTTATTCTTCCCGCCATCGCAGCGTCTACTTGATGACCCAGCGTCTGCAAAAACACCCCTTCCTGGCCCTCTTCGACGGTCCCGACACGAACACCACCACCGACAAGCGAACCAGTTCCACCGTTCCACTCCAGGCCCTCTACTGTATGAACAGCCCCGAAGTCCGCGAGCAGGCGACAGCGTTTGCCCAGCGGCTGATGATTTCGGTGGCGACTCCGCAGGAGCGAATTGCGTTGGCTTACGAGTTGGCCTACTCCCGCGAGCCAACGGCGACAGAGAGCGAAAAAAGTGTTGGCTATTTGGCCGAGTACCAGAAAGAGCTGGTTACTTCCGGCCTCACTGCTGGAGAAGCGGAGCGGGAAGCGTGGCAGAGCCTGGCCAGGATCATTTTGAGCAGCAGCGAGTTTGTCTATGTGGACTGACGTAGCCACACGCGGCCCGAGTGTAGGCTTGAACCAGAACAGACGAGGAGAGCGATGAAAACTTCATCCCGCCGCCACTTCTTGCAAGGTTGTTCTGCCGCTGCGCTCGCCGGTTCCATGAGCCTGCATTCCAAGCTCGCGCTGGCCGCGGACCTCAACGGCGCTGCGCCGCTCCCCGCACAGAGAACGCACTTCCAGCCCAAGGCCAAACGCCTCATCATCGTCTTCCTCACTGGCGGTTTCTCGCACGTCGATACGTTCGACTACAAGCCGGAGCTGGCGGCAAAGCATGGGACGCTGGTATCATCGCGGGGCCTGCGCGACGACGAAGTGGGGAAGCTGCCGCTCTTGGGCTCGCCGTTCAAATGGGCCCAACATGGGCAATCGGGGCTGTGGGTGAGCGAGCTGTTTCCACACCTGGCGAAGCGGGCCGACGATTTGTGCGTGATCCGCACGCTGAACACGGACATCGTCGAGCACTTTCAGTCGGTTCTGGCCATGCACACCGGCAGTGCCACGGTGCCGCTGCCGAGCATCGGTGCCTGGCTCAGTTACGGGCTGGGGACGGAGAATGGTGACCTGCCACCTTACATGGTCCTCTGCGAGCACCTGCCGTACGCGGGGGCACAGGTCTGGGACAGCAACTTCCTGCCGCCGCTGCATCAGGGGGTCCGGATCCTTCCCGGCAGCGACCCCATTCCCAATCTCAAGTCCGCCGCCCGCAGCATCACGCTCCACGAGCTCGAGCAAAAGATGCTCCGGGACGTGAATGAGTTGCACGCCTCGCTTCGTCCCGGCGATTTGAACCTCGCCGCCCGCCAGAACAGCTTCCGCACTGCGCAGGGAATGATGCGGGCCGCTCCGGAGGCATTTGACCTCAGGACCGAATCAGCCGCCACGCTCGCCAGCTACGGTGCTGCCTCTGGCGACGACAAGTCCTTCGCCGCCCAGTGCCTCACGGCCCGCCGGTTGGTGGAGCGGGGAGTAAGGACGGTGGAACTGATCGACACTGGCGCGAGCAACAACTGGGACAGCCACGGCAACATGCAGGACCATCGCCCCAAGGCCCTCCGCGTCGACCAACCGCTGGCGGCGCTTATCGGTGACTTGAAGCAGCGGGGCCTCTTGGACGAGACTTTGGTCGCCATCTGCACGGAATTCGGCCGGACTCCCTGGACCGACGGCCCCACGACGCTCGGCCGCAGCCACTTCGCCCGGGCCTTCACCTCCCTCCTCATTGGCGGCGGTGTAAAGGGAGGCATGGCCTACGGCCAAACCGACGAATTTGGCATCGGCATCGTCGATAAGCCCTGCCACGTCCACGACTACCACGCCACGATCCTCCACCTCCTCGGCATCGACCACAAACAACTCACCTACCGCTACGCCGGCCGCGATTTCCGGCTCACGGACGTGCATGGGAGTGTGATGCGGGAGATTTTGGCATAGTAGCGAGCAACCTCGTTCCCAGGCGGAGCCTGGGACCAAGTGGATGCGTCGGATAAAATGACGGCATGCCCAAAGACTTCCTCGCCGGTGCTCGCGACAGCTACGACGTCGTCGTCATCGGCAGCGGATTGGCGGGGATGACGGCGGCGAATATCTTGGGGCGGGCCGGCTACCAGGTGCTGCTGCTGGAGCAGCATTACAAGCTGGGGGGCATGGCGACCTGGTTCAAGCGTCCCGGCGGCCACATTTTCGACATCAGCCTGCACGGCTTTCCACACGGCATGATCAAGAGCTGCCGGCGGTACTGGACACAAGAGATCGCCGACTCGATCGTGCCGCTGAGGCACATCCGGTTCGACAACCCGATGTTTTCGCTGACTACGTCGTATGACCGCGAGGATTTTACACGGCTCCTCACCACGAAGTTCGGCGTCACGCAGGAGACTGTCGCCGCCTTCTTCGACACCGCCCGCGGCATGAACTTTTACGACGACCAGCGGCTGACCACCCGCGAGCTATTTCAGAAATTCTTCCCTGGCCGCGAGGATATTATTCGCCTCTTGATGGAGCCGATCACCTACGCCAACGGCAGCACGCTGGAAGACCCGGCGATCACCTACGGCATCGTGTTTTCCAACTTCATGTCGAAAGGGGTCTGGACGTTCGAAGGAGGGACCGACCGGCTCATCGGCCTGATGCACGACGACTTGCTGAAAAGTGGCGTGGACGTGCGGATTAAGTGCGACGCCGAGAAAATCCACGTTGAAAATGGCCGCGTCACAGCCGTCACCGCCAACGGCCGGACCATCAAGACCCGGGCGGTCGTTTCGAACTCCAACTTGCGGGCGACGATCTTCCGAATGACGGGAGAGGAGCACTTTGACAAGAAGTTCGTCCAGGACGCCCGTGAAGTGCGGCTCAACAACTCCAGCACCCAGGTCTATATCGCCCTCAAACCCGACGAGCGGGTGGACGAGAGCATGGGGGACCTGTTCTTCACCTCCACCGCCCCCCTCTTCCGCACCGACCTCCTCCTTAGCCGTGACATCACCAGCCGCACCTATTCGTTCTATTATCCCCGCACCCGCCCGCAGGGGCGTCCGCGGTGCCTCATCGTCAGTAGCACCAACGCCAACTATGCGGACTGGGCCGGCCTCTCGGACGAAGATTATCAGGCGAGCAAGCAAGACCTTATCGACAAGACGCTTGACCACTTGGACCGCTACGTCCCAAACATCCGTGAGCGGCTCGACCACGTCGAAGCTGCCACGCCGAAAACCTTCCAGCACTACACAGCCCACGTCGAAGGGGCCAGTTTCGGCACGAAATTCGAAGGTCTTGCCGTCAGCCGGGCTCTGCCGGAGCAGGTCAAGGGGCTCTATCACGCTGGGAGCGTCGGGATCATCATGTCCGGGTGGCTGGGGGCGATTAACTATGGCGTGATTGTGGCGAACGATGTGGATTCGCTGCTGATGAAATCGCCGCCGCCGCAAGTTAGCTCCCAATGAGGTTGCGGTACAATTCCTCATGCCGCTCCACCATCTTCTCAATACTGAACTCGCGCAGCATCCGCTCGCGGCCCGCTGAACCGAGCTTCTTTGCCAGGTCCGCGTCCGCCAAGATCATCAGGGCCTTCTGCGCCAGTGCCGCACGGTCGCCGACTTCAACGAGAAAGCCGGTTTCGCCGTTCACGATCAGATCTCGATTGCCCGGAATGTCGCTGGCGACAACGGGCACTCCGGCGCTCATCGCTTCCATGATGGCGTTGGACTGTCCTTCGTAGCTGCTGGCGAGCATCAGCAAATCCAGATGCGGCAGGATGCGAGGAATATCGCTCCGCTCACCCAGAAAATGCACAATATCGGAGACATTGGCTTGCTCAGCATACCGCTCCAGACGCCTGCGCTGCGGGCCGTCTCCAATAATCAAATAGTGCCCATCGTCCCGCACGCATTTGACCAGATCCGCCGACCAGATAATGTCCTTGAGCCGCTTCTGTGGCCAGAGCCGGCCGATAGCCCCAATCAAGCGGGCATCCTTGGGAAGCCCGAGTTCGTCCAATAGCCGTTCGCGGGTGACGGCTTGCTCCGCAGGCGGAGCGAAGGGTGCGATGCCATTGGGGATTACCGTGAACTTCTCCGCCGGCAGACCTTTGCCGGCATAGAAATCCCGTACGCCGCTGGAGTTGGTGACAATCCGCTCGGTCCGCCTGGCGAGGTAGCGGTCGATGGTCAGTTGCGTCGTCCCCTTCCAGGGATCAACGCACCGCTCTCCAGCCACCACGTGCTTCACCCCGGCGGCAAATGCCGCCTGCCGGCCATAGGCGTTGGCCGCGAACAGCCAGGTATGCACCAGGTCTGGCTGGAGGCGCTGAATCTCCCGCTTCAGGCGGCCGTAGGCGAAGGGGTCGAGCTTCCACCGCTTGTTAATGAACGTCAGCGGCACACCGGCTTGCCGCAACTGTTCCTCCAGCGGGCCGGTGTGGGTCAGGACGCAGACATGCACGTCCCAGCCTTTTCGCACCAGCCCGGTAGCCAGCAGCGTTAGTTGCTTCTCGGCCCCGCCGCGAACGAGCGTCGGAATGATTTGCAAAATGCGGGGCACGTCTCAACTACCTATTCCCGCACCTGCGTAAACAGGTGCACTCCCTTCTTATTGCTGGCAACGATATCCAGCAGCTTGTCCCCGTTCACGTCGGCCAGCTCGAACTGGGTGCCGACGCCGCTGTTGTGATCGAACTGGTGCGGGACGAAGACTGGCCGCCCGCTTTCCCGCTTCAGCTCCCACCAGAAGAAGACTGCGGGCTCGTTGACGCCTGGGTCGCCCCCCTTGCCGTCGGCCGCGGGGGCATGGGCCCAGAATCGCTTGCCACAGACGATGTCCGGCAGCCCGTCCCCGTTCATGTCGGCAAAACAGACGCCGTGAATCTGCGAGAAGGTCTTGTCGATTTCGTGGGTCGTCCATTCGTCCTTGCCGGTCTGCTCGTGCCACCACATACCGAAGGCATGCGGGCTGGAACTGAAGACGTCGTTATCGCCATCCCCGTCATAATCGAAGACGTACATCTGGGCCCCGAGGCCGCCAAGCTTGGCAGCGTGCCACTTCCACTCGCTGCCATCATCTTTAACAGGAGCTTCCCACCAGCCGTCGCCGACCACGATGTCATTTTTGCCGTCCTTGTTCACGTCGCCGACCCCCAAGCCATGCGCGTACCGCGCCGTGCCTGGTGCTCCCTTTGCAGAAACGACATGAATTGTCCACTCGGCGTTCGGGTCTTCCTTCGGCGTCAGATAGGCCATTACACGCTCCGGTCCATCCGGTGCTTTGGGATCGAGCGAGACAGCGCAAATCAGTTCCTTTTTTCCGTCACCATTGAGATCGAGGTAGGTCGGGCTCTCGTTGTTAGTCACCGGCGTAACGGTGTGCTTGGGCCACACCTTGCCGGTTTCTTTGGGATTTTCGAACCACCAGGTCGGCTGGCCGGGGAAATCGACCACAAGCAAATCGGACCAGCCGTCGTGATTCACATCCTCGGCGAAGCAGCAGAAGGAATTGCTGTAGCCGCGCGGATCGACGTCCTGTGCCTTTTCCGCGATGTTATGCATCTTCCAATCCGGGGCTTCGTACCAGCACCATCCAGCAGCAATGTCCAGCTTGCCGTCCTTATTGAAGTCGGCCACCGCGACCCCTTCGCTGCGGAACTTGGAATCGAGCTGGGTTCTTTGAAAGCGGACGGATTTCGCCGGCTCCGCGGCGGAGAGAGATGCCGCAAGAATGATGACGCCGCAAATCGGCAGCAGCCAAGAGAGGAACTTTTTCATATTGGGCCTTTCAAATTCAGCACGCTTCCAATTAAAAACTGCAGGCAAAACCGCAGAGATCGCAGCGTAAGACCAAATTAATTTCCTCAATCCTGTCTTTCCTCTGCGTTACTCCGCGTCCTCCGCGGTTCGTCCCGTTTCGCTTCTACCCTGAGAAAAGGATTGTAATGCCTGCCGTTTGTTCCGCCTAGTAACGAAAAGAGCCCGCGTACATTCGTGCGCGGGCTCTCAAGTTTTTGATACTGATGAAGCGAAACGAGATTAGTAGCGGCCGCCGCCGCCACCGCCGCCCCGGCGTCCGCCGCCGCCGTAACCACCGCCACCCCCACCCCGGCTACCGCCGCCGCCGCCCCCACCGCGATCTTCGCGGGGACGAGCTTCGTTCACGGTCAGGTTGCGGCCGTCGTGCTCCTTCTCGTGCAGCGCGGCGATTGCCTCGCGAGCCGCATTGTCATCGGACATTTCCACGAATCCGAAACCCTTGCTCCGGCCGGTGTCCCGGTCGGTAATGACCTGGGCGCTCCGAACCGAGCCGAACTGGGCGAACAGTTCTTCCAGGCTGGTATTCGTGACGTTGTAACTCAGATTCCCTACGTACAGCTTCATAGCCACTGCCGAACTCCTCGAAAGCATGCGCCCCGTGTTTACTTTCCGGGACGACTGGAAAGGGACCAGGAATGGTGGCCCACCAGGTGGAGAGGCGAGAAGGCGGTGGGCAGATCCCGAAAAAACGAGGACTACAGTTCGCGTCGACAAACCAACCATTCATAACCCTATACCCTGGGGGACAAAGCTCCAATAGGACATTGAAGAAAACAAGCAGATTCTTCGGAGGTAGAATGGGTGTCGCTTTACCCCTTAGATTTGGCCGAATTCCGTCAGCTTTCGCATTTTTGAGCCAAAACCCCATGCGTGCAGAAATTATCTCCATCGGCGATGAGCTCACTAGCGGCCAGCGACTGGACACGAATTGTCAGTGGCTGGCCGAAAAATTGGGGGAATTGGGGGTGGTAGTAATGTTCCACACCACCGTGGCGGACGACCTCGCCGCCAATGTTCTGGTCTTCCGCCAGGCCTGTGAGCGGGCGGACCTAGTGATAGCGTCTGGTGGCCTGGGCCCCACGGCAGATGACCTGACGCGACAGGCTATCGCTGAAATGGCCGGCGTGGATTTAGTGCAAGATGATGCTTCGCTGGCTCATATCAAGACGATGTTTTCCCGTCGCAAACGAGAGATGCCGGCGTCCAACAACATCCAGGCGATGTTCCCCCTGGGTGCCAAACCGATCCATAATCCCCACGGCACCGCGCCGGGCATTGACTTTGCCTACGTTGGCACATCCGGTAAGAGTGCCCGCATTTTCGCCGTCCCCGGCGTGCCGGCTGAGATGAAAGAGTTGTGGGAAGGGACCGTTCTCTCCGAAATTCTAAAACTGCGGGAAGCGACCGGCACCAAAAAAGTCATCGTCCATCACCGTATCAAGTGCTTTGGTGTCGGGGAGAGCGACTTGGAGGGAATGCTCCCCGATCTCATTCGCCGCGGCCGTACCCCCAGCGTTGGCATCACCGTCAGCAAAGCTACGATCACTCTTCGCATCACGGCAGCAGGTGAGAACGAACTGGCCGCTCGCGCGACAATGCAGCCGACCATTGAGACAATTCACCAGTGCCTGGGGAACCTCGTCTATGGCGAAGAGGACGATGAGTTGCAACACGTCGTCGTCCGCATGTTGCGGGAACGCAAACTAACTCTCGCCGTTGCCGAATGCGGCACAGGTGGGCTGATCTCGAATTGGCTAAGCGAGTGCGACCCCGCAGGCGACGTCTTCAAGCTAGGAACCGTCCACCGCAGTCCATTCTCCGCCGCGAAACATCTTGGCGTACCAGGGGAATTGGCTCGCGGCGACCAATCCCATAGTCCCGATTTTGCCGCCGCCCTTGCCGCCCACATTCGCACATTCGCCGGAACCGACCTGGCGATCTCTATCGGTCCCTTTCCCCAGGCGGACTCACCCACAAGCGTTCCTGGCGAGATTCACTTTGCGCTCGCGCGTCCTGCAGGCGCGCTTGTGAAATCCTCCCCCTTTGCCGGGCACCCCGAAATCCTCAAACCGCGAGCCGCCAAACAAGTCCTCAACCTTTTACGGCTGGAAATGCTGGGCACAACTATCGACAATTGACTGCATTTCGTGCAGTTCTCACCCCTCACAGCTTTCCCATCTCCCCGCATCCCCCGCAGTTCCTTCCCAATCAGAAAAGTCTTGGACCTCTGCATCGCTGCTGCCGAAATAGTAGGAAGCGGCCTGCTTCTCTCGCGCCAGGACGCTGCTGGAAAGTCGTCCCCTCACCCCCGTGGGCGGACAAACCGGTACGCAGAATACGCCGGCTTGCTTCACCGGCCTAGAATGAAGGCGGATGCTAGCCTGGGGGGCCAGCATTCGCCCGATTTGAAAGGAGCGAGAGGAGGAATCATGATTCGCACCTCGCTATTCACGTTGCTCTGCTTAGTTTGTACCTCGTCTGGTCTCTCCGCCAAAGAGTGGGCTCAGAAGATGTTCAAAGTCACTAAACATGACTTTGGCCACGTTGCGCACGGCTCCAAGACCGATTTCGCCTTCGAAATCACCAACTGCTATCAAGAAGATGTCCATATCGCCGACGTCACCACCAGTTGTGGCTGCACCACCCCAACGATCAGCAAGAACACCTTGAAAACCTGGGAGAAGGGGGCCATCATCGCCACCTTCAACACGCGCTCCTACTCTGGCCAGCGAAGCGCCACCATCAAGGTGATCATCGACAAACCTTTCTACGCCGAAGTTCAGCTCACCGTAGCGGGGTACATCCACAATGATGTCGATTTTGAGCCCGGCTCCGTTGCCTTTGGAGACGTCGATCAAGGGACCGCAGCCCAGAAAGAGCTTACGGTTACCTACTACGGCCGGAGCCCCTGGCAAATCAAGGACGTTCGGAGCGCCAACGATCACCTTGAAGTGGAGCTCGGCGACCCGATCAAGCAGGCCGACCGCATCATTTATAAAATGTCCGTTCGACTGAAGGACGATGCTCCTGCCGGCTACTTGCACGATACTCTTAGTCTGGTCACCGACGATGAGCGCTTACCAACAGTTCCTGTCTCCGTCGAAGGGCGCGTCATTCCGCCCCTCACCGTCAGCCCCTCTTCTCTGTTCGTCGGCGTGTTGGAACCCGGAACTACCGTGACCAAGCAACTCGTTGTCCGAGCAAAAAAACCGTTCAAAATTCTCGCCGTGAAATGCAGCGACGAAGCCTTCCAGTTCAAAACCGGCAGCGAAGCAAAGACCGTCCACCTGGTTCCCGTCACCTTCAAGGCCGGCGACAAACCGGGCGAGATTGAACAGTCTATCGAGATTGAAACGGACCTTCCTATCGGCGGTAAGACCTCTTGCCTGGCCCGCGGCACCATCCAAGGCGAAACCCCAGCCGAGCCTGCCGACGTCGCCGCGAAGGCACAGCCGTAATTGACGATCCTTTGCCGCTATCTCTTTGCTTCCCTCATCAAGTGGGGCAGTTGCGGCACGATAATCTTCTCCATCGCCAGTCTCACGGCGGCGGGGCTGCCGGGCATGGTGAGCAGGACTTTGCGGCCGAGGAGGCCTCCGATGGCGCGGCTGAGGATGGCCGCGGGGCCGATTTCCTGATAGCTGAGCATGCGGAAAATCTCGCCGTAGCCAGGGAGCGGCTTGGTGAGCAGGGCCGAGACGGTTTCGTAGGTCTGGTCGCGGCTGGTGATGCCGGTGCCGCCGGTCATGAGAATGGCGTCAAGGTCGTCGCGGGCTTGAAGTTCCAGCAACAATGGTTTCATGCGGGCGGGGTCGTCCGGAATGATCTCTCGCACGACGACCTCGTGCTCTGCCGCCGTTAAATGATGGATAACCGTTTGCCCGCCGGTGTCCGTCTCCAGCGTCCGTGTATCGCTGACCGTGATGACGGCGCATCGGACGGACGGCGGGCCTTGCTGCTGGTGCTCTTCGTGAATGGCGGGCATTTTACCTCGTAGCCTCACGCGGCCTCGCGTGTAGGCTTCTTCATGATGGACGCGTAATCCAGAAAAGCCGACACGCGGGCCGCGTGTGGCTACGTTGTCCTTGGCTTTCCTTCATTTTAGAATCAATCTACCCACCTGTGCCCTAAGGGCACGCTAAAATGATGGGGTTGTCCCCGCCTTTACTCCCTCCCCGGAGCTTGCCGCGATGCGACTGTTTTCTTGCCTACTGATTCTTGCCGGTTTAATATTCGCTGGTCCTGTTTCCGCCGCAGAGAAAAAAATCAGCTTCAGCCGGCATATTAAGCCGATCCTAGCGGGAAAGTGCTACACCTGTCATGGGCCGGACGAAGCGGAGCGCAAGGGAGAGTTTCGGCTGGATGTGCGCGAGGTGGCGCTCGAAAAGAAGGTCTTCAAGCCGGGTAACGCGAAGGAAAGTGAGATCATCCTTCGGGTGACCTCGACGGATCCAGAAATGAAGATGCCGCCGGCCACGTCGAAAAAACCGGCTTTGACGGAGCACGAGATCGACCTGATTCGCAAGTGGATCGACCAAGGAGCGGAGTATGACCAGCATTGGTCCTATCTGAAGCCGCTACGTGCGCCACTGCCGCAGGTGAAGGACGCCACCTGGTCGGCTGGTGAAATCGACCGTTTCATCCTGGCCCCCATCGAAGACGCGGGACAACGTCCGTCTCCCGAGGCCGACAAGCGGACGCTGCTGCGGCGGTTGTCGTTCGACCTTACCGGTTTGCCGCCGACGCCGCAGGAGCTGGCGGATTTTGAAGCGGACAACTCGCCACAGGCGTATGAACGACTGGTGGACCGGCTGCTTTCCCAGCCGCAATATGGCGAGCGGATGGCCATTTACTGGTTGGACGTCGTCCGCTACGCCGACTCCGCCGGATACCACAGTGACAACCATCGGGACGTCGCCGCGTTCCGTGACTACGTCATCAGCGCGTTCAACCAGAACAAGCCGTTTGACCTGTTCACTCAAGAGCAGCTTGCTGGCGACCTGTTCCCCAATGCGACGACGGAACAACGGATCGCCAGCGGCTACAACAAGCTCCTGCAGACGACCGAAGAAGGGGGCGCTCAGCCCAAGGAATACACCGCCAAATACGCCGCCGACCGGGTGCGGAACACCGCCGTCATCTGGCTGGCCGGAACGATGGGCTGCTGCGAGTGCCACAATCACAAGTTCGACCCCTACACGCAGAAGGATTTTTACAGCTTCGCCGCATTCTTCGCGGATGTGACTGAGAAAGCGGTCGGCAGGCAGGATCAGACCAAAATCCCCACGGCCGAGCAGGAGAAACGGATCGCCGCGATTGACGCGGAGCTGGCGACTTTGAAGAGCAGGATTGAGACCCAAACGCCCGAGCTCGATGCGGCGCAGGCGAAGTGGGAGGCGGCGGCCAAGGAGAGCCTGGCGAAGAATGATTCTGCCTGGACTCCCATCAAGCCGGAGAAGGCCGAATCGCAAGGTGGTTCCAAACTGGAGACCAAGGACGATTTGTCCGTCATTTCCACCGGCGAGAATCCCGCGCAGGATAATTACACGGTCACGCTCTCGACGGACAAGGAAAAGCTCACCGGCATCCGGCTTGAAACACTGACTGACGAGAGCTTTGGCAACAAGAGCCTTTCTCGCGGCAACGGCAACTTCGTGCTGACCGGCTTTGAGGTGCAGGCGGCGTCACTTGGTGGCGATGTGAAGCCGGTGAAGCTCTCGGCAGCGGAGGCGGATTTCTCCCAACCGACATTCCCCATCGCCAACGCGATTGACGACAAGACCAACACCGGCTGGGCGGTGAGCGGCCACGAAAAAGCGGCCAATCACGCTGCCGTCTTCCCGTTCGCCGAGCCGATTTCCGGCGGGCCGGGAACGAAAATCGTCGTCAAGATGCAACATCAGTCCACATTCGCCCAGCACAACATTGGCCGCTTCAGGTTGTCGCTCACCACGGCCGCCAAGCCGTCGCTGAGCGAGACGGGATTGCCGGCCGACATCATCGAAATCGTTAAGTCCGATGCCGCAGGCCGGAATGACGCCCAGAAGCAGAAATTGGCGGCCTATTATCGAGGCATCTCGCCGGAATTGGCTTCTGCTCGCGAACAACTGACCAAACTCGAAGCCGAAAAAAAGGCTATCAATGATGCCGCACCGCAAACGCTCGTCAGCATGGCCGCCGCTCCCCGGACAATGCGAATTCTCCCGCGCGGCAACTGGCTGGATGATTCTGGCCAGGAAGTGACCGCTGCCGTTCCGGAATTTCTCACGTCTGTAGTCGCCGCTCCTAAACCGGCTGAAAATCAACAACGGCTGACGCGACTGGACTTCGCCCGCTGGATGACGAGCCGCGATAACCCGTTGACGGCCCGCGTGTTCGTCAACCGCCTCTGGAAGCTCACCTTCGGCCGCGGCATCAGTCGGTCACTGGAGGATTTCGGCACGCAGGGACAGTTTCCGACCCACCCCGAACTGCTCGACTGGCTCGCGGCCGACTTCATGGAAAGCGGCTGGGATGTGAAGCGGCTGTTGAAGCTGATGGTGATGTCGAAAGCCTATCGACAGTCGTCGCTCGTCTCCAAGGAGCTCCTTGAGAAGGACCCGATGAACGACCTGTTCGCCCGGCAAGATCGTTTCCGCCTGGACGCGGAAATGGTGCGAGACAACGCCCTGGCCCTTTCTGGCCTGCTGAGTAAAAAAATCGGCGGCCCAAGCGTGAAGCCATACCAACCGGCCGGGTACTGGCAGTATTTGAATTTCCCCACTCGCGAATGGATGAACGACCACGGCGACGATCTTTATCGCCGCGGCCTGTACACCTACTGGCAGCGAACATTCCTCAACCCCAGCCTGCTCGCCTTCGACGCCCCCAGCCGCGAGGAATGCACCGTCAATCGCCCCCGGAGCAACACGCCGCAGCAGGCTCTCGTCCTGCTCAACGACCCCACCTATGTCGAAGCGGCCAAGGCTCTCGCGGTCAGAACCGTCAAGGACGGCGGCGGCGACACCAGCAAGCGGCTGGAATTTGCGTTCCGTGAAGTCCTCACCCGCTCGCCACGCGAAAACGAGCTGAAAGTTCTCCTCCCGCTCTACGAAAAGCATTTGCAGCAATACAAAGCCGACCCCGCCTCCGCCGACAAGCTCCTCGCCGTCGGGGAATCGAAGACGCCGGCAGATCTCGACAAAGCCGAGCTCGCGGCTTGGACAAGCATTGCCCGGGTGTTATTGAATTTGCACGAGACGATTACGAGGAACTAAGTGGGGTAGGCTTCCAGCCTGCCCAGAATCTGAACTGTCCGCCGCCCCTCATCCCCTTATCACATCACTTCCTCACCAATATGTCGTACTCAGTCATCCCCACCAGCACCTCCACCTCCTTCCCCCGCCGCGCCTTCCTCAGCCGCACCGCCAGCGGCATCGGGGCAACGGCTCTCGCGGCTATGCTCAGCGAAGCCATGAGTCAGCGACTGCTCCTGGGGGCGGATGCTGGTGCGGCGGCGCAGTCCCGTGGAGTCGTCAATCCGTTTCATCTCGCCCCGAAGGCGAAGCGGGTCATCATCCTTACGATGGCCGGCGGGCCGAGCCATCTCGAAACCTTTGACTACAAGCCGAAGCTGGCCGAAATGAACGGCAAGCCGATGCCGGAGTCGTTTACCAAGGGGCAGCCGATTGCCCAGTTGCAGGGTGCCAAGCTGAACTGCTTCGGCCCGCAACATCCGTTCAAGAAATTCGGCCAGTCCGGCCAGCATATTTCCGAGATCTTTCCCAAGATCGGCGAAGTCGCCGACGACATCTGCATCGTCAATTCTCTTCGCACGACGGCCATCAACCACGACCCGGCTCATACCTATTTCAACACGGGAACCACGATTTCCGGCCGCCCGGCGTTCGGCTCGTGGCTCAACTACGGCCTCGGAGCGGAGACGGACAATCTCCCCGGCTTTGTCGTCCTCTCCTCCACCGGCAAATTCGGCCAGGCCCAGCCCATCGCCAGCCGCCAGTGGCACAGCGGCTTTCTTCCCAGCCGGTATCAAGGCGTGGAACTGCGGAGCAAGGGGGACCCCGTCCTCTACGTCAACCATCCGCCGGGCGTGTCGCGCGACCAGCAAAAAGACGTGGTCGAAAGTGCCGCCACGCTCAACCGTCTGGAGAACGAAGCGGTGGACGATCCCGAAATCGCCACCCGCATCGCTCAGTACGAGCTGGCGTTCAAGATGCAGACCAGCGTCCCCGACCTGATGGACGTCTCCGCCGAGCCGCAGAACGTGCTGGACCTCTACGGCACCAAGGGCTCCGACGGCACCTTCGCCGCCAACTGCCTCCTCGCCCGCCGCCTGGCGGAGCGGGGCGTCCGGTTCATTCAGCTTTACCACCGGGACTGGGACCACCACGGCAGCATCAAGGAGCACGTCGCCGGCACCGCCAAGGAAGTGGACCAGGGGTGCCACGCCCTGATCACCGATCTGAAGAACCGCGACATGCTGAAGGACACGCTCATCCTCTGGCATGGCGAATTCGGCCGCACGCCAATGGCCCAGGGGAACGGCCGCGACCATCACATCAAGGGCTTCTCCTGCTGGCTCTGCGGCGGCGGCATCAATGGGGGCCAGACCTGGGGGGCGACCGACGACCTCGGCTACAACGCCGTCGAAAAAATCGTCGAAATCAACGACCTCCACGCCACCATGCTCCAGCTTCTCGGCATCGACCACGAGCGCCTCATCTACCGCTACCAGGGCCGCGACTTCCGGTTGACGGATGTGGCAGGGAAGGTGGTGAAGGAGTTGCTGGCGTGAGCTCCAATTCCGCTGGCTGGGCAAATCCTGTCGATCTGCTCGCGAGGATTACCACTCCCAAACTTCCGCGGACCAAGCCTCAGCAGCACTTCTCCTGATCGCAGGCGGCCGGCGCTGGGTCAAGTTGGAAATCGATGAGGGGCAAACCACCCTCTTTGATCGCCCGCGCGGTCACGCTGCGGAATTCAATTCCCTCGACGACCGTCCACGGTTCCTCCTGCCGCATCACCAGCAAGGCGCTGCCGAAGCCGGCGGAAGTGAACGCCCGCAGGAAGTCCTGTTCTTCAAAGGCCCCGCTGATGCAGCCGCTCCAGAGCGTAGGGTCGGACTTAAGCTCGGCGGGAACGTGGCGGCTGCTGACAATGTCGCTGATCACAGCCCGTCCTCCCGGGCGGAGGACGCGGAAGACCTCGCGGAACAGTTGCTCGCGGTCCGCCTCGTCGACGAGATTCAGGACGCAGTTGGACAGGACGATGTCGATGGTCTCGCTCGCAATCAGCGGGGCGCTGCGGCGGGCCAGTACGATCTGCCGATGGAGAGCGAGATAGTCCTGGGACGACAAAACAGGCCCGGCCGCCAGCATGAACTCATCGAGCTGATCGAGGGAGATTGCCAGATCCTGAATCCGCCCGCGATGGAAGGTCACGTTGTCCCAGCCGATGCGGCCGGCGATTTCAGATTGGTATTTGCGGGCCAGGGCCAGCATGTCGTCGTTCATGTCAACGCCGATGACCCGGCCCTGCGGCCCAACGATCTGTGATGCGATGTAGCAGATTTTTCCGCCGCCGCTACCGAGGTCGAGCACAGTCTCCCCCGCGCGCACGAAACGCGACGGGTCGCCGCAGCCGTAGTCCCGCTCGATGAGCTCGGCGGGAAGAACCTCC
Organism: Planctomycetaceae bacterium; assembly: GCA_005778405.1. Taxonomy (GTDB): domain Bacteria; phylum Planctomycetota; class Planctomycetia; order Pirellulales; family Pirellulaceae; genus SXOA01. The sequence continues at coordinate 24,785 of SXOA01000007.1, forward strand.
AGGTACTTGCGGTCGTAGCTCACGGGGCAACAGAGCGCGGGCTGCATCTCCTTGGAGGCGGCGGAGTAGCGCTCGAGAACGGCGGATTCTATGTGAAGAGGCAATTCCATAAGCCCCATTGTTCCGCGACTGGGACGACTTCACAATGAGAGGGCGAGTGGGGAACCAAGTTTGGGAGGTCAGGGTATGATCGTCGTGCTGGCTTCGATTGAACTCAATGGTGGCAAACGTGCGGAGTTCCTCAAGGAATTCAGCCGCATCGTGCCGCTGGTCCGCGCGGAGCAAGGATGCATCGAGTACTTTCCTTCGGTCGATCATGCCACCCATTTGCCGGTGCAGGGTCCACTGCGGGATGAGGTGGTGGTCGTGGTGGAAAAATGGGAAAGTGTGGCCGCGCTGGAGACGCACCTGATTGCGCCCCACATGATGGAGTATCGCCCCAAGGTAAAGGATTTTGTGAAGAAAGTTTCCCTGCAGATCCTGGAGCCGGTGGGTTAGCCCTTCATGCGAGACATTGTTCGCCGACTTCTTTCCGCCTTGGAGTCCCAGACGCCGCTGGCGTATTGCCGCCTGGTGGAAACACGGGGCTCTACGCCGCAAAAGGCGGGGGCAACCATGCTGGTTTTTGAGGACGGCTCGCAGCAGGGGACGCTCGGCGGCGGCTGCGTCGAGGCGGAGGTCAAGCGGCGAGCGCTCGGCCTGCTTCAGGAAAACCGCAGCGAAGTCTGCAAGTTCCAACTCGACAGCGACTACGGCTGGGACGATGGCCTGATCTGCGGCGGACGGATGCAAATCCTCGTCGAGCCGATTTCTGGCAATGAGGAGAGCAAGCGGTATTTTCGGACGTTGGCCGAGCGGATTGACGCCGGCCAGGGAGTTTCCGAAGCCATCGTCTTCGATTCGGCAGCAAGCGGACTGAGTGCGCCGACAAGCTATTTGCTGGATGCACATGGCACTTGCCTGGCCTCGTTACACGCCACGGGCGATCCGCCATCTGCCGTCATGCAGTACCTTCGTCCACTGCTCACTCGCCCGCGCCCCTACGTGCAATCCGGGATCGCCTTCCTGCCCGTGCTTCCTCGCTGCCGCCTGGTGATCGTTGGCGGCGGACATGTCGGCAAGGCGGTGGGAGACCTGGCGGTGCAGCTTGATTTTGATGTCTGGGCGGTCGATGACCGGGAGGAATACGTCAGCCAGGAGCGGTTTCCCAAAGCGCAGCAGAGAATCGCCGGCAGCATCGAGCAGGTACTGCCCAGTCTCGAAATCACGCCGGACACCTACTGCCTGATTGTGACCCGCGGCCACAACCACGACGAAGAAGCCCTCTTCCACCTCGTCAATCGCGGTGCTCGCTACGTCGGCCTCATCGGCAGCCGGCGGAAGATCAAAATGATCTTTGATGACTTGCTCGCGGAGGGGATTTCCGCACAGTCGCTGGCAAAAGTCTATGCCCCGCTCGGCATCGACATCGGCAGTCAGACCGTGCCGGAAATCGCCGTCAGCATCTGTGCGGAAATGGTGGCTCATCGCAATTTGGATGGCCAGGTTCCGGGCCGGCCCAAGAACATCGAAGTCTGAGTATGCCCTCCCGTTTCTTCGCCATCATTCCCGCCGCCGGCACCAGCACACGCATGGGCACGCCGAAGCTCCTGCTGCCGGTCGCAGGCACAAAGATGATCGAGAAAACAATCAGGGCCTGGCAGGGGAGTCGAATGTATCGGATTGTGGTCGTCATTCGGCCTGGTGACGACGAACTCGTGCGAGTTTGCCAGTCCTCCGGCATGGTCGATGTTGTTGTCCCTCCCTCGGCGCCTCCGCAAATGAAAGATTCGGTGCAGTGTGCCTTGAGGCATCTTGAAGTAACTTATTCACCAGCACCCGACGATGCCTGGCTCATGGCCCCGGCTGATATGCCGCATCTCTCTCCGCAAGTGATGAATACTCTTCTGTGGGAACATGACCCTCAGCGACCGAGCATTTTGGTGCCAACGATCGAAGGTCGACGCGGCCATCCTGTCTTGTTTCCCTGGACCCTCCTACCGGAAGTCTATCAGCTAGCGGAGAGCGAGGGTCTAAATGTCTTGCAGCAACGCCATCCGTGCCGCGAGGTTCCCTGCGACGGGCCAGAGATTTACGGAGACGCAGCATTTGCCGACATTGATACTCCGGATGACTACCAGCGGCTCAAGTAGTACTTCGCCCACTTACTGGTATTTCTTTCCTGCGGGCAGTTTTTCGGGAATCGGGGGCCGATCGGGGACGCGGCAGGTCTTAAGAAACGCTTCAATCTTGGCGACAACCTCCGGTTGTTCTGTTGCCACGTCTTTTGTCTCCTTGGGATCCGTGGCCAAGTCATACAGTTCGAGCGGCAGTGCATTCTTGCGGCGAACGGCCTTCCAATTCCCCTTGCGCACCGCTATCTGATGGTCTCCCTTGCCGGCTGGAAGCTCCCAGTACAGAAACTCGTGTTGGAACTGCGCTCGCCCGGCTGCTTTCTCCCCCAGAAGCTCAGGCACAATGGACTGACCGTCGACTCTCAGGCAGGCAGGAATTTTGGCATGGGCCAATTCGGCCAGCGTCGGCAGGACATCGGGAAAGTAGGCGGGCAAATCGGATATTCCGCCGGGTTTTATTTTTCCCGGCCAGCGGGCCAGGAGCGGCGTGCGGATTCCTCCCTCGTACATATCCCCCTTGCTGCCGCGGAGTCCCCCCGTGCCATCGAAGAACGTGACGAGCGTTTGCCAGGGGCCGCTTCCCTGCGCCCCATTATCGGAGGAGAAGAAGACGATGGTGTTCTCGTCCAGCTTCAGCTCCTTGAGCTGAGCCATGATGCGACCAACGCCGTCGTCGAGGCGGGAAATCATGGCAGCATACGTCGCGTAGCCGTCCTCAGCATCGATGTAACCGGGGCGAGGATCATCGATAAGCTGCTTGGGGAATTTGCCGCGATATTTGGCGAGCGAATCCTCGGGGACCGCCAGTTCGACATGCGGGATGGTCGGTGTGAGGTAGAGGAAAAACGGTTTCGCCTGGTTGCGGCGGATGAAGTCGTCGGCGCGCTGCATGATGACGTCGTGCGCGTACTGGCCGTGTTTGCCGTCGGCATTTCCTTCCAGCGGGAATTTGTGATCGTTTTCCCAGAGAAAATCCGGGTAATAGAAATGGGCGTGAACCTGGTGCAAATAGCCGAAGTGCTCGTCGAATCCTTGCTTGATGGCCTCCCCGGGGCTGCCGTGGTCCCCCTGTCCCCACTTTCCAAAACAGCCCGTGGCGTAGCCAGCAGACTTCAGCACTTCGGCAACAGAGTGATCTTCGTCTCGCATCACGAATTGGCCGCCATTGTTTCTCACCGGACAGTGACCGGTATGCAGACCCGTCATCAGAACACTGCGGCTAGGAGCACAGACCGTGCAGCCGGCATACGCCTGCGTGAATCGCAGCCCTTCCTTTGCCAGGCGGTCGATGTGCGGCGTCTGGATTTGCTTTTGTCCGTAACAGCCGAGATGTCCGTGGCCGAGGTCGTCGGCGAGAATGAAGATGATGTTTGGGGGGCGCTCGTCGGCTGCAACGTGGTTGGCAGTCAGTGAGGCCAGGATCAGAACAACTAATTGGAGTCGCAGATACATACCGACCTCAGTCTTTCTTGGTCTTCTTTGCCGCGGGAGGCATTAGAATCGGCAAGTCCCAAACCGGCATCTGTTTTTGAATCTCGCTGTAGAACGTCACGAGCTTATCACGCATTTCGGCCAATCGCTCTGGCTCCTTGCTGGCCAGATCATGTTGTTGGCCAATGTCATCCTTGAGATTGTAAAGCTCGAAGTTCACGAGCTTTGTTCCCTGGAGGATTTCCATATCACCCTTTTGCACCGTGCCCGCTGGAACCCTTTCCTGCTCCCAGGAGCCGAGAATCATGTAGTCTCCGATTCTCATGGCGGCCTTCGGCCCGCTGATAGAGCGGTAATAGTGCCAGAAAAGAGGCTGCGCACGGGCGAGTGGTTTGTTTTCGAGCAGCGAGACCAAACTAACGCCGTCGAGCGGCCGGTCCTGGGGTGGCTTGATGCCGGCGAACGCGCAAAACGTCGGTAGCAAGTCGAGGCTGCAGATGGGTTCGCCGCTAGTCTGACCGGCTTTCACACGGGCTGGCCAGCGGAGGATGCCGGGGACGCGAATGCCACCGTCGTAGACATGCAGCTTCATTCCCCGGAGTGGTCCCGGTGAACCGTGCGACCGCATCGCGGCCGGATAGCGAAGCAGAGTTTCCGGGCCGTTATCGGAAGTGAAGAACACCAGTGTGTTCTCCGCCAGCTTCGACTCGTCCAGATACGCGAGGAGCTTGCCGACTGCTCGGTCCATGTTGGTGACATTCGCGTAGTAGAGGGCCTCACCTTCCTTCTTCGCCTCGGGATACTGAGCGACGAGGTCCGGCGGCGAAGCAATCGGCTCGTGCGGTTCATGAAAGCAGACGAATTGGAAGAAGGGCCCTTTCTGGTCACGAATTTCGCGAAGCCACCTGATCGATTCCTCCGCGACGACCTGGCAGGAATAGTCTTGTGTTGGCCCGATCTTTTGGCCATTGCGGACGAAGTTGACGGGGTTTTCGTGGGACGGTCCGGCATTGTTCTGAGTGCTCATCCAGTGCTCAAAGCCGTGGTCCCCCGGCTGAGGTTGCTCGTTGGAATTGAACTTACCGTTGAGATGCCATTTGCCAATGTGGCAGGTGGAATAGCCGGTCTGCTTCAAAAGCGTGGCGATGGTCAGCTCTTCCTTCCGCAAGTGCATCACGTGTCCCGGAGGAATCCAGTCGTAAACTCCGACGCGGCTCGGCGTCCGTCCGGTCATGAGCCCGGCCCGCGACGCCGAACAAACCGGCGCGGCCGCGTAGCAATCGGTAAAGCGAATCCCCTGGCTCGCCAGCTTGTCGAGATGTGGTGTCTTGATGCTCTTGTGGCCAAAACAGCCAAGGTCCCCGTAGCCGAGGTCGTCGCAGAGGATGACGAGGAAGTTAGGGCGCTCGGCAGCGGACGATGAATGCTGGATTACACCCAAGAACTGAAACAATACGCCAGCAACTAGCAATAATCTCGCCGTCATATCGCACCTGGCGTACTATTTCGTCTTGGGAATCGGAAACTTCCACTTCTCACTCGGCCGGTTCGCCTTAGCCATTGCCTCCTTCGCCTTCACCACTAACTCCGGCTTTTCCCCGGCCAAGTCTTTCTCTTCTCCGATGTCGCGCGACACGTCGTACAGTCGCACTGCGCTGGCGAGCGGCTGCTGGATGGCTTTGTAGTCTCCCATGCGCACGGCCTGGCCGGCGCGGTTCCCTTCGTAGAAGGCCCAGTAAAGATAATCGTGCTGTTGCTGCTTCTCTGGCTGAGATCGGAGTGTCGGCAGGATGGAAAGGCCATCGATGTCTTTGGGGACATGCTCGGTCGCGCCGGTCAATTCGGCCAGCGTTGGCAGGATGTCCTGAAAGCCACTAACGAATTTGGATTCGCTGCCTGCGGCAATCCTACCGGGCCAACGGGCGATAAAGGGAACGCGAATGCCGCCGTCGGTGAGGTCGCGCTTGGTCCCCTGGAGCGGGCCGTTGGAATCGCTGAAGTTCGGGTCAGCTCCCCCTTCGCGATGCGGGCCGTTGTCGGAGGAGAAGAAAATGAGAGTCGTTTCGTCCTCCCCTTGCTCCTGCAGCTTGGCCAGGATGCGGCCGATATCCGCGTCCATTCGCGTAATCATCGCCGCGTGCCCCTTCTGCGACAAAGGCCAGTCCGTTTTGGCGTAAGAGCCGTAGTCGGGGACTTCCATGCCTGCCTTTCCCGCCTCGTTGTTGGCGTGCGGAGTGGTAAATGCGAGATACATAAAGAACGGCCCCACAGTCGACTTTTGCGAACTCAAAAACCGCAGCGCCTCTTCGGCAATCAGGTCGTGGCTGTAGTCAGTCTTTTTCGTCGCCACGCCGCTGCCGAATTCGGTCGCTCCCGGCGGGACTTCATTCCGCAGTGGAAACCGGGCTTCCCCCTTCATCAAAAACGCCGGGTAGTAGTTGTGGGCATGCCCCTGGTCGAGATAGCCAAAGAAATGATCAAAGCCCTGCTTCGTCGGCACACCGGTCGATCCTTCGTGCCCCAATCCCCATTTGCCGTAAAGAGCCGTTGTGTAACCTGCCGTTTTGAGGACTTCCGCAACCGTCACATCCTTGGGCCGCAGATTGTCCTTGGCATTCCCCCGAATCAAACAGTGCCCTGTGTGATAGCCGGTCATCAACACGCAGCGGGAAGGGGCGCAGACCGTGGAGCCCGCGTAGAAATCGGTGAACCGCATCCCCTCCTTCGCGAGGCGGTCGATATTTGGCGTCTGAATCCGCTTCTGGCCATAGCAACCGACATCTCCGTAACCGAGGTCGTCCGCCAGGATGAAAATGATGTTGGGACGCGCAACTGGTTGTTGTTCCGCAAGTACGGGCGCGAAACCGCAAGCGAGAAACATCGCGACGAATGGTAAGTGCTGGAGACGCAACATGGTCAAAGAATGTACCTACTGAGGTCTTCATCTTCCGCAATCGTCTTGAGCTTCTCCTGCACGTAACTGGCGGTGATGTCCATCTTGCCCATTTGCATCTGGGGAGCTTCAAAGCTCAAGTCCTCGAGCAGTCGTTCCAATATCGTATACAGCCGCCGAGCGCCGATATTCTGCGTCGTTTGATTGACGCGAAAGGCGAATTCCGCCAAAGCTTCAATGGCATCATCGCCGAATTCCAATTCGACTCCTTCGGTCTTGAGGAGCGCCGAGTATTGCTTGGTCAGTGAATTCTGCGGTTCTTTGAGGATGCGGACAAAGTCGTCTTTGGTCAGATCTTGGAGCTCGACGCGGATGGGGAAGCGGCCTTGCAGTTCCGGCATCAAATCGCTGGGTTTGGCTTTGTGGAACGCGCCGGCGGCAATGAACAGGACGTGGTCGGTCCGAATCTGACCGTAGCGAGACTGGATATGCGTCCCTTCCACGATGGGGAGCAAATCCCGCTGGACTCCCTGGCGGGAAACGTCGGCTCCGCGGGTATCGCTGGCCACAATTTTGTCCAGCTCGTCAATAAAGATGATGCCGACGTTCTCGGCCAGTTCGACCGCGGCAGCGTTGACCTTGTCGGGATCGAGAAGGGCGTCAGTTTCCTGTTCCAAAAGAATCTGTCGTGCCTGCGAGACGGTCAGCTCGCGGCGGGAAGTGTGCTTGGGGAGCGGCAGTTTGTCGAGCAGGTCCTGGATTCCGAAATCCATCCCCTCCATGCCCATGCCGCCGACCAGCACCGGTGTCGCCTTATGCTCGGTGGTCAACTCGACTTTTTCTTCTTCCAAAAGCTCGGCCCGCAGCATTTCCCGCATCTTCTCGCGGTCGCGACTGAATTCCTCGTCGTCCTGCGGCACGTCACTTTTGGCCTTGAGCAGCATGTCTAGCAGCCGCTCTTCGACCCGCTTGGTGGCTTCCGACTCGACCTTGGTCCGCTCCGCGGCTTTGACCAGGCCGATGGCATTCTCGACGAGCTCACGGACCATGCTCTCCACGTCGCGGCCGTAGTAGCCAACCTCCGTGTACTTGGTCGCTTCAACCTTGATGAATGGGGCTCCGGTTAGCTTGGCCAGGCGACGGGCGATTTCCGTCTTGCCGACGCCCGTCGGGCCAATCATCAGGATGTTTTTCGGACTCACTTCCTGCCGCATTTCTTCGGGCAGGTGCTGCCGCCGCCAGCGGTTGCGGATGGCAATGGCCACGGCCCGCTTGGCGTCGTTTTGCCCCACGATGTAGCGGTCCAGCTCCGCCACGATTTCCCGCGGCGTCAAATCGCGGGGCTCAATCGTGGCTGGGCCGGCACTTTTCAGCTTCCGCACGGAAGTTCCTCCACGACGATATTCTTGTTGGTATAGATGTCGATGTCGGCGGCAATGGAAAGGGCCTCGCGGACAATGTCGCTGGCCGAGAGCTGCGAATGAGTTCGCAAGGCCCGAGCCGCGGCCACCGCGTAATTCCCCCCGGAGCCGATTCCGATGATGCCATCGGTCGGCTGGATGACATCGCCCGTGCCGCTGACCAGGAGCGAGTTTTTTGCGTCGGCCACGATCATCAGGGCCTCCAGACGACGCAAGGCCCGATCGGTTCGCCACTCTTTTGCCAGTTCCGTCGCCGCCCGTGGAACATTGCCCGGAAAGTCCTTGAGTTTGGATTCAAACCGTTCCAGTAGGGCGAAAGCATCGGCACTGCTGCCGGCGAAGCCGCACAGCACGCTCCCCTCCTTGAGCCGGCGGATCTTCATGGCGTCGGCCTTCATGATCGCGGTGCCAAGCGTCACCTGGCCGTCTCCGCCGATGGCCACTTTGCCGTCGTGACGGACCGTCAGAATTGTCGTGGCGTGGATTTTCTCCATGCCCGCATTGTAGGGTTGCACCAAAGAGGTCGGGAGGGGCTCTCTCGATCCTAACTATTGCTGGTCTTGGGACAGAAGATCTCGCTCCACCTACGAATCGGCGAAACGGTCGAAGACCTGACAGTGCGATAGCGTCCGACGAAGGCGCACGGCATTTTCAGTTGTAGTGCCCGTCGCGGCAACGCCTTCCCCCGTTTGCTGGTTGCTCCGTCGCGCCAAACGACGCTTGCGAGCGGCCATGTGCTGGCGGATAATGCTGTTCTCTCGAATTCCTTTCCTGCGGGTGAAGCTTCATGTTCGCAACAGACATGAACCCCGCAAACGCCGCATGAATTCGAGTTTTTTTGACACACTCACCGAGATTCCACCAAAGAGATTGTTTAGTTCAGGGCGAGTGAGGACTGCCCGCGATTTTACCCTCCTCGAAAGTCTCGCTCATTACCGCGCCAAAATCCCGCGACCAGATTGCATCGCTCTATCTCGATTCGCTTCCCTACCCGCCGTATCCAGTGCAGGAAGAGGCTCTGCTCACTTACTTTACGGCGGACCAGGGGGTGCTCGTGTGTGCTCCCACGGGAACCGGCAAGACGATGATTGCCGAGGCGGCACTGTTTGAAGCTCTGCATACCCGCACCAAGGCCTATTACACCACGCCGCTCATCGCACTCACCGAGCAGAAATTCGCCGAGATGCAATCAGCCGCGGCCCGCTGGGGATTTCATCCGGACGATGTTGGCCTGGTGACCGGCAATCGGCGGGTCAATCCCGATGCCCCCATTCTGGTCGTCGTGGCCGAGATTCTGCTTAACCGGCTGCTCCATAAGGATGCCTTCGCCTTTGACGAAGTCTCGGCCGTGGTGATGGACGAGTTTCATAACTTCGCCGACGTGGAGCGGGGCATCGTTTGGGAGCTCGCCCTGGGCATGCTGCCGCCCCATGTGCGAGTGCTGCTCCTTTCGGCCACGGTCGGCAACGCTTTTGAGTTCCGCCAGTGGCTCCAGATGAGCCATAAGCGGAGCATCGAACTGGTCGAAGGGCGGGAGCGAAAAGTGCCGCTCCATTTTCACTGGGTCGGCGATCTGCTCCTCAACGAGCAGATTGAGAAAATGGCCGAAGGGGATGGCGACGCCCGCTACTCGCCGGCCCTCATCTTCTGCTTCAACCGGGACCGTTGCTGGGAAGTGGCGGAGCAACTCAAGGGGAAGACGCTCCTCGCGGACGGGCAACAGGGGCGATTGTCAGAAGCGTTGGCGGCTCACGACTGGTCGAAAGGGGCGGGGCCGAAGCTCAAGCAAATTCTGCAGCGCGGCGTCGGCGTGCATCATGCCGGCGTCCTGGCCAAGTATCGCCGCATCGTGGAAGACCTCTTCCAGCAAAAACTCCTTTCCGTCTGCGTCTGCACCGAAACGCTGGCTGCCGGTATTAACCTTCCTGCCCGGAGCGTTGTGCTGCCCACGCTACTGAAAGGGAAGCCGGGTGAAATGAAAGTCATCGACCCGTCGAGCGCACACCAGATTTTTGGCCGGGCCGGCCGGCCGCAGTTTGATAAAGAGGGCTTTGTTTTCGTTCTGGCTCACGAGGACGACGTCAAAATCCTCCGCTGGCGGGAGAAGTTCGACCAGATTCCCGAGGACACCAAGGATCTCGGCCTCTTGCGGGCCAAGAAGGATCTCAAACGCAAAATGCCGACACGGCGACAAACAGAGCAATACTGGACCGAGGCGAATTTTCAAAAACTCCGCACCGCCCCGCCGGGAAAGCTCGCCAGCAAAGGTCCCATCCCCTGGCGGCTGCTGGCGTACATGCTGGATGTCTCACCCGACGTCGAGCCCATTCGCAGGCTCGTCTCGCGGCGCCTCATGGAAGGAAAGGGAATCGTCAACGGCCAGAAAGAACTCGACCAGATGCTGCTGACCCTCTGGGCCGGCGGCTACGTCACGCTGGAGCCGCCGCCGCCGGAGAACCAAGGGTCAGGAGTCAGGGATCAGGAAACAGGAGTCAGGAGTCAGGGGTCAGGAGTCAGTGAACAGCCGCGGAAGAAGACCGAAACCGAGAGGCTGATGGAGGCGGCGCTCCAGGAATTGCGGTCCGAGCAAAATCCCAAATCCGAAATCCCAAATCCGAAATCCGAAACGGAGGCACAAGTTTCGTCTGCGCCCGCTTCCTACCGCCCCGACCGGGCCGTTCCCACGCCCGAGCTGGCCAAGCTGCTGCTGCTCCGCGGAGTCAACCCGCTCTACGGCCTCTACCTCATTAACGAGTTGGGCATCGCCGACCGCGAAGAGCGGTTGCAAGCCATTGAGAGCGTCCTGGAAATGCCCGGCTCCGTGGCCAAGTACGTCCGCGTTCCCTGGCCGCAGGATCTGCCCCCCGGCCCGCTCGCCGTTTCGAAGCTCGACCCCAAACTCTTGCAGATGGGGCTGGCCACGCCTCAAGAGCTCGGCGCGGCCCTTTCCGACGACGAAATCCGGGCCCAGCGCGATCTGCCGCCGGAGGAACGCATCCGCATCCTGACCCTCGCCGACAAGCTCCGCCGGCTCTTCGACGCCACCTATCCCGGCGTCCATTCGCTCAACACGGTCCCCGTCCGCTGCGCCGGCGAAGTGCTCCAGTTCGGCGGCCAGTTCGACAAGTACGTCGCCGCTTGCGGCCTGCAAAAACAGGAAGGGATCATCTTTCGCCACTTGCTGCGGCTGATCCTGCTGCTCAAGGAGTTGGCACAGTTGGAACCGGAAAAGGGGTCGGGAGGGGTTTTCGCGCCTATGATTTCACAAGACAACAAGGATTCGGTCGCGAAAACTCCTCCCGACCCCGTCCCCGTTGCCGCCGCGTTAGACTGGAAAATCGACCTCCTCGAAGTCGCCGACCTTCTCATCGACTGCTGCCGGCGAGTCGATCCGCTCAGCGTCGACAAGGCCCTGGCCGAAGCAGGCAGCGGGTTGCTTTAGCCCCTCGTAGCCACACGCGGCCCGCGTGGCGGTTTCCCTCTCCCTTTCCCTTTGCCGCTTGGGTTACTATTGGAAGAGTCGGACGACTTTGCAACTTTTTTTAGCGGAGTTTCTCGCGTGGCCATTGTGGTTGCTTGCCGCTGCGGACAAGCCTTTGAAGCCGACCTCTATCTGGCGGGCAAGGTGGTGCAATGCCCCGCTTGTCGCAGCCCGCTGGCGGTCCCCTCGCCGGAGCCCGAGCTTCTTCCGGCCGCCTCGTACATCCCGCGCCCTCGGGCCGCTGTCTCTCGCGAGTCCCGGGAGGCCACCGAGTCCATCACCAAGATTCTGGTGGCCGGCGGCGTGCTCTTGGTGATGGTCGGGGTTCTCTCGGTTGGCATCCTGTGCTATCTCCAAGGGACCAATCCGGTCAAATGGATTTCCGACCTTCGCGAGCAGGGGAAAAGGGAGCGCGAAGCGCGGGCCGCGGCGCGGGCGGCTCTCGCGGGCGAGCAGTCCTCTTCATCGCCCCTGGACGGTCCGATTCCCGCTTCCGGGCCCGCGACCATCAGCGGACTGCCGGCGGGTTGGAAAACTTTCGAGCATCAAGACGGCAAGTTCAGCGTGATATTTCCCGCCGGGCCCGAGAGCATTGACCGGGATGTGGAAAGCGCCGCAGGAGTTAATTCCTTTTTCACCTTGACGGTGACGCAGAATGAACACGTCTTCGAAGCCACCCGCGAATTCCGAACGTTCCGGATCGCCCAAGGAGAAGAGCCGGGCGTCTACGACATTCTTCTCGAAAAGCGGAAAGGGGAAATGGGCGAAGGCATCATCGAAGGGTCCAACCAGGCGATCGTCAATGACCGCTTGGTGTGTGACGCGATCCTGCGCGGAAAGGTGGAAGGAACGGAATTCCACAAATACATTCGGCTCATCGCTTATGACAACTCAGTCTTCGAGCTTTCCTGCCGCGTTCCCGTGGGAAAGGAACGGTCCGCGGACATCGGTGCCTTTCTGGGAAAGTATTTATTGAAGTAACGGCAGCCGCTGCTCATCCCACCAGCTCGGAGATGACCTTGCCGTCGCGGCTGAGATGAATGGGGCGGCCGTCGGCGGTTTGCAGAGTCAACAGCGGGTCGAGGCCGAGCAAGGCAAACATCGTGGCGGCCAGGTCCGCCGGAGTGACGGGGCGATCCTGCGGACTCTCGCCAGTTTTGTCGCTGGAGCCTAGGACCTGGCCCCCTTTCAATCCTCCCCCGGCGAGCAGCACGCTGAAGACGCGCGGCCAATGGTCCCGCCCGGCGGAAGTATTGAGCTTGGGGGTGCGGCCAAATTCTCCCATGATGACGATCAGCGTGGAATCGAGCAGGCCGCGGTCATGCAGGTCATCCAGCAGCGCGGAAATCGCCAGGTCAAGCGACGGAATCAGACCGACTCCGACTTTTGCTCCGGTATAGCCCGCTCGCAGCAGCGTATCGAGATTCTGGTGCGTATCCCAACCGGCATTGGTGACGGTGACAAACGGCACACCCTGCTCGACCAGTCGCCGCGCCAGCAGGCAGCTTTGGCCGATGCTCCGCGGGCCATAGGCGGCGCGGGTTTTCTGGCTTTCTTCGTTCAGGTTGAAAGCCTGCTTCGCGCCAGCGGAAGTGAGCAGCCGGTGCGCATGCTCGAACTGCTTCGGGGGAGTCTCCTTCGCGTCCGCTGCACGGCTGAGACGGTCGAGGGCGGCCAGATAGTCGAGTCGGCGGTCGACGCGGTCGGCGGCGGTGCCGGGATAGAAGTCGAGATCCGGCACGCGAAAATCGGGGCGAGCCGGATCGCTGTTCAGCGAAAACGCCCGGGTACTCGCCGGCAAATAGCCATTGCCGCCGGCATTGCGGCCACCAGCGCGAAAGTCCGGCACGGCGATGTGCGGCGGCAGTACGCCCCCTGCACCGCGCAGATGTCCCACCACGCTGCCAATGGCCGGATACTCAATGGCGGGCGTCGGAGCATATCCCGTGAGCAGATAGTTCGCCCCCAAGTTATGTTCCCCCAGTGGGGATGTCATGGAACGGATGATGGCGGCATGTTCCATCCGCTCCGCCAGCTTGGGTAGGTGCTCGCAAATGCGAATACCGCTCACACTCGTCGGAATCGACGCGAACGGGCCGCGAACTTCCGCGGCGGCATCCGGCTTGAGATCGAAAGTCTCCAAATGGCTCGGCCCGCCATCGAGCCAAATGACAATGCACGATTTGGCCTTCCCCTTGGCCGCATCAGCCCCTTGAGCACCTCGCAGTTGCAGCAATGCCGGCAGCGACAGTCCGAAGGTGGAAAGCCCACCGATCCGAACGAAGTCGCGGCGTGACAGGGGCGGTAGAGGCGGGTGAAACATGGGCGTGTGGGGCAGGCTTCCAGCCTGCTCAAGAAAAGTACTCATCTCGCTCCGCGAGATGAAGCTCCACTCGCGGTGCGTGAGGAATCCTTGGCAGTATACCACGCCCGGGCATCCAGTTACTTCTTGGCAAGCAAATCGCGGATTTCCGTGAGCAGTGCAACGTCCGCGGGTGGTGCGGAGGGAGGGGCATCGGCCTTCTTGGCTTCAAACTTTTCGCGGGCCACCTGGATGAGTTTGACCATCAGGAAGATGCAGAGCGCCAGGATGAGAAAGTCGAGCGTTGTTTGCAGAAAGGAACCGTAGGCAATGACCGGAATGCCGGCTTTCTGCACGACATCCAGCGAAGCCCCTTGAAGGGCCGCGGGGACTTCGGCCAAGGGCTGGTACATATCCTTGAAATTCACCGCCTTCCCCCCCATCGACAGGGCACGTCCAATCGGCGGCAGAAGCAGGTCGTTCGTCACCGAGTTGACAATCTTCTGAAACGCCCCGCCGATGATGGTGCCGACGGCCATGTCGATGACGTTGCCACGGAGCGCGAAATCCCTGAATTCTTTGAGCAAACCCATGCTGTATCTCCGAGAAATGTCGTCAGAACATTGCGATGATAAGGCGAGTCGCGGCAGCCGGGCAAGCTCAGTCGTGTGGCCAGGGATTGCTAGCACGCAGACTCCTTTTCGGCTTTGTGGGGCGTAGCGGGCGGGATATGATGCCCAGCCCCAAGAACCCTGAAACGGACTTCAGCCATGCCACGGTGGACCGCCTTTACTTTCCGTGCCGTCTTCATCGTCGGCTTTTTGATTGTGCTGCCGGTGATGGCCATGCCGAGCGTGGCCGGTTACTTGGACCGGCTTCTGTATGGAAATGCGGAAAGCTCCGTTCCCCCCATGACGGAGCCGGTGTCCACGCCGGCTCCAAAAGTGCAGCCGCAAGCGGATGTGTCTCGCGCCACGCTCGAACTGCCGCTATCGGACGAGTCTGCCCCCTTTGGCAACTCGGAGCGATTCCAGTCCCCACCGCCGCCACAGCTCCAGCGAGCACCGGCTTTCCTCTCGCACGCCAAGTCCATTGATGCCATCCAACTCACGCCCGACGTCAGTCCTCTGGACGAAGCCACCGCTCGGAAAATCGACGCTGTTCGCAGCCGATTGGAGGAACTCGGAGCCGAATATGTGCGACTGGAGATGTCGGAAAATGGTAGCACGTTTCATTGTCATTGCGAGATGCTGCTGGAGGACGACACCGGTCAAACTCAGCCGTTTGAAGCGATCCGCAGCGACCCGGTGGCCGCGGCGGAGGCGATGCTGGCGAATGTGGAGGCCTGGCGTAACGCTGACAGGTCGGCGGACTGAGAGTCAAAAGTTGGACCCAGTGGCCGTTCGCGATAGAATAAGCCTACGGAACAGCGCCGACCCTCACCCATGAGAAAATTCATCCGCTTACTGTTCATTGGATGCCTGGCCGTTGTGCTGTTGGCCCTGGCCACAGGCTTCTATGGCTATCGCTCGCTGCATGCCGTTCCGGACTTTTACGCACAAGCCCTCGCCGCGCCTGCCGCCGAACCGGCCAAGGCGGCTTACAAGTTCGAGCAGGAAGTTCTCGAGCTCCGCAACGATGTCCGCCGCGAAGGAACCTGGCAAGCCACGTTCACGGCCGATGAAGTCAACGGCTGGCTCGCCAATGACTTGCCGATTAAGTTTCCCAAGGCTCTCCCCAACCAGGTTTCCGACCCGCGCGTCGCAATCACGACGGAGATGATCCAGGTCGCCTGCAAGTATTCCGACTCGCGATTTAGTTCTGTTGTCTCCATCGGGGCCAGACCGGAATTGACCAAGGAGCCAAACGTCATCGCCATTCGCATCATGCAGGTGCGGGCGGGAGCACTGCCCGTGCCGCTGGCCAATTTTCTGGAGCAGATTTCCCAGCACACCGCCAAAGCCGGCGTCCCGCTCCGCTGGGGCGAAGAAGACGGCGACCCCGTCGCCTACGTCACGCTTCCCATGAACCAGCCGGAGCTCCAGGGGAAGACGCTGCGGATCGAAGTCGTGGAGCTCAAGGAGGGGGCACTCGTCGTGTCGGGAAAGACCGAAGGGGGTTAAAAGACGCCTCACCTTCCTTGTCTAAACCTCACCTTCGTTGCACCACTCGCATTTTCTTGCCGCATCCTTGCTCACGTTCTTTGCAAGGCGTTCTCGAGTTGAAGGAAAACCAGCTCGACCACTTCTTTCTGCCGCGGCAGCCGGTCCTTGCTGGAGCGGCAGTGGTAGCGCAGAACGCTGAGGTCGGGACGTTGCTTTCGTTGGCTTTGACGTTGTTGCCGCCGGGCAATCGCGATGTAGACCACGCCGTCGAGTTCCGGTGGCGCGCCTGGGCCTAAATGTCCCGTGACGGCTGCGGAAATATCGGCTTCGGGAGTGAGGTCGAGAACACGAGTGGCCATCTCGCGGGCGACGATTTCGCTGACGGGGCCCGGATCTTTCAGTAGCCGGGCGGGGATTCCCAGATAAGCCCGCTTGGTCGCATTGCGATAAACCACTACGCCGCCGCAATGCCAAGCCGAGATTCCAGGCACTCGCGAGAGCGCGCCGGCCACCAGCCCCGCCGTGCAGCTCTCGGCAAGAACGACCTTGAGGTTCTGCTGCCGGAGCAGTTTGGCAACGCGGCGGACGAGGGCGGCGATGGGCATAGAAATGGACGAAAGGCGAATGCAAGATACAACGCCCACACAAAGCCGTGGGCGTGCCACTCGGAAACCGAGGCGTATTAGAATAGCACCGTGTCCCCTCTCTCAGCCACTGACGCGCACCCTGCCGGACGCCGGATTTTGGATCCGGTGGTCTTCGGCACGCTGTGCGGTCTGGCGTCGTCGATTCTCTACACGGTGGCGAATGGTTTTCTGCGAGCCCTGACGGACTGCGATCCGGTCTGGGTTTCCACGGTGAAAACGCTGCCGACCGCGCTGCTCATGGCTCCCTGGATGCTGCACATGCATTTGCGCGGCCACAGGGCCATTCCGCCGTTCACGGTACTGGCCGTCATCGCCGTCGGCGGCTTTGTCGGGCAGGTTTGCGGAAACATTCCGTTCCAGTGGGCACTCGGCATTATTGGCGTGGCCCTCACCGTGCCGCTGAACTTGGGAGGAATGATCGTCTTCGGAACGATTCTGGGCCGAGTCTTTTTGCACGAGCCGGTGACACTCCGCACCGTTGCCGCGATGGTGGTCCTGCTGGGGGCGGTCTTCGTCCTCTTTTTGGGAGCCGAAAACGCCCATGATGCCGTGCGGGGAACCGCCGAAGCTGTTGAGGCCGCGAGTTCGCCTCCCCATTTTTTGGAACTGGCGCTGGGTGTTGCCGCGGCCTGTCTCTGCGGCCTGGCCTATGCCGTTCTGAACACGATCAACCGCTACTACGTTACCCGCGGCCATTCGCTTCCGGCCGCGCTGTTCACGGTTTCCATCGTGGGGATGCTCAGCCTAGGAAGCATCAGCCTCTGGCGGATTGGCCTGGAAGGAATGTTGGCCACAACGCCCCATAACTTGTGGCTCATGCTGCTCGCCGGCGTTTGTAACGCAGCCGCGTTCGTCACTCTGACCAAATCGCTGCAGCTCACCAGCCTGGTCTTCGTCAATGCCCTCAACGCCACTCAAGCGACGATGGCGGCCCTCATGGGAGTCTTCTTCTTCCAGGAGCCGCCGTCCCCCTGGCTGCTCACGGGCGTCGGTCTCACCATCGGCGGCCTGCTGTTGATGAGAAAACGGCGTATCTCCGCAGACCGAGTCGCGGCGGAGATTCAGGAAGAGCCGTAAGAGAATTCGACATTCGGAATTCGAATTTCGGAATTTCCCCTATCCCTCCGGATATTGCCGGCAATATTCATACAGGGCCATCGCGGCAGAAGTGGCGACGTTGTACGCGTGGGGCATTCCCCAGACGGGAATCTCCACGCACACATCCACCAGCCGCAGCTCTTCGTCGGTCAGGCCGTGCCGCTCGTTGCCGAGCACGAGGGCCGTTTTTCGGGGAAAGACAAACTCGTGGATCTTTTTGGAGCCGGTCGTTTGCTCCAGACCCACAAGCGTGAATCCATCCTGCTTGAGCTGCTTCAAAACCGGCGGCAGCGTGCGGTGGACCTCGATCTCCACCTGGTCCGCGCCGTCGCGGGCAATGTTCTTGTCAACCTTCACATGCCCGCAAGCAATCAGCCGCGTGATCCCGCAACAGCCGGCGGTACGGACGATGTTGGAGAGATTGACATTGCTACGGAGCGGAGCGCAGACCAGCACCAGCTCGCGCAAACGCGCCAGCGGCGTCGGCGGCTTGTGGCGGACGTGCTCGATTTCGCCGCCGTGTCGAGGTTCTGGGTCATGTTCAGCAGGCATAGGTCGCGCCTCCTTGATAGCACAAACGAAGAAGCAGCGGGACGGGAGTCGTTTTTGACAATCTCTCGTCCCAAGGCTTAGAATCTCATTTCAGGTCCAAGACGCCCGTTGCAAATCCCACTCCGCTTCTCCGCGCTGTTGACTATCCCACCAGGAATGCCCCCATGACCCGCCGAATCATTCTCGCGATGTCCTTTCTCCTTCCTTCTCTTGCGACCGCTGCCGATTGGACCGGCTTTCGCGGCCCCACCGGACAGGGGACAAGCGAAGAGAAGGGGCTGCCGGTAAAGTGGTCGAGCACGGAGAACATCGTGTGGAAGGTGGACCTCCCCGGCCCCGGAGCATCGAGTCCCATTGTGGTCGGCGACAAAGTTTTCGTCACGGCCTACTCCGGTTACGGGCTCAAGGCCAACGAAGGGGACCAGAAGGACCTCCGCCGGCACTTGCTCTGCTTCCATAAGAAGACCGGCGAGAAGATCTGGGACAAGACCTTCGAACCCAAGCTCCCGGAGCACAATTATTCCGGCGAAGGGGCCTACCAGGGCTACGCCGGCAACACCCCCGTCTCCGACGGCGAGCGGCTGTACGTCTTCTTCGGCAAGTCCGGCGTCTATTGCTTCGACTTGGGCGGCAACGAACAGTGGCACGAGAGCGTCGGCGAGGGTACGAACGGCTGGGGCTCGGGAACCTCTCCCGTGCCATTCGGCAATCTGCTCATCGTGAACGCCAGCATCGAAAGCAACTCGCTCGTGGCCCTCGACAAAAAGACCGGCAAGGAAGTCTGGAAGGCCAAGGGGATCGGTTCCTCTTGGAACACGCCGCAAATCGTCAAGACGAAGGAAGGCCCGGAGTTGGTCGTGAGCATGTCGGACTGGATCGTCGCCTTGAAGCCCGACACCGGCGTGGAACTCTGGCGGGCGGAAGGGGTGCATCGCTATTGCTGTCCCAGCGTGGTGACGCACGAGGACGTGGTCTACGCCATCGGCGGCGGCTCCACCTCTCTGGCCGTCCGGGCCGGCGGCCGCGGCGATGTGACCAAGACCCACGTCCTCTGGCGGGAAAACGAAGGCTCCAACGTCGGCTCCCCCCTCTACCTGGACGGCAACCTCTTCTGGGCCGAGGACGGCGGCGGCAGAATGCAGTGCCAGAACGGGGCCACCGGCGAGAAAACCTACGAGGCGCGCTTCAAACCCGGCTCCGGCCAAATCTGGTCCTCCCCCATCCTGGCGGACGGCAAAATCTACGTCGTCTCCCAGAACAACGGCACCTTCGTCCTCGCCGCCGGCCCAAAATTCGAGCAGCTCAGTCACAACACCTTCGCGGACGACACCAGCCGCACCAACGCCAGCCCCGCCGTGGCAGCCGGCAAGATTTATCTGCGGACGGACAAGCGGCTCTACTGCATTGGAGGGAAGTAGCGGCGGCCATCGGTGGCTTCATTTTCTTACCTCCATCTTTCTGCCAGCAAGGTGCGACGGAGAACTATCTGGCATTTCTCCTATGAGCCTGAAGCAAGCGAAGGAAGGCGCAGAATCGTCAAACTCCAAAAGCTGCTCCGCGACGCCTTATCCGCCAAATACCGAGCAGAACTATGAAAGTCGAAGATGAGCGCAACCTAAAAACTTGCGCCTGGGACTGGTGAGATCGAGCCCAAACGTTTCCAGGCACATTTCGTTCCTGATATGCTGCTCCCCATGTCCGACGTCACCCGCATCCTGTCGCAAATCGAATCCGGCGATCCGTCGGCAGCGGAGCAACTCCTGCCGCTGGTGTATGACGAGTTGCGGAAACTGGCGGCGGCGAAGCTGGCTCAGGAGAAGCCGGGGCAGACGCTCCAGGCGACGGCTCTGGTGCATGAGGCGTATTTGCGCCTGGTCGGGGACGGACTGGAACACAGTTGGAACAGCCGCGGGCATTTCTTTGGGGCGGCTGCGGAGGCGATGCGGCGGATCTTGATTGGGCAGGCTCGGCGCAAGGCCAGCCTCAAAGCGGGAGGGGAGCGGCAACGGGTGGACCTGGCGGCCGCGGAGCCCGAAATCCAGGGTCCGCAGTTGGATCTGCTCGCCCTGGACGTGGCCCTTCAGCAACTCGCGACCCGCGACGCACGGGCGGCCGAATTGGTCAAACTCCGTTTCTTTGCCGGCCTGACCATGCCCCAGGCCGCCGAGGCCCTCGGCGTATCGCTCGCCACCGTGGAAAATGACTGGGCCTACGCCAAAAGCTGGTTGCGGCTGCAGATCTCGGATTCCCCACATCCTCCCTCTCCCCCTGGGAGAGGGCCTTGGTGAGGGTTTCAGGATCGGCTCCCGGCCGCCCAATCAGAAAAATCTTCAAATTTCATTAGGGGAACCACGTGCCAAATGCGCACTGGTTTCTGGAGAGCAGCCATTACCGGCTTGCCAAGGAATCGCCATGTCCGCAGAACCTATCGACGAAAAAGCCGTCTTCAACCTCGCCCGTCGTATCGACGGTCGCCAGGCACGGGCCGACTATCTGCAGCAGGTCTGTGGCGCACATCCCGAGGCGTTGCAACGCGTGCTGGAGCTCCTCCAGGTGCATGAGCAGGAACAGAGTTTCCTGGAGTCGCCTGCCGTCGCGATGAATGTCACCATCGACCAGCCGCTCGCCGAAAAACCCGGCACCCAGATCGGCCCCTACAAACTCCTGCAGCAGATCGGCGAAGGGGGCATGGGGGTCGTCTACATGGCCGAGCAGTCCAAGCCGGTCGAGCGGCGGGTGGCGATCAAAGTCATCAAGCCGGGGATGGACACGCGGCAGGTGATTGCCCGCTTTGAGGCCGAGCGGCAGGCCCTGGCGATGATGGACCACCAGAACATCGCCAAGGTGTTCGAAGCGGGCACGACCGACAGCGGCCGGCCCTATTTCGTCA
>SXOA01000083.1 GCA_005778405.1 Planctomycetaceae bacterium
GGGCCGGGGTGAGGGTCTGGCCTCAAGTCAAGTGCAAGCCGACACGCGGGCCGCGTGTGGCTACTCAACAAAAAAACCCTGAAACCCGCGAGGGGCTTCAGGGCGATTGTATCCGCGATTTTGTCGCTGCCCCTAAGCCCTCAGGCCCCCAATAATAATCACGACGCCGACGCCGTATGGGCGAGCATTATCGCGGCTCTGCGTGTTATTTGGAGAAGTGAGCATAGGAATTCGTTCCAGCGACTAAAACTAGCCTACGTCACACCCGGACAAGTGTCAACGGTTGTGGGTTCGGTATAATCAGCTTCAACGAACACCTGCGAATCTTCCCTCGGAGCCCGACCTTTCATGGAAGCCGCCCCTCTCGAATTCCTTAAACGCCTCCTCGATATCCCCAGCCCCTCCGGCTATGAAAAGCCGGCTCAGGATGTAGTCCGGCAATATGTATCCGACTTTGCCGACAAGGTGACCACGGATCTGCATGGCAACGTCATCGCGGCGAAGAATCCGGGGGCCAAGCTTCGCGTCATGTTCGCCGGCCACTGCGACCAGATCGGCATGGTGGTGACCCACATCAACGACAACGGCTTCCTCCACGCCCAAACCATCGGCGGTTGGGACGCCCAGCAGCTTATCGGCCAGCGGATGGTAATCTGGACGAGCGGCGGACCAATCCCGGCCGTCATCAGCCGCAAGCCGATTCATCTGCTGACCGACGAAGAGCGGAAGCAGGTCGTCAAGCTGGAGGATCTATGGCTTGACATTGGAGCCAAGACAAAGGCAGAAGCGGCGGAGGCGGTGCGGGTTGGCGATCCCGTCACGCTCAAGCTTGGCTTTCAGGAGATGCGGAACGGCCTGGCCAATGCGCCGCAAATGGATAATAAGACTGGCCTCTGGGTCTGCATCGAAGCTCTGCGCCGAGCTGCCAAGCAGCCGCTGAAGTGCTCGGTCTTTGCGGTCTCCACCGTGGCCGAGGAAATCGGTCTGCGGGGAGCGCAAACGGCGGCTTTCGGAATCGACCCGCAAGTCGGCATCGCTGTCGATGTAACCCACGCCACTGACTGCCCGAGTATCGACAAGAAACAACAGGGCGACATCGCCCTCGGCAGCGGCCCGGTAGTCTTCCGCGGTCCGAACATGAATCCCGTCGTCACTGAGCGGCTGATTCAACTTGCGAAGGAACATTGCCTGAGCTATCAGCTCGCCGCCAGCGGCAAGGCCGTACCCAATGACGCCAACGCGCTGCAAATCAACCGAGCGGGTGTGGCGACGGGCCTTGTAAGCATCCCCAACCGCTACATGCATAGTGCGGTGGAGATGGTGTCGCTCGACGATATTGATAGAGCGGCGGATCTGCTGGCGGCATTCGTGACGAGCCTGGATGGCAGCGAGGACTTTACGCCGTAGCTTAGCCGCCGCGTCCACGCGGTGCATTCCCCGCGTGGACGCGGGGGCTAAGCGTTTCAATCATGCGTTCGATTTCCTGCCGCATGTTATAGCCGTGCGGGCTGATGCGTACGCCGCCGCCGCGGCAACTGGTGACGATGCCGGCGGCAAGTAGTGCCTTGCGAATCTCAGCGGGGTCTTGCCCGGGAATCTGGAATGTGACAATTCCAGAGCGATTCTCTGCTTCTCGCGGGCTGAGGAGAACCGCCCCCAGCAACGAAAGCCGCTCGCAAGCATAGTCGGTAATGGCAAGCACCAAGTCGGCGACTGGGGATCCTGTCGGTCCCACACCAAGTTCCGACAGCAAATCCAAACTTGCTCCCAGTCCAGTCATTCCTGCCATGTTCTGAGTCCCTCCCTCGTATTTTGCTGCCGAGGGACGGAGGTTCATCTCCGAGGAAAAGCCCCCGCTGCTAGGAACACTGTGCCAGCCGACACCGAGTGGGCGAAGGAGTTCCAAATGCTCGCCGCGGATGTAGAGCAGTCCCGCCCCTTCCGGCCCAAGCAGCCACTTATGCCCGTCCGCGGCAAAGAAGTCGATGCCGGTCGCCTCGACGTCCAGCGGAAATACTCCAAGACCCTGAATGGCATCGAGAAAAAACAGGCACCCCTTACGGTGGCACATTTCGGCCATGACCCTCGGATCAATCCGCCAGCCACTGGCGAACCCAACCCAGCTCAGCGACACCAAGCGAGTCCGACTGTCGATGGCGTCGTTCACGCGGTTTAAGTCCACCCGGCCGCCGTCAACAGGCACTTTTCGGGTCTCCACGCCGCGGCTGGCGAGGTTCATCCAGGGGAAGAGGTTAGAAGGAAACTCGTTGGCGAGCGTGACGACATTGTCTCCTTCTGTCCACGGAAAACCCTCGGCTACCAGGCTTATTCCGATGGTGGTGTTTGGCACCAGCGCGATCTCTTCGACCTCCGCCCCCACCAGGTTCGCGGCGGCCAGACGGGTCCGTTCCACTTGCTGCGACCAACTTTGCCAGGGAACATCCCCTTCCTCTGCCGCCTCCTGCAGCCAGGCGGCAATGGCGACTCTGACTGGCTCGGGCAGCGGGGCAACGGCTCCGTGGTCGAAGTAGGCCCATTTGGCCGTGACGGGCATCTGGGACCGAAAACGAGCCTGAACGTCCTGAAGATTGGGAGCGAGCATATTCGCCTCAAAAAACTGCTTTCAAAGCCACTTAGCCCCTACAAGCCGCAAAATCCTGCCAGAAAGGGCTTAGCATACGTGACATCCGCCGAACCCGAATTATACTTACGCGGTATGTCATCGAGCGAATCGGCGGCTGGCCGTGCATCATTGAGGACGCTGCGAATGCCCAAGGCGTTGTGTTTGTCGGGGATGGTAGTGTCCATTCTCATCGCCCTACTATTCTTGACCGACCTGGTCGCGTCGCTTGTTGCGCCGTCCATGGCACCGTTTCGCGGTGTGAGCTGGCTCATGGATATCTCGCTCCTCGTTTGCGCCGGCACATTGGGAGTGATGAGCTGGCTGACATTTCGAGAGCAGGTGTAGAGGGGGTCAGGAGGGGTTTTCGCGGATCGCTTCCAACTATCGCGCGCGAACTCCACCCGCGAAAACTCCTCCCGACCCCGTTACGCCGCCAAGACCGACCGGCTGGGTTGGGAAGCGCGGCGATTAAGGTATTCGCGGGCAAATTCTCCCAGGGTGACAAAGCGAAACTGTTTCTCGGACTGCATCTGCCCAAGATCCCGCATGAATCTTGCTGCCGCGGGGAGTCCCAGGTCGGAAAGCTCCGCCAGCTTGCCGGCATCCAGAACCAGATGTAGCGGCGATGCCCATTGAACTGCCCGCTTCAGCCTTTGCTGAAAGGCCCAAGGATCTGCCTGCCACCAGGAACCGGATCGCGGAATGAGGGTAGGGCTTGGCACTTGCCAGGTGCTGAATCGCCTGGTTTCCTGGCGGGAATCGGCAGGCTTGGCCGACGCAGCAACAGCCGGCCCGCGAACCGCGGTAATGCCGTTTCCCAGGAGCAGGTTCAGGTCGAGGTGCTCGGCAGTCTGCCGCAGCAAAAGCGTGGAGACTTCCAGCCCAGCACGGCGAGCGCCTGCGAACCGTCGCTCAAATTCCTGCGCCAGCCGGGAAGGGGTTGTGCCATCACCTAGCCAGAAACGCTCCCCCAAAACAGCGACCTCATGCGGGGATCTGGCGGTCAAAATCACATCCCGGGCGGCTGAGAGTGCTGGGTTAGAGACTCCCCATGTCGCGGGTATGCATTGGCTATCAAGCAGTTCGATCAGGCCCGCCGTCACCGCCTCCAGCCGCTGCTGCCCTTGGCTTGTCTGCCAACCAATGGCCATTTCCAGGTCAATAGAAAGCGTAACCTCGATACCGCCAACTGCCTTACTCACTTGACGCCCCCTCGCGACTCCCATGGCCGCTCCTATCTACCATCGGAAGGACAATTCCGCTGGCTCGAAGGAACTTTCACGGGACATTGCAGCCGTTAAGTCGTTCATAGAGATACCTGTTCATTCTCCTCTCTGCAGCCAGGGCAATAGTCCACGACGGAAGTGCGAAGTAAGTGGAAATGCCAAAAAGGCGCAGTGTTTCCCCCACCAAACGGCTATACTAGCGGATGAGGCCCAGCCGACGCTTAATCAAATCTGCGGCCGGCGGACGATCGACCAAGGGCCTCCCAACTGTCGTGAGATTCCTCCGTGGATAATATTCTCGAGCCCGGTCCAGTCGCGGATTCCTCCGCCGCGCTGCTGGCACCGGCGGCGACAGTCAAACCCAGCACCGCGCCCAAGGGCTCAAACGGCCAGAGAGATGCCCAAGCGAAAGAAGAGAAGGCCAAAGCAGCCCCACCGGCCGAGCAGGAAGAGGAGTATGAAGACCTCTCCGCCGGCTTTCGCATCCGCAGGTGGCTGCGGAGCTCGGCCGCCATGTTTGTTTCAGCGGCCGTCCACATGGTATTTGTCATTGGATTGTCGTTTTACGTCGTTGACCAAAAAGTCATTGAGGAAATGCACGAGGTTATTGCCGAGGCACTTGTTGAGCCCGAGCAACAGGAAATGCAGGTCATCGAGCTGGAAAAACAGCTCACCGAGGTCTCCGAGACGACGACTCAAGTCTTCAGCAGTTCTCCCATCGTGGGGGAAGTTGGTGCCTCCGGCCCACAGGGAATGGTCGGCACTCCCACCATGGACAAGGCTCTCTATGAGCAAGTCGTCAATGCAGAAGTAAACATCGAAGGGATTTTCATCGATACCCCTTCCAGCAAAACGCTGATTGTCGAAGCCCCTGATGGCATGATTGGGGACGCCCGCGCCGTTGTCGACAGCTATGAAGAAGCCCTCGACCAGTTGACCCAGGAGATCCTTTGGATGCTCAACAAGGGGAAAGTCCTGGTCATCTGGAACTTTGACCAGTCCGAGAGCATGAAGAACGACCAGAAGGAAATCCGGGAACGGATTGAGCATGTTTACAAGGAACTGGGGCTGCTCAAACGGGGCCAGGACGACTCGCTGGAGACTGCCGTCACCAGTTATGGCGGGGAATGGATGAACCATACTCGTCGGCCTTCCCATGATATGACGGAAATTCGCCAGGCAATCTCCGAGGTTCCCAATGATCCCTCCGGTAAGGAAATCATGTGCTCCGCCATTGGGCAGTCCATCACGGTTTTCCAACCTTATTGTGTGCGGACCGACCGTCAGATGGCCCTCATCATCCTGACCGATGAAAGCGGCGACCGACTCGACAATGACACGCAGCTAGAACGGGCTCTCGCAGTTGCCAAGGCCGCCCGCTGCAAGCTTTATGTTCTCGGCCGCGAAGCCATCTTTGGATACCCCTTCGCCCATGTCCGCTGGAGTCAGCCGGTGACGGGGCACGAGCACTGGATTCCCATCGACCGCGGGCCGGAAACAGCCTTCGCGGAGCAATTGCAAACGGATGGTTTTCACCGGCGATACGACGCCCATCCTAGCGGCTTTGGGCCGTATGAGTGTTCTCGCTTGGGCCGCGAAACAGGTGGCATCTTTTTCATGTTGCCGAGCCTGGAGACGGATCTAGTCCGTGGAGAAAAGCGGAAGTATGCCTTGGAAGCGATGCGCCGTTATCTGCCTGACCTGCGTTCGCGACTGGAAGTGAAGCAGGAAATTGACGAGTCGCTGCTGCGGACGATGCTTGAAAAAGTGGTCTATGATCTCAATCCCTACGAACCGGAGATTGCCAAGATCATCGAGATGCGGGTCCGGTTCTCGCCCGACTATCCGTCATTCAAACAACAAGCCATCATCGAGCAAGCCAAGGCCATCATCTATCTCGAATACCTCGGCCGCGTGGAAAAGACGATTGCCAAAATGGAAAAGCAACGGCGTGAAGAAACTTCGCCCAGGTGGCAGGCCAATTACGATTTAATGTACGCGCAGGTCATCGCCTACCAGGCGCGGATGTTTGAATACGGAGCCTACCTGGAGGAATTCATCCGTAACCCCAAGACGGTGCCGCTCTTGAAAGCTCCCAACCTGCATCTGGCCGCTTGGGACATCAACACGCGGCAGAAGACGATTACCGGGGACAAAATCAAGCACCACGTGGACCGGGCCACCGCGATGTTCCACGCCATTCAGGAAACGCATGCCGGTACGCCTTGGGCGGCGCGCGCCGAGAGCGAGCTTAAGCGAGGTTACGGTGTGGAGTTGCTCGAAGTTTATCACGGACCTCCCCGCATCATTCCCCCAGGCACACCCATCCCGCCCGTGCCCAAGCTATAGTCGCCTTTCGCTCCGCGAAAGGCGACAATTCATGGAACGCGACTTTCTCCGCCGCCTACTTCCTCGACTGCCATCGCATCCGCGGCTCTTGCTGGGACCAGGGGATGATGCTGCCTTGCTGGCGCTGGCCAAAGACAACGCCTGGGTCGTGACGACCGACATGCTCATGGACGGCGTCGACTTTGAGTTGCACCGGCATGATGCCCGGCGGATTGGCCGAAAGTCGCTGGCGGTGAACCTGAGCGATCTGGCCGCGATGGCTGCTCGACCGGTGGGGGCTGTGATTTCGCTCGCTCTGCCACGCAGCTGCGGTGAAGCATTGGCTTTAGAACTCTATGAAGGACTCATTCCGCTGGCGGAAGAATTCGAAACGGCGATCGCGGGAGGGGACACGAACAGTTGGAACGGGCCGCTGGTCACCAGCATCACGGCGATTGGCGAAGTGGTCCCCGGCAAGGAATGGAGGCGAAGCGGCGCAAAGCCTGGGGACGAGATTCTCGTCACCGGCTCCTTTGGCGGCAGCATTTTGGGGAAGCATTTGGACTTTACGCCGCGAGTTCGCGAAGCGATGGTGCTGGCAGAGAAGTATGAGATTCATGCCGCCATGGATGTGAGCGACGGACTTTCGCTGGACCTTTCGCGGATGTGCGAAGCAAGCGGTTGTGGGGCTGTGCTGGATTTGAGCCTGGTTCCTATAGCTGCGGCTGCCCATGAGCTTGCGGCTCAAGAGCAGGGTGGACCATCCGCGCTTGACCACGCGCTTTCGGACGGCGAAGACTTCGAGCTGATTCTGGCCGTGTCCCCAGCGGTCGCCGAACAACTGCTCGCCTCCCAGCCGCTCGGCGTCCCCCTCACGCGCATCGGCCGCTTCGTGAAACAACCTGGCCTCTGGCAACAGGTTAGCGGCGGTCCCCTCCTGCCGCTTTCGCCGCGAGGCTACGAACATCAGCTCTAACATGCAAGAGTATGTCTTCTACTCCGAGAGTCTCGCCGATACCGACCGGCTCGGCGCTGCCCTTGCCACCGCATTGCCGGATGGGGCGGTGGTTGCCCTTTGCGGCACGCTCGGCGCTGGAAAAACCCGTCTCGTCCAGGCGCTCGCCGCTGCTTGCGGCATTGACCGGAGCGAAGTTGTCAGTCCCACCTTCGTCCTCTGCCACGAACACACCGGCAGCCGCACGCTCTTTCATTTCGATGTTTACCGGCTCTCGGGGAATGACGAATTCCAGCGGCTGGGTCCGCAAGAATATTTCTCCGCGGGCGGCATCACGCTCATCGAGTGGGCGGACAAGGTGGCCGCTTCCCTTCCCGATGAGCGGCTGGAAATTGTCATCAAAGTGATCGGCGAATCTTCGCGAAGGTTCACTTTGCGAGCCTGGGGGGACGAGATGAAAACCGCGTTATTATCGATTGCGAAACAATTGATGGGGACCGCCTAATGTCGAGACTCCAACTTTCTAGGGCTTGAGCACGCTCTGCATTTGCTCCACAATTTTCGGCGAGTTCAGCTTTTTGTCCTCCTTCACCAGCTTGATAAAATTGTCTGCCAGGATTTCGTCAGGGTGGATGATGTAGCCGGTGTTGCTGCCGATTTGCTCCAGGTAGGACGCAACTTTGGGCGGGTCGAGGAGAACGGGGCCGCCGCCGCTGGTTGCTGACTGCCACTTGCCGTCTTTCTTTTCGACGACCATCAGGCGAAAGGTAAGGTAGCGAAACAGCGAGCCCCCTTTCTCGGCATCGTAGTTTTCCGCATTGGCAAACAGAATGGGGGTCGCCGTGATGACGCGGCCTTCGATCTTCAGGTCGATGGTACAGTTGATCTGCGGGGCGTCTGGATTGGTCAGTTTCCGGTCCTTAAGCATCGCGGGGAGCGGAATTTCCTCGCAGGCCCGAAAGCCGATGATGCCGTACAGCCGCTGGCGAGTTTCAGCATCGTGGCGAGAGAGGACGTGAAACAATTCATGGCAGAGTAAGTCCTCCAGTCTTTCGGGAGGATAACTGAGCACCTTGCTCGGCAGAAAGATCGCATTGGCCCGCGTATAGGCGGCGTCTCCTTCTTCCTTGCCGGACATGTGCACCAGCAGCACTTTTTCCGGCAGCGGCAGCTTGAGCCTTTTCAGCTTCTCGGCTAACACAGTCACCGCCGGTTTGACGTGGGCGATTTCCTCGGCGCTCCAGGGAAGCACCTCCGCCGCCACGAACTTCTTCCACTTCGCCAGCGTCGCGTTCTCCGTGCGCTTGAGCCTAGCTTGCAAGTCGAACCGGCTGAGCGACTGTGTGAAGGCATCACTCGTCACTAAAACCTTCTGGCCCTCTGCCACGCCGGCCAGGACAATTTTCGTCTCACCCGCCAGCGGCAACTCCAGAGCATCGGCTGCTTTGAGATTGGGTAGAAAGGAAATCGACAGCGCTGTTGCCAGAGTGGCAAGCAGCAGCGGGCAGCGGGGCAGGGGGGCGGAACGCATGGGGATATCGTGAGTTGGAGGAATTCAAGTCCGGTCCTATATTACTACATGGAGGCGACAGACTCTTTACCCCAAGCCACAAACGAATTTCATGGCACGCTGGCCGCGACACTTCTGGACGAGCCTTTTCACCTACGGCGTGATGTTTGTGATGTTCCCCGTCCTGTGCTGGCTGGCCTATGCTTGGGTACGGGGCTGGCGTTTCTGACTTGGTTCTGACCTTCTTCGCAAACGAGTTTCGCTGATGCTGCATGCCGTCATCATGGCCGGAGGATTTGGCACCCGCTTCTGGCCCCTCAGCCGGTCCACCACTCCCAAACAGCTTTTGGACTTCGGGGGCGGCCGGACGATGATTCAGCAAGCGCTGGACCGGCTGGCGGGACTGGTGCCGCCCGAACGGACCCTGGTCATTACCAATCGCCAACTGGTCGGTCCCATTCGCGAGCAATTGCCGGAATTGCCGGCCGCCAACATTGTGGGGGAGCCTTGCAAGCGCGACACGGCTCCCTGCGTGGGCCTGGCAGCGCATCTGGTCGGGATGAATGATTCCGATCCAACCATGCTCGTCATGCCGGCGGATCATCTGATTCAGCCGGTGGAGAAGTTCCGCTCCGCCATATCGCAAGCGACCGAGTTGGTTGAAGGTCAATCCGGTCGAATTGTCACCTTTGGCATCCGCCCCACCTTCGCGGCTGAGACCTTCGGCTATATCGAGCGCGGCCAGCCGATTCCAGGGAAAAACGGCGATCAGGCACCGGCCTTTCAGGTCCTCCGTTTCCGCGAAAAGCCCCAGCGGCCTCAGGCGGAAGAATTCCTGGCCGCCGGCACATTCTACTGGAACAGTGGAATCTTCGTTTGGAAGGCCCGGACCATTCTCACCGCGCTTCAGTCGCATGAGCCGGCGATGGCCCAGCGGCTGGCGGCCATTGGCAAAGCACTCGGCACGCTGAAGCACGACGAAACCCTCGAGCGGGAGTTCACCGCCATTGTCGGCAAGTCCATCGATTTCGCCGTCATGGAAAAACATCGCGACGTCGCCGTCATCGAAGCTCCCTTCCAGTGGGACGACGTCGGCAGTTGGCAATCGCTGCCGCGGAGCCTGGGGGCCGATGCGGATGGCAACACGATTGTCGGCAAGCACCTTGGCATCCGCACCGCCGGCTGCATCGTCCGGACCACGGACAACCATCTCGTCGTCACGCTCGGCATGAAAGACTGCATCGTCGTCCATACGGAAGGGGCCACGCTCGTCGCCAGCAAGCACGACGAAGAGGCCATCCGTGAAGTGGTCAAAGAGCTGCAAACCCGCGGCTGGAGGGAATATCTGTAGCCGTCAATCTCTCCGCTCTTCAATCGCATTCAGCCCCAGGGCCATCATCAGCAGCAGCCCATCCATCACCAGCAGCATCAGGCAGGCCACCGCGATCCACCGCAGAGCCATCGCTCCGCCCGGATCCCCCATCCCCTGAGCCAGCCCCCAGCCTCCCATCACGACTGCGAACGCGACGACGAGGACTGGCAAGGCCAGCACCAAAGCCACCAGGATGCGTTTGGGAACCACCATCTACCTCCTCCCAGAGTCTCTCGTCAATCTCCTAGATTATCCGAAACATGGCTCGTTGGGAGGCACGGATGAATTCTGCCGCCAGAACGCTTATAACAGAGCCACCTTCCAGACTTGCCTCGCAAACTCTCCCCGGAGCAAACCCATGCCCACGTCGCTTTCATTATCCCGCTATATCTGCGCGCTCGCGCTCTTGCTCGCCTCCATCGGTTGCCGCGCGCTGGCGGCGGAGGACAAAAAGCCGGAAGCCGCTGCCGCACCGATCACGCAGGGGCAAAAGGTTTTCACGTGTGGGCACAGCTTCCACTATTTCATGCCGCCGATTCTGACGGACCTGGCGAAAGCGGGGGAGATCAAGGGACACGAGCAAGTCGGCCAGTCTTCGATCGGCGGGTCTCGGATCATTCAGCACTGGGATGTCGCCGCGGACAAGAATAAAGCCAAGGAACTGCTCAAGGCCGGCAAGGTGGACGTGCTGACGCTTTCGCCCATTCATCTGCCGGACGAAGGAGTTGGAAATTTCGTTCAATTGGCGACAGAGAATAATCCCAACATCCGCATCTTCCTCCAGGAAAACTGGCTGCCGTTTGATATCTACGATGTGACGTTTAAGCTGCGGCCGGCAAAGGTCGATCACAACGCGATCAGCGGCGAGCAACTTTGGAAGCTGCATGAGCCGTACTTCACCGGGTGGGACGATCATGCCCGCGAATTGAACAAAAAAGTGGGGAAGGAGACGGTTTTCATCACCCCTGTCGGCCAGGCGGTGATCGCCCTCCGCGAGAAGGTCATCGCCGGCCAGGCTCCCGGCATCAAAACGCAGGAAGACCTGTTCACCGACCCCCTGGGTCATGTGAAAGTCCCGGCCATGGTTCTCAATGCCTATTGCCACTACGCGGTCATCTATCGCAAGAGCCCAGTCGGCTTGCCGGTTCCCGCGGTGCTGAAACTGGCCAAACTGGGAGACGACGAAGAGAAGCTCAACACGCTCCTGCAGGAACTGGCTTGGGACGCGGCGACGAAGCATCCGCTCAGCGGGGTCAAAGCTGAGGTCAAGCCGTAGTCGGCAATTGCTTCGTGCTCGTGTCACTGTATTTCCTTCACTAACTGCCGCATCTTCCGTCGCGTTCGCCAAAAAACATCTTCCATCAGGATGTGAGCAAATTCGCCGTTGCGGCCGACGCTGTACAGCCGCTCGATGCCTGTCGATTTCTCAAAGGCCTTGCGCTCTGGCTCGTACTCGTTCAAATAGACGGGATATGCCAGCGGCGTACGGAGGACGCGGCAGCCGTCGTAGCGGGACTCGGCATCGGGGATCAGCTTCTTCGCGTGTAAGAGGCAGAGCCTGCCAAGCTCGTCATCCGGCATCTTCCAAATATCATCCCCAACCTGGCAGCCGAGGTCGGCGGTGATCAAGGTCTTTCCTTCGGGCGCGAGCCACGGCATGGAAAGAGGCGTTTCCGTGAGGCGGAAAAAGGGAAACTCCTTCCCCGGCGTCCAGACGATGACATCCGAAAGCAGGCCGCGCCCTTCCATCCGCAGATTCACAAAGACCATCGGCCGGTAGCGGAATTTGGACAGCGGCTGGAGCAGGTCCGTTCCCTGGGTGAGCTTGGCCAGAATGTGGACCGGGGCCGTGCTGATGACGGCGGTTGCGGGAATCTCTTGTCCCTTGACGCGAACGCCGGTCGCCCGTTTGCCATCGGTCAGAATCGCCTCGACCGGCGATTCAGTCTGGATGCAGTCCCGCACTTCGTCCGCCATGTGCTGGCACAGGGCCCCGATGCCGCCTCGCGGGTAGACATGCCACACATGGGCCGACTCCGGCAGCGTGGTGCAATAGCCGATGGCCACCGTCTTGCGGCTCAGTTTGCCGGAGAGGCGGAGGAAAAAGGTTTTGAGAATGCTGACGGGGATTTTCTCGCCGACCGCGGTCGAGAGGCTGTCCGCGGCAGCGCCGCACCAGGCTTCCGTGATTGGAATGGCCACTTCGTCGGCCAAGGCCCTTCCGTACTTTCCGCGAAACCAATCCGCGGCTGTGGCGGGCTTTTTGGCAATGACGTTCAGCTTGGCGGCGATCGCACTCGCCACGAATTTTGGCCGCTGGGCGAAGCCGAAGGGATAACGGCAGGGACGGCCTTTGAGCCAGAAGCTTTCGCCATAGCGGGGGACGTTGATGCACTGGGCCGAAAACCCGACCGCAGCCGCCAGGCGATTGGTGATGAAGTGGGCCCCAAAATCGTAAGTAAATCCGTCGCCGCTTTCGAAACTCCGGGCCAGGCCGGCAAGGTGCGGGCTGGCTTCGAACACCTGCACGGGGATTCCCTGCCGGCGAAGATAGACGGCCGAGGTCAGCCCGGCCAGGCCAGCGCCAATAATGACAACAGGAGTTTGGACTGTCGGCTTGGTCATGGACGCTCCTCTTTCAGCGGCTTTTGCAACGTGCCGCACAGCAGGCTGCCGCAGCCGAAGAGAGTGAGGAATTGGTCGACGAGCGTGAAACAAGTCAGCGACAACGTCGAATTGAGCGTGAAGCGGTTTTGCAGCCACCGCGGCCAACGGCGGTCAGCGAGGTAGTTGTGATAGGAGTACACCCAGTTCACCGGGCTCATCATCGACTTGATGCGCACTGGCTCCAGGCCGCAGTTTCGGGCGAGCTGCCCCAGGTTCTTCCGGTCGAACAAATTCCAGTGCCGCGGAAAGTGATACCCCCCCCAGTGCCGGCCGCTGAACATCTTGAAGCTGGGGGAGGCCGCGTCGTCGGTCACGATGACAATGCGTCCCCCCGGTTTGAGCAAATTGCGAGCGGCAGAGAGAATCGCGGCCGGATCGGCGACGTGCTCAATGGTCATGATGAGCAGAATCAAGTCATAAGAATCGGCCGGCAGGTCCAGCTCTTCGACATCTCCCTGGTGCACGGTCAGTCCCGCCTTTCTCGCGGCACTGGCGGCCCGCTCATCCAACTCCACCCCTTCCAGCTGCCAGCTTTGGTCGCCAAAGTCTTTCAGCAGCTTCAGATGAAAGCCGTCGCCGCAGCCGATGTCGAGAATTCTCGCTCCCGCCTGGAGTCCGCTGGCATAAGCCAGCACGCGGCGAGCTTCCAGCCGGCGGCGGATTTTGTAGACGAGACCAAAGTCCTTGGCGCTGAAATCGTAGGCGTGATATTCGGCCGGATAGATTCGGGCCAGCTCTTCCACCGCCGGCCGCGGATTGAGATAGACCAGTTTGCAGTCCGGGCATTGCACCGCCAGGAAGGTGTCTGGGCTAGTCCAATATTCAAAATCCTCGCCAACTCCGACCGGTTCTCCGTCGTCGGTTCCGCAGACGCAGCAGCGGCTCGGCACCAGGCGGAGCGGCAGCGTATCGTCGGTGACTTTCGGCGGAAAGAGGGCGACGATTGACATGGGTTTCCAGTATAGTTCGCGCGGCAAAATCTCCTTTCCGAATGACGGATGTGCGGATTGTTCGGAATATCGTGGTGGCCTGCGCATCGACTCAAGCCTTCGTTTTTTCTCGTGTCTTACCACTTCGCACCAGCCGATAGCCCACGGTTCGGAAAATCAACAGCGATGCCGCCAGTAGTCCGCCGGAGAGAAACATCCAGGCAATCCACCACCAGCCGACTTCCTTCCATTGATAGAGGTCGTAATCGTAGTAGCTCCATCCAGTTCGTATTTTCGGCGAACGCCACAGGTTGAAAAGTTGTTCGCCATAGGTGCTGAGCGCGCCCATGGCCCCCCCGACTAACAGCAGCACGATCACCAGCAGCGAATATCGCAGCGCCCAATGCCCTTGGCCCAAGGCCGACCAGAGTGCAAAGAGGATGGCCATGGCTGAGAGGAGCGCGACGGTCGCCTTGAAGTACAGCGCGGGGTGATCGGTGAATGTCACCCACACGAGCATCCCCGCTCCGCGCATCAGTCCCAATAGGATTGCCAGTACCGTAGTCCAGATCAGCACGTCCCGAATGGCGAATTGAAAACGGCGGCTGTTCTGGCCGGCCACGTTTTCCTCGGAAGCAACCAACTGGATGAGTCTATAGCCGCGGACCCGCAATCCGATGCTCATCAGAGTCAACGTGATGGCTTGAACAACCAGAATGCCCGACATGAGCTGCCCGCTCCAGCCGGCGACGTACAGCACCCAAAAACCTAGCAGCCCGGTTCCCAGAGCGAGCGCGAAGGGGGCTCGCCAGTACCAGCGAGCCGTCCCCAATGTTCCCCATAGAATTGCCAGGCCGATCTGTGCCGCGACCAGGGCCGCCGCTGGGAGGATTTCACTAATGTAATAGCGATCGGCCAAATTGAGCGCCGAACTGCAAACCAGCAGGTCCACCAGCACCATCATCCAGCCATACAGCAGCCAGCGGAGTTGCGGGTGGGGCATGGATTTCCCCACGATCACACCGACGAGGCCGACTTCCAGCACAAAACACCCCAGGCCAAACGTGGTCTCCAGCACCGGCCGCACGCCGACAAGGAAGCGGTTCATCAGCAAATAAGTGACCGTCGCCACAACGACCGGCAGCCCGATCCCGACTAGCACCAACCGGCGCAGATCGAGCCGAGGGGCCGGTAAAGCAATGGATGGTCCAGGTAAATTCATGGCAAATTCTTTCTCCGATACTTTCTCGTAGTCTAACAATCCGCTTAGCCCCCGCGTCCACGCGGGCCGGCCTTCTAAAGACACAGTGCCGCGTGGACGCAGCGGCTAAGCTTATCCCTCCGGCCAGCCATACACGCGGGTTCCCGGTCCGGAGAGGACCACGGGCAATTGCAGCCGAACGATGTGGCCGATTTCGAGCTGGTTTTCGCGGTCGCAGGGGATGCTATCGTCGATGCTGATCATGTAGGGAAAGCCTCGCTCGATCCACAGGCGGGGGGACATCTTGAGCGGGTCGGGAATTCCCGTCGCCTGCTCCAAACTGGCCGGCGGCAAGTTGAATTTCCGGCAGTGATAGTCGAGAGCTTCCTGGCGGTATTTATCTTCCCACTGCGGCCGCGGGTTCTCCTCAAGCTCTTTCACGACGGGCAACATTCCGTCAGCGGACTGTTGCCCGCCGCCGCTCCCGAGCTGCACCAAGGACGGCGCAGAAGCCGTCTTATTCAAATTTGAAACCTCTTTCGCGCGGGAATGATTGGAAGCCACCGTTTCGACGCAAGTTTCTGCTTCGACAGGAATTGGGTCATTCACAATCGGCGGTTTGGAGCCTGAATCAGGGCCGTTTTTCGCGATTTCGTATTCATGCTCGGCGCGCTTCTCCCGTCCCC
>SXOA01000084.1 GCA_005778405.1 Planctomycetaceae bacterium
ACCAGCACCTACGACGGCATCTCGCTCGCCTGGGCCATCGTCGAGCATCTGCACGATCAGATCGGCAGCCGGACGCTCTTCGCCACGCATTACCATGAGCTGACCGACCTGGCTCAGAGCCTGCGGGGGGTCGCCAACCTCAATGTGGCCGTGAAAGAGTGGGAAGACCACGTTGTCTTCCTCCACAAAATCGTCCCCGGAGCGGCGGACAAGAGCTACGGAATCCATGTCGCCCGACTCGCGGGAGTCCCCCGCGCCGTCAACGAGCGAGCCAAGCAAATCCTGGCCCAGCTCGAAGCGGAGCATCTGAACGGCGATGGAAAATCCAAGCTCGCCGTCCACGGCAAATCGAAACGCCGCGGTGACCTACAGATGACACTCTTCGCGCCGGAAGAACATCCACTGATTGGCAAGCTGCGGGAGCTGGATGTGAACTCGCTGACGCCGTACGCGGCGCTGCAACTCCTCGGCGAGTGGCAAGAAACAATTGGGGCGGCCCCAAGGACCGCCCCAAAATAGTTCCAATTTCTTAGGAGGAGGCTCTACGCCTTCTGCTTCGTCCGTGCTTCCCGCAAGCCGCGGCTGAGGATGTCTCGCAGCAAGGGGGAGTAGTCCTCATACTTGGCCATGTCGGGGGAACCGTTGGCGTACTGGAAGATGGCGTCCCGCGGCTTCTTGCCGAGGGCAATCA
The DNA here is from genome assembly GCA_005778405.1 of Planctomycetaceae bacterium. Classification (GTDB taxonomy): domain Bacteria; phylum Planctomycetota; class Planctomycetia; order Pirellulales; family Pirellulaceae; genus SXOA01. The sequence continues at coordinate 692 of SXOA01000084.1, forward strand.
GCGTGGAGCTGACGGTGCCTCGTTCTTTGCCGCGGACAATCATGCCGGGCCGTTCCGGAGCAGCGGACGGGCGAGCAAAGGCTTTGCTGGCCACCGCCAGGAACTTGACCGACGAATCCAGAGTTTGCAGCGTCAACAGGCGGCGGGCCAGTTTCTGGCGCTCGTCGCGAGGGTCGTTCAGGTCGCCACCGCAGACGATATTCAGGCCTTCATCGAGCTCGGTCACTTCCGGGTCATCGTTGCCATGCACGCACCAACCCGATTCATAGTCGGCGATCATCAGGTTGCAGCCTTCGTACTTGTTGGCCGTCAACTCTTCCATCGCCATATCGACGGCATGCCGAGCGGAATTCGCCCGAAGCAAATCGCGGCACAGCGCCCCGCGCGACCGCGGAGCAGCCGGCACCACCATGCGAAGGCGATTGCAAAGGCCGACAAACAGGCCGTTCTGGTTCACGCCCAGCCAGGTCCCACCCGCTTTCGCGTCCACGCCGGAGAGCACGCGCGGCTTGCCAGGTTGAATGGAAGGGAGGAGCGAGGGGCGGTCGTACGCTTCTTCGCGGTTCGCAGCAACCAGGATGGGCGATTCGGGTACCGACTTGTATTGAACTGCCAGGAGGCACATGAGAGGTACATTTTCCTTTCTAATTAGGCCGGCGAGATCAGCCATTTGCCGCCACAAAAACCCGGTTCGTGCCGGTCCTTGCGGCCCTCGCCAAAGATGAATAGGAATGTCCCAATGTACTGGCTTTTACACACGCGGGACACCCTCAATCGGGGGGTTTTGTGATTTTTATTTTGCCCTGTCTTCCTCCGGCAACCACGTAGCGCCCACCTTGTGAATTTGCAGAAAACCCCTTAGTTTCTGGGCCTGGAACCGCTAACTTCCCATCTCCCTTCGCTTTGCAAAGACGCTAGCGCCAATTTCGCGGGGCAATTCCCGCGTCCACCGCAGTGCCCCAAGCGCAATTCCCAAAGCCCGACCAAAATCATGTCTGTTTTCCCCACTTTCCGTCCCCTCAACATCGCCATCATCGGAGCGGGTGCCGTCAGCGACTACCACCATGTACCGGGCATTCGCCTCGATCCGCGGGCTCGGCTAGCCGGAGCCTGTGACTCCAGTGTGGAGCTGTTGGAGAAGAGGCGGAAGGACTGGGACATTACCAACCTTACGACCGACTTCGAAAAAATCTGTGCCGACCCCGGCGTCGATGCCGTCATCATTGCTACCCCCAACTTCACACATCTCCCCATCACCCTCGCTGCGGCCAGAAATGGCAAGCACGTGATGTGCGAGAAGCCGCTGGGGCTTAACGGGGACGAAGTTCGGCAGATGTACCACGCCTGCCGCGATGCCGGTGTGGTGCACATGACGGCCTTCACCTACCGCTTCGCGCCGTCGATGCGGTACATGCGGCACCTGGCCAAGACCGGGGCGCTCGGCGACCTGCGTCACTTCCGCAGCCAGCGGTTTTTAGACTGGCCGGAAACTAGCTGGGGCTGGCGGCAATATAAGGACAAGGCGGGAGCCGGCGACTTGTTTGACATGACGAGTCACCGCATCGACTTCGCGATTGACCTGATGGGTCCGCTCAAGTCGCTGTGCGGCGCGGTGGCTCGCTTTGTCCCCCGTAACATCACCAAGGAGGGAGCCCCCTGCCCTCCCAGCGAGGTCGATGACTGGTCCAGTCTCATCGGCGAGTTCGACAGCGGCGCGGTCGGCGTCTGGGAAGGGACCACGCTCGCCAAGGGCTACGGCTTCAAAGGGTCTGGCCACGAGTGGGCCGAAATCAACGGCAGCGAAGCCTCCTGCGTTTATCGCCTGCACATGCCCAACCAACTGATGCTCGGCAAAACCGGCCGGGACCTCGCCCCCATCGACGTCCCCGCGGAATTCCTGAAACCCGCCGGCAGCCCCCGCGACCCAGCCGCCGGCGAACCGGCAACCGTTTTCCGCTACGACCTCGTCTGGGAATTCGTCTCCGCCATCTGCGAACAGCGGCAAGCGGTCCCGAGTTTCTACGACGGCCTCCGTGCCCAAGTCGTCGCCGACTCGGTCCTTCAGTCCCACGCCCGACGGTCCTGGATCGATATTCCGCCGGAACCGGTTTAGACACCCACAATGACAACACCTCAACAACACCCTAAGCGTCCCACAGGCCCATCAGGCAAACCATCAACTCCAATCACCGCAAAACCTGTCGACGCTTCGCTTTCTCCGGTAGTTCTGCGTTTAGGCTGGTTTCTTCCTGTCTGCGCTATTGGCCTGATGCTCGTCATGGCAGTCGTCGCCCCAGCGATGCGGAACCAGGGCGTGTACTGGATTGCTTTCAGCCTCGCCGGTTTGCTGGTACTCGTGGGATTTATCGTCGCCATGTTAGGAATTTTTCAAGGCTCGTGGCGAGCGGGGGGAATTGGTGTTGCAGCCAGTCTCGGCAGTCTCTTGGTTGGTTTTCTCTTAGCGGCTTTTACTTTTGCGCCCGAACTCGTGGGCATGGCAAAGGAGCGGCAGGTGAAATCGGCTCAAGAGAAAAGAAGGGAAGATGCCAAAGCCAAGGCCAAGCGCGCCAATGACGAATTCCAATATGAAGTGAATCCGGAGTCCCGTCCGCGCTCGGTTCCCAAAATGACCACGCCGGTCAAGTTGACCACAAAGCGAGTTCGTCCAGCGACGCTGAATGCAGGCCCTCCGTATCGCATTCGTACAGGAGCTTATGCCGACGGTACTGCGTACTCCCGGCTGGACCTGGATACACGAATGCTCCTGCCCGGCAGTTGTCTGTCGGCGGACGGGGGATTCCTCTTTATCCTTCTGACAGACGGCACTCTGCAAAAGATTTCGGTTCCCCAATTTGCCGTCGTCAAGGAACTCAAATTGGCCCATGCCAGTTGCCTGGCGTTGACCAAAGCCGGCATCGTGGTCGCGCGATCCGACGAGGATGACCTGGTTGTCGTAGACCCCGCGAAGCTGCAAATTACCAGCGCAATTTCGCTGGAGGGGGTGGGAGGTCTTTCCGCAGGAGGGGCCGCTTCCCCTTACCTCTTTGTGGAATGGGACTCGGGACTCACGCTGAGGGTCATTGATGTCAGTTCGGCAAAACTGGTCGCCGATCTGGATGCCCGAGACATTACTCGTCAGGCAATTCAACAAAATGGCGGGGCAAGTATCCCCCCTATCCATTTTGAGAAGATGTGCCTCACCCGCGACGGAAGCAAACTCTTCGCCAAATATAAGAATTATGTTCACCGATTCAGAATTAGACCTGGTACTCTCGTTTGGGAGGCGATGGGGCAGGCCTTGGCACCACCCAACGATGCAAGCAATCCAGTTGCCAAGGAGTGGTTCAATGAACTATGTTCCCATCCCGCAACTGGTGAGTGCTACTGGGGACCTGAGAACCAGCCGCTCCAAATCATGAGTGCTGCAGGAAACCAACCGCGAAGCCTAGGAGATGGGTCAGAAAAGTGCTTCGATCACCGTTTGAACCGAATCCTCATGCATCCTAAAGGCTACGGGTTTTTGGCCGGATATGGCTTGAAAGAATCCGTTTGGATTGATTTGCGAAAGCAGAGTCGATAGTTAGGAAACTACTATGCCTTCGTAGCAGGGAAGCTACTTAAACTCCTGCTCCGGACCAGGGAACGTGCCACTCTGCACGTCCTTGATATAGCTTTGGGTGGCAGTGGTGATGGTCGTCCGGAGGTCGGCGTATTGCTTGACGAAGCGGGGGACGTAGCCGCTGGTGAGGCCGAGAAGGTCATTGATGACGAGGACCTGGCCGTCGCACCCCCCCCCTGCCCCGATGCCGATGGTCGGAATGGCGAGTTCCTTGGTGATTTGGGCGGCGAGCGCGGAGGGGATGCATTCCAGCACGATGCCGAAGGCACCGGCCTGCTGGGCGGCGCGGGCGTCGTTGAGGAGCTTGTCGGCGTCCCGCTGGACTTTGTAACCCCCCATGGTGTGGACGCTTTGCGGGCGGAGGCCGACGTGGGCCATCACCGGGATGCCGGCAGCGACGAGGCCGGAAATCACGTCCGCCTGGTCGGCTCCTCCTTCGAGTTTGACCGCCTGGCAACGGGTTTGTTTCAGGATGCGGCCGGCACTTTCGATGGCGCTGTGGACCCCCAAGTGATTGGTGGGAAACGGCAAATCGACGATGACGAGGGCATTCTGCACGGCCCGGCCGACCATTTCGGCGTGGTAGATGATTTCGTCGAGCGTGACAGGGAGCGTGGTCTCGTGCCCCTGCACCACCATGCTCATGCTGTCCCCGACGAGAATGGAATCGACTCCTGCCCCATCGAGAAGCGCCGCCATGCCGTAGTCATAGGCGGTGAGCATGGAGATTTTCTTCCCCGCCCGCTTCAGGGCCACGAACTCCGGCACGGTCAGACGATGGGGACGAGTGGACATGGGGCAGAAGTTTTCCAATGTCGTAGCCGCACGCGGCCCGCGTGCTGGCTCGGATCGTGACCGACACTCCACCTTAAAAAAGCCGACAGGCGGGCCGCCCGTCGCTACGCACTCCATCCTACCACGGCCGGCCTCTGCCGCCGCCGCCGACTTGTTGCAGGGCCATATAGCTGCTGTAAGCCATCGAGCCGAACATCATGGCCATCATAAAGTTCTCGAGCAGTGCTCCGCAAACAGCCACGATGATTCCAGTGACCAAACTCAGCTGCAGAGAATTCCGCAGGCCACCCCAGGGATCCCGGGCCACCATCAGTGCCTGGGCAATCTGACCGCCGTCTAGCGGAAACACCGGGAGTAGATTGAGGAGTCCCCACATGATGTTAAACGTGAGAAACAGATCGAACGTCACCATCAAATTCCAGTTTTTGTTGACCTCCACGGGGTCGTCGCCAATCATCGAATTCGGAGTCGGAATGAGCTCGCCCGCCCAAACGATGTGCCCACCCATGGCGTACAAAACCCCCACGACGATTCCCGCCAGAACGAATCCCGCCCCTGGCCCGGCGGCTGATATGAGCACCTGCTCGTAGGTCGTGCGGCTGCCGCGAGAACGAAAGCCGCCGAAGGACGAGCCATTTCCCTCGATGGCCAGGCCCCCCATGATGTAGAGGACGATATGCGACTCGCGCCCGAACCGCCGCATCATCAACGAGTGGCCAAGCTCGTGGACAAGGATGGAAATGAACGCGACGCAGATGGCAATCAGAACGATGATCGGCTGATGAGCATTGAATCCGAGAATGAGTCCGAGCAGCCAGAACAGCGGATGGACGCGCACGGGGAACCCGAGCACCGAAAAGTGCAGGTCATAGGGCGTGTGTCCAGGTTCCGCCAGCAGCACAGCGACTCTTTCTTACTTCTTAATCTTAATCCTACTCTTACTCTTAAATCCTCTTTCGTCTGAGCAGGCTGGAAGCCTACCCCACTTATCCCTCAATCAGGAGCCCGCCAAATTTTCGATCCCGAGCCGCAAAATCGCGAATAGCCTGGTGCAAATTCTCGATTTCAAATTCCGGCCAGCAGCGGTCAGTGACCCACAATTCCGCGTAGCTGATTTGCCAGAGCAGAAAGTTGCTGATCCGCATCTCCCCGGCCGTCCGAATCAGCAAATCCGGGTCGACCATTCCTGAAGTGTACAACCTGTTCTCAAGTTGCGATTCATCAATTTCCGCGGGAATAAGCTCCCCGGCCAGCACATCGGCGGCCAGGCCCCGCACCGCGTCGATGATTTCCCCGCGCGCGCCGTAGTTGATGGCCAGACAGAGCCGCGTGCCGGAGTTGGCGGCGCTCATGCGGACGGTCTTATCCATTTCTTCCAGTGTGGAATCGGGAATTCCCTCCCGCCGGCCGATGACGCTGACCCGAATGTTCTGCCCCATGATCGTGGTCCGTTCCTCGATCATGTACTGTTCCAGCAGGTGCATCAGAAAATCGAGCTCCGGCTGGGGGCGCTTCCAGTTTTCGCTGGAAAGGCAATAGAGTGTTAACTGCTCCAGCCCCAGGCGAGCGGCCTCTTCCACAGTGCGTCGGACGCTGGCCACCCCCCGGCGGTGCCCCTCAATCCTGGGCAACTGCCGGCGCTGGGCCCAACGGCCATTCCCATCCATGATGATGGCAATGTGCCGGGGGCGGCGATCAGGCGAAATATCCGCCAGGTCAGGGGTCATGGAGGGGGTAGTCACGGCAGGGTAAGATAGCTCGCAAAGGATGCCCAGGGACGGGCATTCTGAAGGTGGGCACCCGCTTCCAATATAGCAAACGGTCCCTACTTCTGACCTCTGCTGTCCCAAGAAATGCCCGCTGGCGGCGAATTCCAACCGGCTGATTTCCGTATCACCTCCTGGAGACTATTCATGCTCAAGCGATTCTCCTTATTCACTGTGCTGCTGCTCCTCCTTGGTTCCACCGCCTTTGGCCAGGTCACGCTGGTTCGAAAATACAACGAAGGAGATTCCTATACGGCCAAAAACACAGTGAAAACCGACCAGAAACTGACGATTGCCGGCCAGGACGGCAGCACCAATTCGAGCACCGTCGTCGAATCAAAGTCCACGATTGGTAAAAAGGATGCCGACGGCAAGTTCTCTCTGAAAGTGGATACAAATATCCTGTCCTCCGAAATCGGCCTGCCCGGCGGAATCAAAATCAAATATGACGGCAAGAATCCGGACGCGAAGGACGACAACGCCGGCAACGAAATCGCGGAACTGGTCCGAGACAGAATCAAGGCCAACGCCAAATTGTCCATGACGATTGTCCTGGGAACAGACAATACCGTTGTCGATGTTCAAGGAATCAAGCCCGGCAGCGAGATCAATCCGGAGGACATCAAGAGCGAGTTTGCCGAGCAGCTTAAGGTGTTCCCGGGCAAGCCACTGAAAAAGGGGGACACTTGGGAGCACGAAGCCAAGCTCAACCTCGGACAAGGACAGATTCTCACCCTCAAGAGGAAATACACGTACGAAGGCGAAACTTCCAAGTCCACCGTCAATTCCACGCGCAAGGTCCACAAGATCACAGCAGTCGATTCGGCCGTGACCTACTCAGCCAAAGAAGGACCCTTCAAGGTCACGAAGAGCGAACTCAAGGTGGACGAGTCGAAGAATACAATTCTGTTCGACCCGGCAGCGGGAAGAGATATTGAATCCAGTTCCCTGATTCGCGTCAGCGGAAAAATTGGACTCTCTGTGGGCGGCATGCAATTGGATGGTGACCTGGATCTGACCATGAGCAGCACGCAGGTAGAGGAAATCAAGTAACTTCAAGCGGGAAATTAGCAAGCCACTGGCGTCCCGTAGGTGGGGAGGGAATGTGCAGAACGAACAGCCGGCTAAATCGACGCTCATTCCCCGTTTCAGCCTGAGGTGGATGCTCGGCTTCACGGCGGTGGCGGCGGTCTTTTCCCTGGTGCTGGCTCAAGCCGCCAATCACCAGGCCTGGGCCATTGGCGTTGTCATTGCGCTCTCCAGTCTGGTGCTGGTCTTTGGGATCTATGCCTGGTTTTTCGCGGTCGCCTGGTTTTTCGCGCTGGTCCGGCGGAACTCCGCAGGTCAGCCGAAAGCCTCTTCCCCATTTGCCAGCGCGGGTCCACCTGCTCAGCTTGTTCCGCCGAGGCAGCCAGAGTAGCGGCCCAACACATTCCTCGATTGATGGGGGTGGTCCATGTTCATGCGAACCAAGGATTCTTTGGTGAGATCTGGCCTGGTCGTCGCGATGATCTTGGGGGCAATGTTGGCTGCCGCTCCTGTCCTGGCCCGCAATGGCGGCGTCGCTCAATTTCCGCAAGCCGGCGTGAAGATGAAGAACGGTCTGAATCTGGAGATCGACTCGCGGGGAGCGGAATCGACGGGCTATCGGCCGGTCCGAGTCAAGCTCAGCAACTTTCCTCCCACTCCCTCGACGTACGACCGCCAGGTTCGCATCACGCTCACCGGTCACTATGGCAGCGGCGCTTACGGCCGGCTGGCGGTCTCCCAAGTGGTGGAGATTCCCGAAGGAGCGACAAGTGGCGAAGCGACCATTGCCATTCCCAGTGACGTGCGTGGAAGCTATTACATGAAACTGGAAACGCGTGAAGGTGGGCAAAGGCTGGAGGATCTGTGCGCCGACTACGTGATGCTGAACAATCGCGGCGGCTTTGGGAATGGCGACGAAGCATTCCCTTCCTTCTTGTTCGTCCATTCCAAGGTTCCCCCGCGGGAAGTTCGAGACAGGATGGTCGCGGACGACGCGGCGAAAGTGCCGGAGACGACCGCCACCAACGACCTGCCGGATGTGAGGAATGCGGTCTTTGCCATGGGGAGTAATAACAACAATGGCGGTCAGGCGTATTCGCAGTTAACCGATCGTGCTCTCTTGGCCCTGCTCGAGATTTCCCCCAACCTCAACTTGCTTCCGCCGGTCGAATTGCCGGAGCGCTGGATTGATCTGAGCACTTACAGCATCATCGCCATTTCGCGGGAAGACTTGCTGGCTCTCGCCAAAGAATTTCCCAAGCGGCGCAGGGCTCTGCAGGAATGGCTCGCCGCCGGGACAGTGCTCATCGTCTACGATGCCGGCCAAGACTACCAGCATCTGGCCGAAATCGAAAAACTGCTGGAACTTCCCCCGCTGCCAGGCCTGGCCCAGAAGGACATCCCCTTTCGTGGCTGGATGCCCGCGAGCGTGGAAGATCGAGATCGCAAGGCCAAAACCTACAACAACCCCAACGCCTACAATCAATACGGTCAAATGGTCAGGTCTGTTTCGCCAACCATCGAGAAGATGGAGCCCACGACTCCCGCTCCACAGCTCGCGAAAAGCGATGATTCCCCGCCGACATTCGTCTCCCGGCCGGCAGAAATGGGCTGGTTGATTGCCTTGCCGGAAAAAAATCCGTTTCCCGGAGACGTGGGGACTTGGGAATGGGTGCTCAACTCCATTCCCGAGCAGCGGGAAAGCTGGTGCTACCGTCACGGCCTGACATTCTCCGGCCACAACACGGGCTTTTGGAACTGGCACATCGCCGGCGTCGGAGCCGCTCCGGTCTTCTCATTCATGCTGCTGGCGTCGCTCTTCGCGGTCGCAATCGGCCCGCTCAATTACCTCGTCTTGGGGCGCGTGCAGCGCCTCTCCATGTTGCTGTTCACCGTCCCGGCGGGAGCACTCATTGTCACGGCAGCCCTCTTCTTGTACGCGATTGGAACCGACGGCCTGGGGGTCCGCACGCGGGTCCGCAGCTACACGCTCCTCGACCAGCGCTCGGGGCAGATGGTTTCCTGGTCCCGGCAAACGTATTTCGCGTCCGTCGCCCCCTCGCGCGGCCTCCGGTTTCCGGCGGATACGCTGGTGTTCCCTCTCGTTCTGAAGCCCAACGAAAGCTCCGAATTCAACTACAAAGCCATCGACTGGGATAAGGACGGCCAGCGCTTGAAATCCGGCTTCATCTCCTCCCGCTCCTTGCAGCAATTCATCGTGGTCCGCTCGGCCCAAAGTGAAACGAAACTGGAAGTCATCGAGCAGAAATCCGCCCCCCAGTTGCAGGTCCGCAACACGCTCGGCACCAAGATTCAAATGCTTGTCCTGCGGGACAGTCAGGGAAACTATTTCGCTGCCGAGAATCTTCCCCAGGATGCCTCCGCCGAGCCTGCCGCAGCCAAGATGGAAGACGCCCAGGTCGCACTGACGAAACTCATCAAGGAGCAGGATTTGAAGTTTCCCGACGACTACGATCCCTCCAATTCGGGAAACGCCCTGACCCGAATGTTCCGCGGGGCCTTTCCCTACTACGGCAGCTATAGCCCGGTCAGCACCGAGGTCAGTTTGCTCGAAAGAAACCTCCATCAGGTGGGCAGTTCCACGATCGAGCTCCTGGAGCCCGGTACCTACCTCGCTCTGGTGGACATCGCTCCCGATGTCCCCATGGGGGTTCCCGTTTCCAAACAAAAGGAAAGCCTGCATCTGATCCGCGGACGCTGGTGAGAACAGCCAAATTCGAAATTCGAATGGCGAATTCCGAATGAAAGCAGACTCCAATTCGTCATTCGTCATTCGTATTTCGGTTTTCCCCCCATGTCCCACCCCATGATCGAGCTCCGTCGTCTGCACCGGTTCTTCGGAACCACGCGGGCGGTGAACGATGTCTCGTTTGAGGTCCAGCGCGGAGAAGTGTTCGGCTTCATCGGCCCCAATGGCGCGGGAAAGACGACCAGCATGCGGATTCTGGCGACGCTCGAATTGCCCACCTATGGCGACGCCTTTGTCGATGGTTTTTCCTGCATCAATGATCCCGACCGGGTCCGCCGCCGCCTCGGTTTCATGCCTGACTATTTCGGCACGTACACTGACGTCAATTGTTACGAATACCTCGATTTCTTCGCCCGGTCTTACGGATTGGCCGGCCGACAGCGGCATCAGGCCCTGCAGCACACGATGGGCTTTACCAAACTCGACGAGCTCGCCCACAAGCCGATCCGCGGCCTTTCCAAAGGGATGAAACAGCGGCTCTGCCTGGGGAGGGCGATGATTCATGACCCCGCGGTCTTGATTCTCGACGAGCCGGCCAACGGACTCGATCCCCGCGCCCGCATCGAGCTGCGGGAGATGATCCGCGAGCTGGCGGCCAACGGCAAATCCGTCCTGGTCAGCTCTCACATCCTCACCGAGCTGGCGGAGATGTGCGACCGGGTGGGAATCATCGAGCGCGGCCAACTCCTGGCGGTCGGCACCGTGGAAGAAATCCAGCACGAACAGCAGCCGCATCGGGAAGTGAAAGTGCGGGTGCTGGGCGGGGCGGAAGGGGCGCGGGCCTGGCTCGTCGGGCGGAGCGACGTGAACGATGTCACGCTCGTCGGCGAAGAGCTCAAGTTCTCGCATCAGGGAGATCGCGACAGCGAGGTAGTCCTGCTGAGGGAAATGATTCTGGCCGGCTTTCGCGTGGCGGAATTTGCCAGCCACAGCCAATCCTTGGAAGACGTCTTCATGGCCGTGACGAAGGGAATCGTGCAATGACCATGGTCCAGCCGTCCGAAACCCAAACCGCGGAGGGCCCTGCCGCGCCTCGTTCCTCGCCGGACTTCCGCGAAACGCTCCTGCGCTGGGGGACGCGCTTGGAACAGTTTCTGGACTACGCCGGGGACCGCCTGAATCCGATTCTGGTCAAGGAAGCCCGCCAGTCGATGAAAAGCAAGCAGTTCAGCGTGACCTTCTCGCTGCTGCTCATCCTGAGCTGGATGTGGACCGCCATTTTTGTCGCGTTCAGCGTTCCCGATGTGTTTTACGAAGCCTGGGGCACGCGCCTGCTGATTGGCTACATCATCATCCTTTCCATTCCGCTATTCATCGTGGTTCCGTTCGCCGCCTTTCGCTCCCTGGCGGCCGAAACCGAGGACGGCACCTTTGAGTTGCTTTCCATTACTTCATTGTCAGCACGTCAGATTGTGCTCGGCAAGCTCGGCAGCGCTGTCCTGCAAATGATGGTGTATTACTCGGCGCTCGCCCCCAGCATCGCCTTCACCTACCTGCTCAAAGGAGTGGATATCGTCAGCATCGGCCTGCTGCTGCTGCACACATTTGTCATCTCCGTGGTCCTGTCGATTCTTGGCCTCCTGGCGGCCACGATCACCCGCGCCCGACACTGGCAGGTGCTTGTTTCCGTGGTGCTCATCGCGGGGCTGCTCTTCGCCACCTTCCTGGCGGACTATTTCTTCATCGTCATGGCGATTGTCGGGCTCCCCTTTGACATGCCCGAGTTCTGGATGGCCAACCTGGGGCTGCTCAACTTCTGGATTGCGTTTGGGGCCCTGTTTCTCATCATCGCCTCCGGCCAGATTTCCTTCGCCAGCGACAACCGCTCCACCCCCATCCGCATGATGCTCCTGCTCATCCAGACCATGTGGATCGGCTGGATGTTCTTTCTCTGGCGCTGGAACAGCGAGATGTACGCCGAAGTGTTCCCGTGGATGATGGTCTATTTCGCCGCGATTTTCTGGCTGGTTGCCGGCGCTCTTCTTACCGGCGAGACCGCCCAGCTTTCGCCGCGGGCCAAGCGCAACCTGCCGCAAACTCTCAGCGGCCGCGTCCTGCTCACCTGGTTCAATCCCGGCTCCGCCAGCGGTTACACCTTTGCGATGCTCAACCTGGCAACGGTCATTGGCACACAGTTTCTGGCCTACACCAACATTGCTCTCTTTTCCTCCCCGCAGTTGCAGAACGTGCCGGGGCCGCTGCATACTGTCGTCAACTCCCTCCTCATCTCCCGCCCTTTTCCCGACGACGATGGCTGGTTCTGGGCCTCGCTCGCCGCCTGGGGATACGTCGCCGGCTACTTGGGAACGGTCCGCCTCTTCACGACCCTGGCCCGCAAGTACGCCCCCCTCAACATGCTGGCGGTCTTTCTGCTGCAATTGGTGGTGGTGGTCATGGGAGCCATCCTGCCGTTCTTGTTCCTGACGATTCAAACCATCGGCGACCCCCTCAGTTGGCACTATTCGGAGCTGCAACTGCCGAATTGGTTCTGGACGATGTGGGAGTTGACCTGGCCCACCACGCGCACGACCATCTCTCCCTTCATTCCCGGCGGGGTCTTCGCCTTTGGGTGCCTGATCTTCCTGCTGAACCTACTCAGCGCCGCCGTGGAAGTCGAGCAAGTCCGCACCCTCGCCCCCGCCCGCGTCCGCGAGGACGACGCCAGCCTCCGCCCGCTCGAGCCCAAGAAAAGGAAGAACCCCTGGGACGAGCCGTAGCCCATTTGGTCATGCCATCTGGGCCAGCACATACGGCCCCTTGGGGATGACCGCAATCTGTGCATTCGGTCCATACTCCGCCAGCGAGACCGCGACGGCTGCTTCCACGCTGGCGGCCGGCTCGACGAACAGGCCGGCGAGGACGTCGGGAGCGATGCCGTCGCTGACCATCTTCACCTTGGCTTTGCGGCGGACCTTGGCCAGCTCTTCGAGCTGCCACTGGTCCATGACAAAATAGTCCTTGCCAAGAATCCGCTCGACGAAGAGTTCCAGGTTGTCGTGCTCGCGAAAGAGCTGCTCGAACTGCGGGCTGCCGATCCCCTCACTCAGGCTGGCGGCGATGATGATGGTGCCCCCCTGCTTGACGATGGGGAGAGCCCCGGTCATCCCTTTCACCGATTGATAAAAGGTCGTATCGAGCGGATAGCCGGCGCAGCTGGTGACCACGATATCCACCGGCTCGGCGACCGTATCCCGGACGACCCCCTTCACGAACTGGACCCCTTCCAGAAAGGCCGCCTCCATATCCCCCGCCACCCACTTCAGCGGCCGGCGCTCGCTGTCGATGACGACGTTCACAATGAAGTCGCAGCCGGTCCGGCGGGCGATCCAGGTGTTTTCCTCGTGGACAGGGTTGCCGTCGAGGATGCCGCAGTCGGCCTTGGGGTGCTCCAAAAACTGGGGTCCGTGCCAGACCTTCACCGTTTCCAGGGCCGCTATGCCCGGACAGATGAGCTTTCGCCCGCCGGAGAAGCCGGCCATCAGGTGGGGCTCGATCAGGCCAGTTGTGATTTTCAGGTCGGCCTGGACGAAGCGGGTGTCGATCCAAATCGGCACGCCGCGCGGGCTTTGGCCGAGGTAGGAGTGCTGGCTCAGTTCCTGGCCGTAATGATTTTCGATCCGGTAACTGGTTGCTATTTCTCGGCCAACCATCTCGACCAACTCGTCGCCGAGGTTTGGCCGGTGCAGCCCTGTCGCGACGAGAATGGTGATGTTCTGCCGCTCGATGCCAGCCTCTTCCAGAGTTCGCAAAACGGGCCGCAGAATCAGCTCGTTGGGGACGGGGCGAGTGATGTCGCAAATGGCGATGCAAGCCGTCTTCTTGCCGCGGACGATTTCCGCGAGCGGAGGGGACGCAATCGGCTGGGCCAGCAGGGCCGCCAGCGAGCTCGCGGGGTCGGCAAGCGGCGGAGCGTCTTTGTACTTCAGCGTGCGAACAATCCGCTCCGCGGGAAGGTCCACTTCCAGCCCCGTGCGGCCATATTCGAGCTTGAAGCGCATCGCTTTAGTCCCGCCTCCAGGCGGCAATTCTGGGAGCCGCCTAAAGGCGGGACTCCAGCGCTATTTCTTCGCGCCGCCAGCCGGCTTTGCTCCAGCAGCGGGCTTGGCTCCCGCAGCAGGCTTGGCAGCGGCACCGGCGGCTGGTTTGGCAGCGGCTCCGCCGGCGGCCGGCGTGGCAGCGGCTCCTTCGGCCCCTTCCTCAGCCTTGGCCTTCTTCTTTTTCTTCATGGCCAGCTTGGAGACGCGGACCTTGGGGAGCCCGAGCACACTCATTCCCGCCTGGAATTTCTCGAGTTCCCGCAGTTTTTCGATCCGCTCGGCCCGCTTGAGGACGTTCCGATTTTTGATACCGCCGGCTTTTACTTTCAGGGTCTTGTCGATGGGCATGTTCGTCGATCCGAATCTATTGGTTAGGAGAATCCGTTAATATAGAGTCGTTGGTGCGACCAATCAACGCCACCACCGCGAACTAGCCAAGACCGCCAACGCGGGAATCGGCTGTTCGCCCTCGCTTGCGCTTCGGGTTAGTGTCCATTATGCCGCTTCGCATCGCCAATGCCGCCGGTTTTTTGGGGGATAATCTCGATGCCCCGCGGCGGCTCGTGGAGTCCGCCCAGGTCGATTATCTCACGATCGAGCACCTGGCCGAGCTGACCCTTTCCATCCTGGCCCGCCAGCGGGAAAAGAACCCGGCGGAAGGCTACACAGCCGACTTTCTCGATGTGCTGACGTCAATAACGGCTCCTCTATCTCAGCAGCCCCAGCTTAAAATCATCACCAACGCCGGGGGAATGAACCCGGTCTCCTGTGCCCAGCGAGCGGAAAAAATTCTCACGGCTGCCGGTTTGGGCGACATACCCATCGGCGTCGTCACCGGCGACGACCTGCTGCCGCGGCTGGAAGAGCTGCTGGCGGCGGGATGCGAGTTCAGGAATTTGGATACGGGCGAACCGCTTTCCGCATTCCGCTCTCCGCTTTCCGCCTCCGTCGTTTCCGCCAACGCCTACCTCAGTGCACGCCCCATTGCGGAGGCTTTGTCAGGAAAGGCTCGTCTGGTCATCACGGGCCGTGTCGCCGATGCATCGCTTACTCTTGGTCCGGCCATGCAGGAGTTCGGCTGGAGGTGGGACGACTGGAATAGACTCGCCGCGGCCAGCGTGGCGGGGCACCTGATTGAGTGCGGCGCTCAGGTCACTGGCGGCTATAGCGTGGACTGGAAAAACTATGATTTGACCAATGTTGGCTATCCAATCGCAGAGCTGGAAAGTGACGGTAGTGCGGTCATCACCAAACCGGCAAGCAGCGGTGGCGCGGTCAATCGCCGGACGGTCATCGAACAGCTTGTGTACGAAATCGGCGACCCGCGGCATTACTTGACTCCTGATGTGGATTGCGATTTCACGACCGTGGAGGTTGAGGAAACTGTGTCCGACCGCGTTGCCGTGCGCGGCGCGACGGGCAGACCGGCGACCGATACTTACAAAGTCTCGCTGGCCTATCGCGACGGCTACATGGCCAGCGGACAGCTTTTGGTGTACGGCCATGATTGCGTCGACAAAGCGAAAGCCTGCGGCGAAGTCATTTTGAAGAAAGTCGAACAGGCGGGGTTCAAACTGGCTCGCACGAACATCGAGTTGCTCGGTGCGGGTGCGGGAGTTCCCGGTGCGTGGTTCTGGCGGAAATACCAGCCGCCGGGGGAAGTGGTGCTCCGTGTGACGGCGCATGACCCGCGGCGCGAGGCAGTCGAGAGGTTCAGCAAGGAACTCGCCCCGCTGATCACCAGCGGACCCGCGGGCCTGGCGGGCTATGCCTCCGGCCGGCCACTAGTTCGCCCCGTGTTTGCCTATTGGCCGACATTGGTGCCGAAGGAGCTTGTGCCCGCAACAGTAGAAGTGCGGAAGGCGAAGGAGTGGGCCCTATGAGCACCGCAAAGAAGACCGTGAAAGTCGGAGAGCTGGCTTCCGCCCGCAGCGGCGACAAGGGAAACCACGCCAACATCGGCGTCGTCGCCCGTGATGAGGCTTCGTATGAAATCCTCCTCAGCCGCCTGACAGCAGTCCGGGTGCAGGACTATTTCCGCGAGCTCGGTGTGACCCGCGTCGAGCGATTCGAGCTTCCCAAAGTCCAGGCCCTCAACTTCCTGCTCTACGATGCCCTCGCCGGCGGCGCGAGCCGCAGCTTGCGGATTGATACGCAGGGGAAGCTGCTGGGAACGTCGCTGTTGGATTTGGTGCTGGTGGTGGAGGCGGGGGAGTAGGCTGGGAGAAAGAGAGACGGAGAGAAAGAGAGAGACACGATGGCGATTGTGATTAAGAAGAACCTTCCGTCGGCGACGGTCATCCTCAGTCGACCCGATAAGCGGAACGCGCTCACGCGGCAGATGCTGGCGGACTTGATTCAGGCGCTGGATGACTTGCACCAGGAGCGGAAAGTTCGGGCGGTGATTCTGACCGGCGCTGGGACCGCGTTCTGTGCAGGAATGGACCTGGCCGAGATGCAAGAGACGGCGAAGCAGCCGCAGCGCGAGGCCTGGGAACAGTGGTATGAAGACGCGAACCTGTTTCGTGACGTCATCGACAAAATGCGGCTCTTCCCCAAGCCGATTATCGCGGCTGTGAATGGCCCGGCGATGGCGGGGGGAATGGGGCTGATTTGCGCGT
Source organism: Planctomycetaceae bacterium (assembly GCA_005778405.1). Classification (GTDB taxonomy): domain Bacteria; phylum Planctomycetota; class Planctomycetia; order Pirellulales; family Pirellulaceae; genus SXOA01. The sequence goes on from SXOA01000084.1 coordinate 17,329, forward strand.
CAGATATTGTGCTGGCCGCGCCGGAAGCGAAATTCGCCCTGCCCGAGCCGCGGCGAGGAATTGTGGCGGGGATCGTCTCGCCGCTCCTCGTGTTTCGCGTCGGCTCGTCGCATGCATCCAACCTGTTGCTTGCAACGCGGACTATTGATGCTGAAGAAGGTCGGCGGATTGGCCTGGTTCACGAGATTGTCAAAGGAGACCTGCTCTGGGCTCGTGGACAGGAGCTGGCTGGGGAAATCGCCAAGAGCGCGCCGGAAGCCATCCAGCTCACGAAGCGACTGCTGAATGAGACCATTGGTGAAAACGTGGGAACGCAGCTTTCGACCGGGGCTGCGGCAAGCGCGACGGCACGCACGACGGAAGCGGCAGCAGAAGGGCTGGCGGCGTTTTTGGAGAAGAGGGAGCCGAAGTGGCTGTAGATGTTAGATCTGCTCAGCAAAACGTGGTGGACCGATCGCGCAGGCGACGGGTGGTTCACGCACCTCTATTCCTGGTCCAATGTCATCGAAGGGTGTATATGGGCTCTATTTGCAGTCTTGGTTCTGCGCCGCTACTTCAAGCATCGACGGTCGCCCATCGAGTTGCTCTACGCCCTGGCGTTTCTCACCTTCGGCCTGACCGACTTTGAGGAATCATACAGCCTGACTTCATGGCTCGTGATCGCTAAGGGGATCAACCGGATGGCGCTCCTGTGGCTGCGCCGTTACGTTCTGCGGCACTTCTACCCGCAACAGAAGACGTACTAAGTCTAGGAACGCTACTTCACCCCCAGCCCGTCAATCCAAATGAAGAGCGGCGGTGCTCCCCAGGAGTCGAAGCCGAATTCGAGGGAGCGGAGCGTGGCGGGTAGTTCACCCACCTTCTTCCAGTCCTCGTTGCCGGCCAGCGGCACGGCAAAATAAGTCCAACCTTCGCGGGCTTCGTTGTACGGCGGCTGGTTGAGAAAGTCCTTGACGGGGGTGAGCGTCATCTTTTCGTCCCCACTGCCAAGAAGAGTGATCGGCGGATTCACATCCTGCCAGGCGGGGACGTTTTCGTTCCGTGTTTTCAGCCAGAACACAAGCTGCTTTTTGCCCGCCAGAGAAACGCCGTCCTTGGACAACTTGTGAACGAGCGTCACCCGGCCGCCGCTATAAGGACTGATCTTGGCCAGCAGCGACGACTCGCCGAGCAGCTTGATCCTGTCATCGATCTCGAATTTCACCTTCGAGCCGGGGTCATTCCAGCTCCAGCCATCCGTGGATTTGTCGGTGCCGCTTTCGAGGATGTTTTCGACGATGTAAAGGTCTCGCCAGGCGAGATCGGAGAGGTCGGCGTTGGTAACCGTCAACGCGACTCGCTGAAAGCCAGGCTCTGCGAAGATCTGTTCAACTCGATGGGCTTCACTCTCGATCCCCAGCGGTGAAATCTGCCAACGATAGTGTGGGTTCTGCCTATTGGTCACGGGCCGCTGCAGCGAGGCCGAAAAAACAATCGGCTTTCCAACGGTGGCCACGGAGGGTCCGGCGAGAACAACTTTCGGCCGTGGTCCGGAGATAAGGATTCGCGGATGCTTGACAAGCCGGGTGACATTCTCACCTTCGTGAATGTCCTCATTGGCATTGCCATCGAACTCATTCGCGGCCAAGTCAATGAAATCCGCATGCTCCAAGTAAATCCCCCAACGGTTCTTGATCAGCTTGTTCTGCTCCACAATCCAGTGAAACACCTTCCACTTTTTTCCCTTCGAATCGATGTCGCCAATACCAGCGATCCCAGCCCCATTGTTCCCTTCGCACTTGTTGCCGCGGAGGATTGTGTGGCTGGAAGGGCCGAACATGAACACAATGCCGGCGTGACCTTCATCCGGCAGATGAGGTGAATTGTGGTTGCCGTCTTTCCGGCCATTGAACGACGCCTCATTGCCGATGAGCACGTTTTGATCCGAGGCCCCGAGCCAGAAGCCATAGCTGCCGTGATTGGCCTTGTTGCGTTCCCAGGTGTTCCGGGGCGACCAGGCTTCGACGCAGTTATTGTTGGCATAAGAACAGTCATTGGCAACAAACTCGTTATCGGTGCTGACCCAACCGTTGAGGACGCGGATGAATATTCCGTCGCCGCCATAGGTGCAGTTGTTGCTGGTAAAGCGGTTACGGTTGGAGCCGCTTTCGATCAACACACAAGCTGAGTCGCGAGCATGAACTTCGCCGGGGTCTTTGCGAATGCCGTAGCTGAAGTTGTTCTTTCGGAATTTGTTGCCGCTGGAATTCCAAAGCTTCAGGCCGGTGTTGGAAGTGTGGGAAAAATCGTTCCCTTCCAAAGTGTTCTCATCGCAATCCACGAGCACGCAGGCATCCCACACGTTGTGAGCCTGGTTCTTCAGGAGTTTGCTCTTCTTCACTCCCGTCAGCACGATCCCGCCGCGTCGGCCGTTCTCCCCCCAGCCGAATTTGGGGTCGTGGAAGTTGCCGGAGAAGTCGCAGTTTTCGATGGTCCAGTTTTCGCCGTCCTTGATGGTAAGCCCCGTTTCCCAGCCCTTGACGTTCACATTCTTCAGCGTGACGCCGGACACGCCTTCGGCTGAAATGCCGGTTGCCTGGAAAGTCTTGGGGTCTCCTGCTTTGGCACCGACGATGCTCGCTCCTCTGCCATCGACAGTGATGTTGGAGCCCTTGATGACAATCCGCCCATAGGTCTTGGCGGTGTCGAGCTGCGTGTCATTCTCGATCACCAGCGGTGGAGCGTCCGCGGACTTGTCAGCAGCGTGCGCGTAGTATGCCCCTGCCTGGAGCATGGCAACCGCAAATGCCTTAACGTGAGATCGGATCGACATTCTAGATTCCTAAGGGCCTTCTTTCCGTTCAATCTTGACGTTCAAGGTTCCCTCGTTATCCGCCAGCCCTCCCGCCACTTCGTTGATGGAGAGATAGAGCGTGCCGGCGAAGGCGGGAGTGATGTCCGCCAATGTGCCGACAGCCGTCGGGTTCGCCAACGGCGTGATCGCATCCTTCTCCAGCTTGATGTCGCCAATCGCCGCGAGCAGCATCCCCAGGGGCTTGCCGCGATGATAGTGGATCGTGATTCCACCCGGTTCACAGGGCCAGGGCTGCGGAGTCTTGGCGACCTGGTAGCGGCCGCTGGCGGTGATTTTGTAGGTCTTCCCTGCCTCGACCGCGAAGCCGCTCGACTGCCAGCCACGATCGGCAGCGACGGTGACGGTTGCGCCGCCGGCGGGTAAAGTCACGACCTCTTCCTTGCGAAGGACGGCACCCCGCGGCACGTCGTAGCCATAATCGACGTTGATGATAAAGAGCTGCCAGTCCTCGTGGATGGCGGGCCAGTCGGCTGCCAACTCTCTAAGCAGATTGCTGCTGAAATCGATCGAGCGGTCGCCGGCAGTTTTGGGCAGCTTGCGAAACGCCTTTTGCGTCAGCGGATGGTTATCGAGAAACATAGCGGCTCCCCAGCACCAGCCATAGGGCTCGGTCTTGAGATGGGCGTGGGCATCGTAACGAAAGATGTCCGTGAGGAGCATGCCGCGGCTCTTGGCATACTCGTCCTTGATGACTTTGACGCGGCCCCAGTAGGGAGCCTCCTCTTTGGTGCGCGGGTTATAGGCGAGCGTGAGTTCACCCCTTTCCCACCGATGCGTACCGAGATATTCGGCCATCCCTTCGGCGTACCACGGCGGCCCCATTCCATTGAGAAACCGCATCATGAAGGCATGCGTTCCTTCGTGCAGCATCAACTCGCGGCGATAGAAAGTGCCGGGCTGGTCGTACCACCAGAATTCGCTTCCCCGCTGAAAGCCGTGCAGAAACGGGGGGAGATTATCGGGCAAGAGGCCGACTCCAGCGAACCGCTCCTTGTCCTTCATCAGATAGGCATAGACCTTCCAGTCGGCGGCGATCTTGTCGTCGAGTTCGAAGTACCCGGTCCAGTGCGACACGGCCAGATCGAACACCTGGGGCAATTCATCGACAGCCGGATCAGCCGGGACGTCCGTAAAAATCGTGATGTGTTTGCCACTCAATTTGCGTATCCCCGCCGCCGCCACTTTCGTTTCATCAATCTCCGGCAGCCGAAACTCGGCGGCGTTCGCTTGATTGACGAGGTCGCTCAACGTCCCTTCCGTCCGCTCGGTTCGCGGAGCGGTCTTGGAGGGAGCCTGGTTTTGAGAGGGTGGTGCGGCAATGGGCTGTTCCGTCGGCTTGAGAAGCGGCCCGCTTTGTTTCTTTGGGTTTAGCGACGGCGAAATCCTGGGCTTCGTGTCCTTCGCCGCTGCCTTGGCCGGCCTTGACGGCTGGGCAGCCGGCCCACCGCAGCCCAAGGTTGCAATGACCGCGAAGAGTAGGATGTACAGCCTGCCGAGCGACGGCATGATTGGATACGTCTTCAAACTTGGCATGAATGGCTCCGCCAGCCAAAAGCCGGCACCCCTGAGGATTGACCCCCACGGAGGTTCATTCTAAGCTCGCTCCCCCGATTCAGGCCAAGGGAGCTTTGGATTTAGGTTTTGGCCATGCTCTCGCGTCTCTGGATTAACTGATGCCGGAACCCCGGCTGCTGGCCAATTCGAAGGGGGCCGTGGTGATCGCTTTTTCGCCCGCCAGTTTTTGCTCGCGGCGTCGTTCAAGTGAGTCCCAAAATCGGATCGCCGTGATAGACCTGATGGGGGCGATCAAGTTGATCTTTCCAAACGATCGTCCGCGGCAGACCGAGAGCCTGGTAGATCGTGGCGGCCATATTTTCCGGAGTCTGGGGATCAGCTTGAGGAAAGGCACCCAGGCGGTCGGACTCGCCAATGACAGCCCCGCCCCGGGTGCCGCCTCCCGCGAAGAACACCGACTGGACAGCTCCCCAATGATCTCGACCCGGCAACTTCGTCTGCGCGCCGTCGAACGTAAAAATCTTCGGAGTGCGGCCGAATTCACCCGCCATCACGATCAGCACATCGTCGAGCAGCCCGCGCTGGGACAGATCATCCAGCAGCGCGGAAACGGCCCGGTCGGTGGGAGGGAGCAGGAAGTCCTTAAGGTTCCGAAATGCCGCTTCATGCGTATCCCACGATTCGTCGTTTCCCAGATTAACCTGCACCAGGCTGACCCCGGCCTCGACGAGTTGCCGCGCCATCAGCAGCGACCAGCCAAAGGAATTGCGGCCGTAGCGATCCTGAAGGCGAGCATCGGCGGAGTGAACGTCGAGCGCCTGGTGAACGCGCCCTTCTAACAACATCGAAACCGCCGTCTGCCGATGCCGATCGAACTCGCGCGCCAGAGCCCCCTGGTCAAGCTGCTGCCGTTGCTGCTGGATCGACTCGAGCAACCGCAGCCGCGACTGAAACTGGTCACGCACCATGCCCGGAGTGAGCTCGATTCGCGGGGCTTCGAAGCGATAATCGGGAGGCGTGGCGCGTCCCTCCTGCCGCTGAAAGCCGTACTCGGGAAATGCGCCATGGATGTACTTGGTATCGCGATACTGACTGGCTTCGATGAGCCATGGATCGAATCTGGGACCCATCTCCCCCGCGAATTGGCCGGGAATCGTCCGTCCGGTCACATGCACGAGCTTCTCGGGCAACACGGCTGCAGGGGGAAGATTGTTGCGTGGCGGGACAACTCCGGCAACGACCGACGCGATTGCCGGAAAGTCGGTCGGTTTGGGGCGGTTTCCGTCAAAACCCTGCGGAGTGGGTGTCCGGCCGGTGAGCATCACATGATGCGCGGTCGAGTGCTCGTTGTAGGGGTGCGTCAGCGATCGCACGAGCGCCCATTGGTCGCTCCGCGCGGCGAGCATCGGCAGGTGTTCGCAAAGGAGCAAGCCCGGCGTCCGAGTGGCAATGGGAGAGAACTCGCCGCGAATATTGGCGGGTGCGGCGGGCTTCGGATCGAAGCTGTCGTGCTGTGCCAGCCCACCCGACAAAAAAATGTAAATCACCGCCTTGGCTCGCGGCGGCGGCACGCTGGCACCATTCTCATCCGCGAGGCTTTGCAGGCCGGCTACATGGTTCATCCCCAGGCCCAGGAGCCCGATGGAGCCTGCCTGCAGCGCAGTTCGCCGCGAAACGCGAGGATGTGCGAGACGAAACTGAGGATGGGACAAGGTCATACCTGCTCATTCTAACCGCGCGCGAAACGGCATTGGGGCTCCGTCTTCTTTTGCGGCAGACATTTTCCAATCTTATAGCTTCGTTACTCCACAATCAGCTCGCCGTTCATCACCATCCAGTGGCCGGGAAAAGTGCAAAGATAGGGATAGCGCCCTTTTTCCAGCGGGGCCTCGATGAAGATCGAGAACTCATCCTGCGGTGAAACAATGTCGGTGTAGGCGAGCACGTCCGGCGATTTTGGAACGTAGTGCCGCATGACCGCCTCCGGGTCAGCGATGAGCTTATTGGCGAGGTCGCCAACCTTGGCAAGACTGCCGGGCTTTAACAGCACCCAGTTGTGCGGCACAACGTCCGGGTTGCTGAACGAGAGCTTGATCTTCTCTCCGGCCTTCACGCGGAGCGTACGCGTGGAGAAGGTGAGATTCTTCCCCGCGGCAATCTCCAACTTTGTCTTGAATGGCCGCTTTTCTCCCCAAGGGTTCGCCATCCGCTTTCCGAGGCTGGCGAGGTCCACGGCGAGCGGATGGGCGGCGATGATTTTGTCCGATTTTTGATAGCCGGGGAAACCAGTGAAGGGCTTGTCAAGTCGATGAGCGGTGATGAACATTTCCTGGGGCTTGCCGGCATCGACTTGCAGGACGAGATGCAACTGGCTGACCGGCTGGAGGTCCGGCAACTCGACGAAGACGGCCTTCTCGTCGATGAGGTGCATGCCAGTGATGTCGAGCGCTTCGTGCCCCACGACGTTCGGATGACTGGGGGCCATCTCCGGCGAGCCGTAGCCGGGACCGTAGCGATAATTCCAGGCATCGGCGAACTGGTTTTGAAGTTGCGATACTTGCTTGGGGTCGATCGGCTCTGTGAACGAGACGAGGATGCCGTTTTCGTGGATGTGGAACGACCGCGGCAGTTGCACCGGCTCACCGGTGTGGCGGACGCGGTGGAAGCAGCCGTCGTCAGGGGTGTAACTTCCCCAGCCGGCCATACCGCTAACATAAAGCTGGCCGTCTCTGGGGTTGAATTTGCCGCGATGGGCACCCGAGCGGAACTCGCCCACGAGCGGCACCACCGCCCCCTGCGGCTGGCCGGCGACTTCGTCCCGCAAGACGAGGAAGTGCGAGCCCTGGCCGAATGACAGATGCACAAGTTGTCCTTGCAGCGGCCCCCAGCGATTATCCGGCACCGTCACTTGCCCGCCACTGCTGTTGTCGAGGCCACGGGGAAGAAAGACCAGCGGAAGCGACGGCTGCTGGCCATTCTGCGGGCCCAGGTAGCCGAAATGCGGTGGCGGGCTTTGTGGAGAGCACACCGCTTCCATGTTCACAAGGCAAATCATCGAAGAAGGGGTCCACTCTCCTTCGCTGCACGGCACGGTGATTGCGCCATCTGCACAAAGTGACAATCCATCGGGGTTGCGAAAGCCGGTGGCAAGCACATCGACCTCTTTGCCGTCCGCCGAAATGCGAATCAGCCCCTGCTTGCCGGAGGCGGTATAAAACTGACCGGCCTTGTCTCGCACCAGACCACAAGTGAAGTCGTGGCCCGCGGGGGACGTAATCATCGCATTGGAAACGCACTCATAGAAATCCGCTTCGCCATCGTTGTTCAGATCCTTGAGCCGCGTGATTTGGTCCCGACCGAGTACATAGATGTTTGCATCGTGAACCACCAACCCCAGCGGCTGATGGAGCCCCGACGCGAATCGCCGCCAGCGGACATTCTTGAGGTCCGCATCCAGGCCGCTCACACGCCAGACATCACCATGCATCGTGCACAGGAGCGCGGAACCATCCGGCAGGAAGCCATGGTCGCCGATGAAGAACAGCGACTTCCAGGGATTGTCCGCGGGGAAGGGAATCGTATCCACCGAATAGGGTTTACCGCCGCCGAGTTGGCCCGCGACCCTGAGTTCCTGCGGCCACTGCGCGGGCGAATCTTCCAGCGATTTCCGCAGTGGATGGGATTCCGCCGGTCCAACCAGGCGCTCGAATTCTCCCGCTTCGACCCACGGTGAGTCGAGCATCTCGACGTCGCCGAGTCGATATGCGAAGACGACTCGCGGCCCCGCCCGATAAAAACCGCGATAGAGAAATGGCTCTTTGGGCGGAATTGCTTTGGGCCGCGGAATGAACTCACCGGCGGGAACCAGGCCATCCATAAAGCCGTGCCGCACGGCGGAGAATTTCAGGAATTTCCCTCGCCATGCGGCTTCATAGCTGAGCTTTTCTGGATTGAAACAAACTCCCATCTCTCCCAACTCACCGATGCGAACGCAGACTCCCTTGGGAATCACCAGCCCATTCGGCCCATGGAACACGCCGCAGAGCACGCTGCCGAGATCCACATCATTCCAGCGGCCGTCCTTCCAGACTTCTTCGTTCTGATTTCCCCAGTGGCCGAGCTTCCCCCCATCGAGTCCTGGAAACGCCGGCAGCAGATGGGGCCGGTGCGATTGTTGGCGGAAGAAAAGAGCCTCCTTCTTATAGAAGTCGTACAGCCGGTCCCGGTTGACGGAGTGTTGCCAAAGGGGCCACTCGGCGGGCTGAAGCGGGTCTCGTTTGTAGACAAATTCCGCCGGCGCATCCTCGGGACGAACTTCGTTTTCCAGGCCGGGCGTCACGCCAAGCTCCATCATGAACCGGAGCAAGTCCCGCCGTTGGCTGCCGGTCATGGCCGCGGCCAGACCGTCGGGCATCAGCGTACCGACTTCCTTTTGTGCCGCGATTTCGTCCTTGGAAATGACATGCGTCATTTGACCCGCAGGATCAAACAGCGTCAGCTCGCTGGCGGTCTCCTTTTTTTTGTAGCCTTGCACCGAGCGCCCATCATCGAGTTGCACCAGCCAAGTGACAAACTCCGGCTTGACCAATCGCTTGGGCCACAGAATGGCTTCCGCAATCTCTTCCGGCTTCAGCCGCTTGCCGCCGTCGGTCAAGACCGGCCCAACCGCGCCACCGGATTTGCCCGCCTGATGGCAGGAAAGACAGGCAAATTTGGCGGCGCGGAAAACCGCCAGCCCGCGGCGGGCGTTGCCATCTTTCTTGGCGCTGGAGACGAGGTCGGCGACGAGATTAGCGTCATATTCCAGTGGGAGCGCGGGCAGAGATGCCGCAGGAGTTGCGTGGTCGGTATGAGCCGTGGGTGAGGCTGCGCCGTGATTATGGGATTCATCTTGCGGAAGTCCCAACGGCGTGAAGTTGCTCGCAACAGCACGGGCTGGATTCTTCGTTTTCGAGCCATCAGGGATCTCCTTGGCTCCGGCCTTGAGGATCCACTGCCCCACCGTCTTCTCCTCCGCGACCGGCGGCTTGCCATCCGGCTTGCGGACATTGCCGATTCCCGCGCTCAACCGCACCCAGGCAATTTCTCCTTCACTGCCGATGCCTCCTTCGACGAGGCGACCGATGGCGAAGTCTCCATCGACGCCAACCGCTCCGTGGGATTTCACTTCTTGATTCGCGACCTCCTTGCCATCGACAAATAGCTTCACGCGATCCGCCGCGAGCTGCATGGACACTTCGTGCCACTCGCCGTCGGCAATCTGAGCTTCGCTCCGAACATGGTCCGGTTGATAACCTGGCAGGTAGGCCGTAAAGGTTCCGCTGCCGGACATCGAGAAGATTTCCCAGTGCCGGCTGGAGGCTTTTGTGTCGGATGCGGCGAGAATGTTGTACGTCCCCTTCTGCGTGAACTTCGCCAGGCACTCGACCGTCAGCGGCGGCTGGCGATATTCCTTCCGGCCAGCTATCAGCCAGCCGGGAGTTTCCGCGGGTGCGGCGGCGGCTTTTTGTGGCGCGGGAACTGGCGTTCGCGGCCTGGGGCGCGGCCCCGGGTCTTTTCCCTCGAGCTGCTTCACGAGCCAGGCAAGCCCGTCGAGGTTGTCCTGCAAGCGCTGCTCGGCATCGTCCTGGGTGTGGCCGAGAATTCCAATCGGCCCTCGATAGCCGCTCTCGGCGATGATTCTCAGCAACTTCAGATCCAGTTCTCCTTGCCCCAGCGGCAGAATCTTCTGTCCCCGCCGTTCGCCGTCCGGCATCATTCCGTTGAGATTGAGAACATACAAATGCGGCAGCATCTTTTTCAGCAGATCGGGGAAGCGGTCCAAATGGTCATGCCCGTGATGCTGGTTGTAAACGATGCCGACATTGGGGAGCTTGAGCTGCTCAATGATGGCAATTTGATTTTCCGGCTCCCCAAACCAGCCGCCGTGGTTGTAAAGCCCGACCGAGCAGCCGATCTTGGCGGCCTCTTCCGCGATGGGCCGAATGCGCGCCGCTTCCGCTTTGACGCGAGCCACTCGTTCCTCTTCGGTCTTCGTCGGCCCGCCACCACCCGTGACCCAAAGTTGAGCGTTGATTTTGTGCCGCTTGAGTACGTCGAGAATCCCGCGAGCCTCGGCATTGAGCTCCGTCGGAAACCACCAGGCGGAAAGCTCAATGCTATGTTTCTTCAGTGCGGCGACTTCGGTGTCGAACGTCGGGATATGCTCGGCCCGGTAGTCATACGCGAACTTGGCAAAGCCCAGCTTCTCCAGCATGGCCGCCCGCTCTTCCGGCCCGCGGCGTTTGGAGTCGAAGGGAACGATGCACCAGGCCATCAGGTTCTTCTGCTCAAAGAGCCTGGTTCCTGGGGCGGGCACCTTCGCCGGCTCTTCGGCGGCGGCAAAGCCGGAAATGGCAAGTACCAAGGTGAACAGGACGGGCAAATATGCCGAATTCAAACGCATGGAGAGTCCTCGAATGACGGCTGTCGATGGAATTCTGGGGCTCATCAGTTATAACCCACAACTCCCTTCCTTTTGAGTTGCCAAATGTTCGTTCCTCTTACCATTCCCGTCAACGACCTTTCGCTGCACGTTGCGGGCGGGCCTCTCGGAGGCGATCCGCTGATTCTGCTCCACGGAGTTTCTCGCAGCAGCCGCGATTTCGCCCCGCTCTTTCCGGCACTGGCGTCGCGGTGGCAAGTCCTCGCCCTCGATCAGCGAGGACACGGCCAAAGCAGCCGGGCGAAGACCTATTTCGTGCGGGACTATGCCGTGGACGTGGTGGAGATATTGCTCTCTCGGCCCACCTTCCGCCCGGCGGTGATCTATGGCCACTCGCTCGGCGCTCTCGTCGCCGTCTGTGTGGCCGCTCGGTGTCCGGAATCTGTGCGAGCCATCATCCTGGAGGACCCGCCGACCCCTAATATGATTGCGGAGATCAAGCGAACATCGTTTTATTCCCACTTTTCTGCGATGCAAAAAATCGCCGGCTCGAAATTGCCCACCAGCGAGCTAGCCCGCGAACTGGCCGAGGTGCGATTGCCGACCGCCGCCGGGGAAGTGCGGCTGGGTGACCTGCGCGATGGCGTTTCCCTGCGGCTCGTGGCGCGGTGTCTCCAGGATGTTGACCCCGCGGTTTATGATCCCCTGCTGGCGGGCCGCTGGTTGGAAGGTGTTGATTGGATGGAGACGATTCGAGCGGTCCGTTGCCCGGTGTTGCTCCTCGCCGCCGATGAGAAAGCAGGAGGGATGCTCAGCCGCTCGGCCGTGGATGAGATGCAGCAGAACGTAGCGGATATAATCAGTTTGCCTCATCCAGGCATCGGGCACCTCATCCACTGGCAAGCGACCGAAACGTGCTTGCGGCACACGCTCGGCTTTTTGGAATCGTTGTAGGATCATCGACGTGAAAACGCACCAAGGTCACATCGTCATTTCCGGCGGCAAGCTCCTCGACGGCACCGGCCGCCAGCCGGTAACTCTGGGTGCGGTCCACATCGCCGATGGCCGCATCACGTACGCCGGTCCCGCCGACCGCGCTCCCGCAGCTCAGCCGACGGCGCAGAAGATCGATGCCCACGGCGGCACGATCATGCCCGGACTCGTCGAAGCTCATTTCCATCCGACGTACTTCAATGTCGCCGCTTTGGAAGACCTCGATATCAAATACCCGGTGGAGTACGTCACGCTGCTTGCGGCCGCTAACGCCAAGCTCGCGCTGGAGTGCGGCTATACCGCGGCCCGCAGCGGCGGCAGTCTGTTCAATATCGATGTGTGGCTGAAGAAAGCGATTGAGAACGATATCACGCCCGGCCCGCGGCTTGCCGCCAGCGGCCGCGAAATCTGCGGGGTTGGCGGCCTCATGGATTGGAACCCCGATTTTCGCAAGCTCGGCATGGAGGGGTTGGTGCTGCTCATCAACGGCCCGGACGAAGCCCGCGCGGCCGTCCGCAAACTGGTGAAAGACGGCGTGGAGTGGGTGAAGACATATCCGACCGGAGATGCCGCCGCCCCGGACACCAACGACCACCACACCCTCTGCATGACCTTCGAGGAGATGCACGCCGTCGTTGCCACCGCCCACAACCACGGCCTGAAAGTCACCGGCCACTGCCGAGCCAACGCCGGCATCAAAAACGCCCTCCGGGCTGGCTACGACACGTTGGAGCATGGCACCTTCATGGACGACGAAGCCCTCGAACTGCTCCTCGCTCGCGACGTTCCGGTCGTCCCCGCCTTGCAGTTTGAATACGCCAGCATCGTACACGGCCCCGAGTTCGGCATGGGGCTGCGAGTCATCGACGGCCACAAGGAAACGCTCGAAGGAGGAGCCGAAAGCGCCCGCCGCATCCTCCGCGCCGGCGGCCGGCTGGGGATGGGTGGGGACTATGGCTTCGCCTGGACGCCGCACGGCACCTATGCCAAAGAGCTTACCTTCTTCGTCAAGCACGTCGGCCTGACGCCGCTGGAGGTCTTGACCTGCGCCACCAAAACCGGCGCGGAAATCATGGGCCGCGGCGACGAATTCGGAACCCTCGAAGCTGGCAAGCTGGCGGATGTGCTTGTCGTGGACGGGGATGTGCTGGCAGACATCGAAATCCTGGAGAACCGCTCGCGGTTTTTGGCGGTGATGCAGGGGGGAATAATAAAGGCAGGAACGCTCACCGGGAAGTAAACACTTCTTAATCTTAATCCTACTCTTAATCTTAATCCTCGGCCGGCAGAGGGAAGGAGTAAGATTAAGAGAGTTGATTCGAGCTTCTCATTTTGTTCCCAGCAGATACGCAACCAATGCCGCCATTTCCGCCGGCGTGACTTTCTGCTCAACCCCTTCCGGCATCAACGACTTGCCACTGGATGAAATCTGCTCAATCTCGCGGCGGAGTATCGTGTCTTCCTTCCCTTCGCCCCGCCGGAGAGTCAGGCCGGCATCAGTCTCGCTGGCGATGAGTCCGGTGAGCGTTCGGCCGTCGGTGAGCAGCACACTGTACTCGACAAAATCGGGCGACACTTCGCGGTTGGGATCGAGGACATGGATCAGGATTTCGTGTGGCGAACGGTGCCGGATCGTGGCCAGGCTGGGCCCGACCGCGAAACCTTCCTTGCCAAGTTGATGGCAGTTGGCACACTCGCGGCGATACACGATTGCTCCTTTGGCGGCATCGGCAGCGGTCTTTTCAGCCGCAAGCTTCGCGAGCGCCGCCCGATATTTTTCCAAAATCTCCTTGCGAGGACTGCTGGCGGCCGGACCGAGAAGTTTCTCGGCTCGTGCCACTAGAGCCTTGTCAGGTGCCAGGAGAATCTTCGCCCGGTGTGGAATCGAAAGCTGTGCGGCGGGGATACTCCCCTGCTCCAGCGCTCCCACCACTTGCGGCAACGAGGCGGAGCGGGAAAGCAATATGGTCATCGCTTCTTCCCGCACCGGCGGCGTCAACTGCTTCCAGCGGCTGATGAGCTCGGCGGCAACCTCCTTCTCATCGCGGCTGGCCAGAACCTTCAGTGCGGCCCGCTGCACCTCGCGAGGCTCTTGGGGCGAAAGGGCGGCGAAAAGGGGAGTGCCAACTTGATCCCACGGGAAGAACGGAAGTAGCTCGATCGCAGGGACTCTCTCGACGACTTCACGCGTGCTGTCGGTGGCTCGTGCAATCGCGCCACCCATCAATTCCGTGAACCGCGATTTGGCCTTATCATCGGAATTCTCGAGTAGTGAAGTGAGCGTTTGACGTCGTGTTTTACAGCCGCGAGCCAGACCGGCAATCGCGGCATATGGCAGATAGATTGGCCCATCCACTTGCTTTCGAGAAATTGTCTCAACCAACAATCTCAATTGGGCAGCGTCGCCTCTTGCACCTATCGTAAAAGCCAACTCTCGGATGAGTTCGGACGCGCCAACTGAATCCAAAAAACGGTGGTTCGAAAACAGGTTCTCGACAATTAGATGTCCCGAATTGGATGTGGAGCTAAGAATAGCGGCACGGACCCACGGGTCACCTGCATCTTTGCGAGCGATGTCGGCGAGGGTCTCGATCTGACTCGGGTCATTGATGTTGCCGGCCGATAGTGCCTTCTGAAAACGAATGTACGGCAAATGGAAGTTTTCAAGCCGATCAGAATCTGTGAACGGGAGATAGTCGGAGGGTTTTAGCGTTTCCCGAAGCTCAATCGCGTGTCGTAATACCTCAGCTCTTTCCCGTACGATCTCCATCGGATGATCCGAAAGTCCGTCTCGGATATCGTCTCTCGACAGCACCTTTAATCCCTCCAACGACCACAGCGCATGCAACCTCGCCTGCGGCCATTTGCTCTCCTTCAATAACTTCCGCAGCGGCGCTGCAGCCGATTTATCCTGCCGCTCATAAATCAGCCGGTGTGCCGTCTCGCGCCACCAGCAATGCGGACTTTCGAGCAGAGCGACGAGTTCTTCGGTGCTGGCCTTGCTCAGCTTCGGAAACTTCGGCATGGACTTCGCCAACTGAAAGCCCGGCGGTGTGAGGCGCCAGATGCGGCCTCGGTCGTTGCCGCTTTGGAGGTCGAGCTTGGCTTTGATGTCGTCGGGGATGCTCCAGGGGTGCTCGATGGTTTCGCGGTACATGTCGAGGACATGCAGGCAACCGTCGGGCCCGTTTACAAAGTTGACGGGGCGGAACCAGTTGTCGGTGGAGCGGACGAACTCCGTGTCCGGATCGGCCCGGCGGGATTTGAATGTGACGCCGTCGCGGGTAAGGATTTGCCGGTGGACGAGATTGCCGGCCACTTCGCCGATGAAGACGTTGTCCCGAAAGGCATCGCCGTACGCCCCGCCACGATACACGGTCGCGCCGCTGCTGCTGGTCCAGAAGCCGGCGCCAATCAGCTCGCTACGAGGATAGTTGACCCGGTCGAGCGACCACCGCTGGGCTCGGTACGTGCGCCACGCTTCCGGTTCGCTGATGCGATAGGTCCGGAGCTGATCCCCCGATTCGGCCACGTCATTCACCGTCCGCGGCACCACCAAGTGCGGGTTGCGGGCCAGGTAGTGTGCCGGCAGAACGACGTGCTGCACCGGATTGCGGATGTTGCAGACGAACCGGTTTCCCCAATCGTCAAAGCAGTTGCCATACCGCTCGCCGCCGCTGGTCGCTTCCAGCTTCTCGGTGACGGGATCGAAGCGAAAATCACGCCGGGCGAGCGAAACCCGTTTGTCCTTCTCATGCTCTTCGCCAGCCTGCCGAATGTCGCCGCCGTTTCCCGCGGCCGAGCCATAGATGCGGTGATCCAGCCCCCACTTCATGTTGTTCATGATCGCTTGCACGTTGTAGCGGCTGAAGCCGGTGAAGACTTTTCGTCGCTCGTCGGCCTTGCCGTCGCCGTTCTTGTCTTTGAAGTACCAAATGTCCGGCGCGGCGGCGACGAACACGCCTCCTTTCCAGCAGCAAACGCTTGTCGGCCAGGCGAGCTGATCGGCAAAAACCGTGCTCCGGTCCATCCGCCCATCCTCGTCATCGTCAAACAGCAGCCGCACCTGGCCAAGAAAGACTTTGGGCTCGGCGTTCTTCTCTTCGGGGAACGGATAGTCCCGCATCTCCACGACATAGCCCCGTCCATCCTCGTCGTAGGCCATATCCACTGGGTCCATCACCAGTGGTTCGGCCGCGACCAGTTGCATCGAGAAGCCGTGCTGGCACTCAAAGGACTTGAGGGCCTCCGCTGGCTCCTTCGGCGGGACTCTCGGGAACTTGTCCGGAAGGGGAATGCTGGGCTCGTCGGCCGTGGCTGATGAAACAATCGTGAAGGCGAGGCAAACCGCCACTAACCCAAAGCGCCAGCGAGGGAGCATCTGAAGCATGATTCTATTCTCCTGGGACCATTGTCGAGAGCGGCGCGGCGTCCCGCAACTCTGCCCAATTTTCTTGCCGCCCATTTTCTTGTCAAACTCTTCTCTTTCGGCAAGAAAATGGGTGGCAAGAAAATAGGAAGCGGATGATGAGCACTTTTTGCGACACTGGGAACTTCAACCGGCTATCATAACGTGTCCACGTTTTACTAACCTCTTCATGATTCGCCCACCCATGGCTCTGCAATCTTTCCGCCTATTGGCGTCTGTCTTGATTACCTCTCTGGCAGCAATCGGCTTGGCCGCCGAGCCCCAGTACGAGTGGCAGCAAGTCACCGCCAAAGCCGCCTTCGCGCCGCGGGATGGGGCCGGGGCGCTCACTTATCAGGGTAAGATGTGGTTCCTTGGCGGCTGGAATCCGGGCGACAAAAAGAGCTTCCCGCGGATCTGCAACAACGAAGTTTGGAACAGCGTCGATGGCAAGGAATGGACTCTTATCAAGCCGAACACGTTTCTCGATCGCACATTCGATAAGACCAAAGACTGGGAAGGCCGCCACACCGCCGGCTATGTGGTCTACAGGGACAAAATGTGGATCGTCGGCGGCGACGCCAATCAAGGAACCTATCAGAACGATGTTTGGAACAGCACCGACGGCAAAACGTGGACCTTCGTCAACAAGGACAAGCCGGTGCCGTGGGGGCCGCGAGTGCTGCACTACACTGCCGTCTTCAACGACAAGATCTGGGTCATCGGCGGCCAGACCATTCCTCCTATTGGAGCCGCCGAGGAAATCTTTTACCGCGACATCTGGACCACCACCGACGGCGTATCCTGGGAACAGGTCAAACCAGTCGAACCCTTCTGGCCGCAGCGGGGAATGATCGGCGGCAGCGCGGTGAAGGATGGGCGGATATGGATTCTCGGCGGCGGAACCTACGACACCCCCAAGATTCCGCAGCGAAAGTACTTCAACGACGTATGGAGCAGCGCCGACGGCATCCACTGGAAAGAGCACACCAAAGCCGCGCCCTGGGCGGCCCGCCAGTATCACGATGTCGCCGTGTGGGACGGCCGGCTCTGGGTGATGGAAGGGTACGCCAAGGCCAATCGCAACGACGTTTGGCATTCCGCGGCCGGCGAACATTGGGCCGAAGTTCCCAAAACGCCCTGGGCCCCCCGCCATGCCGCCAGCCTCTACGTCCACGACGACGCGCTCTGGATGGTGGCGGGGAACAATATGCAGAGCGACGTTTGGAAGCTCAAAAGAAAGTAGCCGCGATGAGTTCCAGCGGCTATGACGCCATCATCGTCGGCTCCGGACCCAACGGCCTTGCCGCTGCCATCACGCTCGCGCGCGAGGGGTTGAAGGTTCTCGTGCTGGAAGCGAACAAGCAGCCGGGGGGCGGGGCGCGAACGAGCGAGTTGACGCTGCCGGGGTACTTGCACGATGTCTGCTCGGCCATTCATCCGATGGGGCTGGCGTCGCCCTTCTTCAAGTCGGTACCGCTGGAAGAACACGGAGTGGAGTGGATTCATCCTCCCGCTCCGCTCGCGCATCCGCTGGATGACGGGACGGCGGCAGTGCTGGAACGCTCTGTCGATGAAACAGCAGAAAGACTCGGCGAAGATGCAAATGCCTATCGCCGACTTTTCCAGCCTCTGGTCGATGGGGCGGATAGGCTTTACGCCGACCTCCTCGGTCCGTTCCGCATTCCCCGCAGCCCGCTCCTCGGCCTTCGCTTCGGCCTCTCGGCGCTTCGCTCCGCCCGTGGTCTGGCAAGCAGCTGTTTTCGCACCGAGAAGGCCCGTGCCCTCTTCGCTGGCATCGCCGGGCATAGTGTCCTCCCCTTGGACCAGATGCCGAGTGCGGCGGTCGGCTTGATGCTCGGCATCGCCGGGCACCGCGTCGGCTGGCCGCTGCCGAAAGGGGGCTCGCAGAAGATCACGGACGCCCTCATTTCCTACTTGAAGACGCTAGGCGGCGAAGTGGTGACTAGCCAGCGGGTGACCAATATCGACGAGTTGCCTCCCGCGAAGGCCATCCTGCTCGATGTCACCCCCAAGCAGATGCTAGAAATGGCCGGCCATCGCCTCCCCGCCGGCTACAAGCGGCAGCTGCAGCGCTACCGCTACGGTGCCGGCGTCTTCAAGCTCGACTGGGCCCTCAGCCAGCCGATTCCTTGGAAAGCGAAAGAGTGCTCCCGCGCGGCCACGATCCATCTCGGCGGTACGTTGGAAGAAATTGTCGTTTCCGAACGAGCGCCTTCACGGGGCGAAATCTGCGATCGGCCCTATGTCCTCGTTGCCCAGCAAAGCCTGTTCGATCCCACCCGCGCCCCAGAAGGCAAGCAAACCGGTTGGGCCTACTGCCATGTGCCGCATGGTTCAACGGTGGACATGACCCAAATCATCGAGAGTCAGATGGAGCGGTTCGCTCCTGGCTTTCGGGACTGCATACTGGCTCGCCATGCGATGTCCCCGGCGTACTTTCAGGAGCACAACGCCAACTACATCGGCGGTGACATCGGCGGCGGCATCCAGGATTTTCGGCAACTTTTTACGCGACCGGCCATTCGCATTTCCCCCTACACCACACCCTTGAAGCAACTTTACATCGGCTCGAGTTCCACGCCTCCCGGCGGCGGAGTCCACGGCATGTGCGGCTTTCACGCGGCCAAGGCGGCCCTGCGACAACGCTTTGGCATTCGTATCTGACATCGCCCAGCCCGCTACCCCCTCGTCCCCCCCGGCCCGCCGTCGGCCTGGTCGCGCGCGAGGGCTGAGTTTGTGTGTCGTAGCTTGACTGCCGGTGCCACTCAAAGGTGTGCAACCCTTTACTTGGGTTTGTCATCCTTTGTGGCTTCCCGGTCAGCGATCCATTTTTCCGTACCCCTCAAAAGCGAAACGAGCCCTTCGCTCAGCTTTCCCTGCTGCGCGTAGGATAAGAAGTAGGGCACCAGCAGTTCCTTCGTCACAGGCGGCCCTTCGAGGCCCAAACCGTCCTTCAACTTCGGCCCAAAATAGATTTCCAAATGCTGGTCGTTGATCGACATCACGATAATCACGAGCCGCTCGGCATCAAACGGCGTCTGGCTTTGCGCCGTCTCCTGCCGCCACTGTTCGGCCAGCGTGCTTAGATACTCGGCCCCGCGAGGGGCGTAGTCCCCCAAAGTCTGCAGAATGACGACGTGATAATTCTGCTTGGACGATTTCTGAAGTAGGTCCAATTCCGCGCGGACGTTCGCATAGTCCTCTTTTTGCTTGACGAGATGCAAAGGGGCGGCGGCGTAGGCCGGAAAGACCGTCCCGTTGGCTTCCCGATCACGGGCAACGGGTACTGACTTGCGTTCGCCTATTGCAGCCTTCACTGCATCCACCGACAACCAGACCCTAAACCCATAGTCCTGGTGACGGTGCCAATAATCGCGGGCGTCGCGAAAGGAGGAACGGCAGAGGGAAGCGATTCCTCGCCAGTTTCCACCACGAAGGACCCGTTCCGACTTGCCCGTTAAGGATTCGTTCTGCGGATTGACAGCCGGCTGCCCAATCATCGGCTCCGGATAACTCGGCTCCCACCAATCCTGCACCCACTCCCACGCATTTCCATGGAGGTCGTAGAGGCCAAAGGGATTGGACTGCAATTCCCCCACGGCATGCCGCCGGCCGCCAGAATTTCCGCTAAACCAGCCCGCCTTGAGCAAGTCCGCGTCTTCATCCCCGACCGAGTAGGGAGTTATGCTCCCGGCGCGGCAACCGAATTCCCACTCCGCCTCGGAAGGGAGCCGGTAGCCATTGGCTTCGCGCAGCGTGACTTTGTTCTCCACGCGGGAGTAACACGCTTCGAGCTTTTCGCGGCGACTCAAGGCACTGCAGAAATCAGTCGCGTCGAGCCAACTGACGCTGTCGACCGCGAAGTCGGCTGTATCCATGCCCGCAACTTTCTCGGCCAACTCCTTGGTCTCACTAGTCTTCGCAAACACCGATGGATTGGAATCCATCACCGTCTGATAGTCCTTTTGCGTCACTTCATGGACACTCGCGTAAGCAGGGCGAGTCAGAATCACTCGATGATGCGGCGTAGCACTTTTGATGCAAATTGGACCGCGGGTGTCATTTGCGTCCCACGCTTTCACAAGTTCGTTTACCTCCGTTGCCGGACTTCCCATTAGATACTCCCCGGGCGGGATCAGGACGAACTTCATGCCGATGCTGTTCGCATACTCCACGGGCACGCCAAGGAACTCGGCCCATTCCTCTTGATGCTTCCTGGCTTGTTTCGCGTCAAACGGCGAGATGGCCGGCGCAGGGGCGTCCTTCGGCCAGCCTTGCCAGCGAGCGATGGACTTGATTGCGTTGTCGCCCTCGCGCACCCACTTCGCTCCGAAGATCTTGCCGTGGTGGTTGTTGCCGGAGGAGTCTTTCAGCACGTCCCCCTGGCCTTCGTCGAAGTGGTAGAGGGCGAGCGTGTCGACGTCGGGTTCGAAGCGAAGGTCTGGGGTGAAATCGGCCGTGTAGCGGGCAACTTTGGAGATGCGAACTTCATCGACGATGCCGTCTAAGGGATGCCGCATCTGACGGGCTTCGCCTGGTTTTGCCGAACCGATTTCGCCGTTGGCACCGATCATAAATCCTCGATTGACTTGGTTACTTTCGACCAATTCTCGATAGGCCCTATTTAGAGTGCGGTTTCCTTGAAGCTTCCCATTGAGATAAAGACAGATAACGGACTCGTCTACGACCGCGGCCAAGTGGATCGCGTTTTTTTGCTCCGGCGATTGAACAAGACTAACGCTACTGGCGGAGCCGGTTGAGCCGACGATGAAATTGTCCGAAAAGAGACCTAGCCAAAGGGCCGTCATGACAGACCCGGCATTTTCTCTACCGGGGCGAATTTTGGCCTCGATCGTGATTGGGTGCGAACCGTCATACCGCAGCGTCGGCAGATCGACGTAGCTGTCCTTGCCGTTGAATTCCAGAGCGTAGCCTGTGGCTGAAGCTGACGAAGGCGCTGACGCAGGCAAAGTGGCGGAAACGACCTTGAGCGGTTCACCATCCGCCCGCGCGACGCGCACTTCTCCCTCCAGGTACGTAACGCTCAGTCTGAGCGTCTCCCCCTTCCTCAGTTCAAACTTGTCGGTATTGAATTTGAAGGTGCCGCGGGTAATAGCTAGCCCATGTTTACCTGGCTCGACCTTGATTTGATGCACCTTGTCGATCCCCTCGAAGGTCGCACTGTTCTCGTCGAGGACGACCTTTATGGCAGGATCGACGATTTCGATGCGGATTGTCGTTCCTTGGGAGGTCTGCAGATAGAACACCACTCCCAGCAGCACGGCGAGAGCCACGCCACCGCTGGCGGCAGCGATGGCGACGGAGTGGGGAAGCTTGCGGCGAGCGGCAGTAAGTAGTCCGCTCACTCCGTGAGCGGACATGCCGGCACGCGGAGCGTACGGGCTACTATCAC
>SXOA01000085.1 GCA_005778405.1 Planctomycetaceae bacterium
GCCGCAATCGCTGCCGGCTGCCGACAGGAATCGCTCGGCGTCCTTGAGCCGCTCGGTGAAAATGGCGGACGAGAGTCCCTGCGGGACGCTGTTGTGGATGGCGATGGCTTCGTCGAGCGCTTTGAACGTCAGAACGTAAAGTATTGGCGCGAACGTCTCGCACGAGACGATGTTCATCCCGCGTTTTGCTCGAATGATCGTCGGCTGCACGAAATGTCCTGGGCGATTCACCCTTCCGCCGCCGCAGACGACCGTGCCGCCTTCTTTCTTCGCTTGTTCCACCGCGGCGATCATTTGCTCCACTGCTTTTTCATGAATCAGCGGCCCCAGCAGCACGCCCTCCTCGGAGGGATCGCCAATCGGTACGCTGCCGTAGGCTTTCGCCAGTTTGTTAACGAAGGCGTCCGCAGTCGATTCATGAATAATGAGCCGCCGCAATGTTGTGCAGCGCTGACCGGCTGTTCCGACTGCAGAGAACAGCACCGCACGCAGAGCCAAATCCTGATCAGCCGACTCCGTCAGGATTAAGCCGTTGTTCCCGCCAAGCTCCAGCAGCGAGCGTCCCATCCTGCCCGCAACGACGGCCCCGACGCTCTTCCCCATCGCCGTGCTGCCCGTAGCGGAAATGAGCGGCAAGCGAGAGTCTTCCGCCATCCATTCCCCCACGTCGCGGTCCCCAACGACGAGGCTGAAGACGCCGGAGTAGCCGAGCGGCCGCAGCACTTCGTCCACGATGTTCTGCACGGCAATCGCCGTCAGCGGCGTCAGGTGCGACGGCTTCCAGATGCACGTGTCGCCGCAGACGGCAGCCAGCATCGCGTTCCAGGCCCAGACCGCGACAGGAAAATTGAAGGCTGTGATGATGCCGACGGGACCGAGCGGATGCCACTGTTCGAGCATCCGGTGGTTGGCCCGCTCGCTGGCGATGGTAAGGCCGTAGAGCTGCCGCGACAGCCCCACCGCGTAGTCGCACATGTCGATCATTTCCTGCACTTCGCCGGCCCCTTCGCTGCGGATCTTGCCGACCTCCAGCGTCACCAGCAGCCCCAAGTCCTCTTTGTGCCGCCGGAGCGCATCGCCGATGAGCCGCACCACTTCCCCCCGGCGCGGCGGCGGCACCAGTCGCCAGGACTCGAACGCCTGTTTCGCCACGGCCACGGCCCGTTCATAGTCCGTCCGCGAAGCTGACCGCACGCGGGCAATGACCTCGCCTGTCGCCGGATTGAGAGAGGCAATCTCCGCTCCGCCGGGCTGGGAAGCGAACTCTCCGGCAAAGACGCCAGAGTTGACCTCGCGAATTCCGAGGCGAGTCAAAACGTCGGCATACAACGTCGATTTCATGCCCATTCCCTTTCCCTTCTCAAAACGCCAGCCGGACCCGCGTTCCCCGACTGGTCACCCCCCGTCGGAGCGGATTTATTCATGATTCAGAGCATTTGTTTTTCAAACCTCACGACGATTCACATTTATGCAACCCATGAAAATACAATAACTTGCGATGATTCATGTCGTCCTAACCTTGATTCATGCCCCAGTTCTTGATTCATAAAAAGCCACTGATGCGTATCCGTGGATGGAAACAGGTTTGACGCCGCGTTTCGGTCGCCTCGCTGCCAGGTTTTTACCACCCACAGGCCGAGCCCAAGGGCGGCAGACCGTCCCCCCCGGCATTCTCCATTTTTAGGGATCTCCTGTTGTCACAGTCAATACTTAGAGACAATTTTCTGCAAAATATTTCCTGAAATGCCAGCGAGCGACTGGAGGTAGGCGGCAGGCGCAACGTCTCCTGCCGTAATTAAGGTCTTGACTCGCACTGCTCATAATTAGATACTTAGCCAATCGTCTAAATATTATCCCTCCGCCAGCGAATGACCAACAACGTCTTCAAAGCGCTTGCCGACCCGACTCGCCGGGAGATATTGCGCCTGCTCGGAAAAGGGGAGATGTCGGCTGGCGAATTGGCACAGAAATTCGACATGACCAAGCCGTCGATGTCGCACCATTTTTCCATCCTCAAAGAGGCGGACCTCGTCACCTGTCGGCGGGAGGGGCAGCAGCAGATTTATTCCCTGAACACCACCGTCGCCCAGGATGTCCTTGCCTGGCTGTGGGACCTCTTGGGCGACAAAGCCGGGCGGAGAAAAACGCCATGACACGTCTTTACATCATCCTATCCCTTCTGCTCACGACCGCGGCTCTTGTCGCGACGCTGATCATCTATCCGCAGTTGCCGGAGAGAATTCCGATTCACTGGAACATCCAAGGTGAAGTGGACGGCCACGGCGCGAGGATTTGGTCCTTGCTGACGCCGGCCATCTTGATTGGATTCCTGCTGCTGTTCTGGGCGATTCCCTGGCTCTCGCCCAAGCCGTTCGCCGTGGATTCGTTCCGCTCGACTTATTGGTTCATCCTGCTGGTGCTGACAGCCATGTTTGTGTATCTGCACGGGCTCCTCATGTGGGCGGCCTGGTCCGGCAAGGTAGACATCACGCGGGCCATGCTGGCGGGAATGCTGGTGATGTTCTGCCTGCTCGGAAACGTGCTGGGCAAGGTTCGCCGCAACTTATACGTTGGCGTGCGCACTCCCTGGACGCTGGCTAGCGAACGGGTCTGGAATGAAACCCATCGGCTGGCAGGAAGAACCTTCGTCGGCGCGGCGATCCTCGGCCTGCTTGCCGTCGTGCTGCCGGTCCCGCTCCCAGCCGTGATCATCACGGTCGTCGCGTCCATGATCGTCGGATCGCTGGTCCCGGTGGCCTACTCGCTGATACTCTACAAGCGGCTGGAGAGGCGCGGCGAGCTCGACGTAAACGAGAAGCCAATGGGGTGAGCCACTTGGGGCATTCCGCGAGTTCACTCCCCCCGCTGCCGCTTCCGCCGCAGCAGGTGGTGGTAGTGCTGGGCGAAGCGGTGGGCTTCGTCCCGGACGTATTGCAAGAGCCGGAGGGCGAAGGAGTGGCGGCTGAGGCGGAGTGGCTCGGACTGGCCGGGGAGATAGATTTCCTCTTCCTGCTTGGCGAGCGAGAGCAGCGTCGGCGGCGTGATTTCCTGGTCCCGGAACGCAGCCAGGGCGGCGCTGAGCTGCCCTTTGCCGCCGTCGATCAGCAGGATATCGGGAAAGACTTCGTCTTGATCAGCGAGCCGGCGATAGCGGCGGGCGATGACCTCGTGAATGCTGCGGAAATCGTCGATGCCTTGCACGCCGCCAATCTTGTACCGCCGGTAGCCCGGCTTGAACGGCAGGCCGTCCAGAAACTGGACGACGCTGGCGACCGTGTCGCCGCCGCCGAGGTGGGCGATGTCCACCCCCTCAATCGTTCGCGGCTGTTCGACAAGGTTCAGGATTTTCTTCAGGCCGGCGAGTCCTTTTTTCGGATCGATGTAAAAGACCTCGGGCTGGGCGTGAGTGTCGATGTCGCCGCGGCGGTCGAGTGACTCGAGCATTTTGATCTCATCCCGCAGGCGGCCCGCTTTTTCGAACTCGAGCAGTCCAGCCGCCTCTGCCATTTCCTCCTTCATTTGCCTGAGCAGCTTTGTCTTCCCCCCTTCCATGAACGTAATCAGCCGCTGGATGTCGTGCTTGTATTCTTCCTTGCTGATGCGCAGGTTGCAGGGGGCGGTGCACTGCTTGATGCTAGCGAGCAGACAGGGACGGAACCATTTCCAGCGCTCATCGCCGTCGTCAATGTCCAAGCTGCACGTCCGGAACTTGAAGATGCGTTGCAGCACCTGCATCGCTCCGCGGAGTGCCCCGGCGTTGGCGAACGGACCAAAGAGGCGAGCTCCCTTTTCCGGCGGCTGGCGGGTGACTTCGACGCGGGGAAAGTCCTCGCGGACCGAAATCATCAAGTACGGGAATGTTTTGTCGTCCTTGAGCTCCAGGTTGTACTTGGGCTGGATGTCCTTGATCAGGCGGGACTCCGTGAGCAGGGCATCGACGTCGCTGTCGCATTCGATATAGTCCGCATCGGCGATTTCCTGCACCCATTCGCGGGTGCGGAATTCCACTTTCGCCCCGGCGAGAAAATAACTCCCCGCCCTGCTGCGAAGGTTCTTCGCCTTACCAACATAAATGACCGTGCCGGCCGCGTTCTTCATCAAGTACACGCCCGGTTTCCGGGGAAACTCTCGCACCTTAGCCGCCGCCCGACGAAAGGCGAAGTCCCAAGCGGCTTCGTCCGTGTTCCCCTCGGCGGCGGCATCCAGCGCGGCATCGACGAGGGCGGAATCGGGCTCGGGATCGATGGGCTCGGGCGGCGCGGACTCAGCGTCGAGGAGAGACTCTTCGAATTCGTCAGAAGCTGGCATCCTGTTCGTTCACCTGGCGCTCGAAGCCACCAACAGCTCAAACCTCCAAAAGTCCCCTTCGTAGGTGCGCCGTTGCAATGAGAAACGGCGTCCAAACAAGGGAGAGTTGCTCCAACCACCAACTCGGGGCTGAGCGACAAAGCCTCTCTTGCCTCGGACCAGAATCTGCAGGTCTGTTTGATCCGTTTTGCGCGCGTCGACAATCCAATACTCCACAACGCCGGCGCGAAAGTATTTCTGTCGCAACAAGACCGTGTCCTTCTGCACCGATGACTGGGAAATGATTTCCAGCACCCAGTCCGCAGAGCCTTCGAGCGCGGAACAGTCGTCACCAAACTCATCCGGTATTCGCTTGATTCGCCCATCGCGAATGGATTCACGACTAATCAAGGATGCGTCCGGCATGTTGGAAAGCTCAGCGGCTTCGTGAACAATAAGTAGTCCGTCGGGAAAAAACAAACCCATGTCCTGCTCTTCAATTAACTGGCTCATGGTCCGATAAATTGCCTGTTTGACACTGACATGTGAGTCTGCTTTTTCAGGGTTCATATCGACGATGATTTCCTTTCCAATCAAGCAGATTTTGGTCTTTTCCGGAAAGGCATCTGAGCACGCCCATTGGCAAAAGCCACGAAAAGTCAATGCGCTCTGAGGAATAGAAACGGCCGGCAGCTCGATGGCACACAGCTTGGAAACGGTGTTAGGGACTTCAGCGATCACGATTGGGGATCCTATTTGGACTTGTACAGGCTTTCGACCATTATACCGCGATAATCTCGGAAGTCTTCACCTTTCAGGCCCTTTCCGCATACGCCTTCAAGTCCCCCTCGAACTTCGCCAGCCGCTCTTTCATGGCCTGCTTTGTCTGCCCCAAGTTCGCAAGCTGTTCGGCGGGGACGTAGGTGAACATGTAGAACTTGACCTTGGGCTCGGTGCCGCTGGGGCGGACGGCGATGTAGTTGTCGCTTTCGGCGAGGTCGAGGATGACCATGTCTCCCTTGGGGGTAAGGTTGGCATAGTCCCGCACTTGCTTCACCGCCAGGCCGCCGAGCGATGTGGGCGGCGAAGTGCGGAAGTTCTGCATCAGCGTTTGCATCCGGGCCATTCCCGCCGAGCCCGTCATGGTGACGTTGAGGAGCTGCTCGCCGTGATAGCCGTGCTGCCAATAGAGGGAGTCGAGCTTTTCGTGCAGCGTTTTGCCGGACGCTTTGACCTGAGCCGCTAGTTCCGCCATTAGCATGCAGGCGACGGCGGCATCCTTGTCCCGGACGTGCGTGCCGACGAGAAAGCCGTGCGACTCTTCCGTCCCGAAGAGGAACTTCTCCGGCCCGGCCGCATCGATCTGCTGGGCGATCCATTTGAAGCCGACGTGCAGATTGTCGAAAGTTTTCACGCCATACGAGTCGCCGATGCGGCGGATCATCTGGGTGGTGACGAGCGTCGTGACCAGGTAGTGCTCTTTCGTCAGGCTCCCCGCTTTCTTTCTCTGCTCGCAGACGTAGTCGGCCAGGAGCGCGCCGAGCTGATTGCCGGTGAAAGTGGCCCAGGGAGACCTGCGGTCAGGCGTTTCGGCGGGGTCAGGAGACCCGTGCCGAACAGCAGGAGACCCGCGCCGAACGGAGAGCGGCGCGGCGCAGCCCATCCGGTCGCAGTCGGGGTCCGTGGCGAGGATGACATCGGCACCGGTTTCCTGAGCCCGCGTGATCGGGGCGTCGAAGACGGCTGGGTTTTCGGGGTTGGAAACGTGGCCAGGACCATTGGGAAAATCGCCGCTCCGCTCGCGATGCGGGGCGAAGACTTCAACATCCTTGAAGCCGTCGACAGCGAGAGCCGGACAAACGGCGGATTCACCCACGCCGTGCAGTGGCGAGAAGATGATTTTGAGGTCCCGCGAGCCCGGAAACGCTTGGCTGGCGACGGCTTTGGTGAAGGCGGCATCCACTTTCTCGGTGCAGAAAACGACCTTTCCTTCCTTCACGGCGGCTTGAAAGTCCGCCTTCTTGATCTCGGCCGTGCTCATCACTCGCTCGACAATGGTCTTGTCGTGCGGCGGCACCACTTGTGCGCCGCTCGACCAGTAGACGTTCACCGCGTTGTCGCGCGGCGGATTGTGGCTGGCGGGGACCATGATGCCGCAGGCACATTTTTTGAAGCGGACCAGGAACGACAGTTCCGGCGTGCTGCGATAGTCATCCAGAAAGTAGACCTTAAAGCCATTCGCCACCATGATCGAAGCGCACAGCTCCGCGAAGTGCCGCGAGTTATGCCGCGTGTCGTAGGCGATGGCACAAGACAACTCATCCTTCGGAAGGTTCTGTTCCAGCACGTAAGTCGCCAGTCCCTGGGCACTCTCGCCAATCGTCCGGTCGTTGATCACATTGCAGCCAATGGGATACATCTTGCCGCGCCGGCCGCCGGTGCCGAAGGGAATGATGGTCCAGAACGCGTCGTCGAGCTCTTTCCACTTGCCGGCTGTGATGTGCTGGGCCACCTGGGCGGCGTACTCGCTGTACCGCGGTTCGGTCAGCCAGGTCTTGATATTCGCGGCCGCGGCAGGCGTTACTTTTTTGGCAGTGGCGGCGAGGTCCAATTGCAGCAGGGTAGTGGCAGCGTCGAAATGGACAGACATAGAAAGCAAACCTGCGAAATGGGACTGAAAATGACCACGAAGGAGCGCATTTTACGCTGGCCACCAGAATAGCGGCAGGGCGCAGCAAAAACGCGACTTCGACTCGGAATTCGGCTTACTCCGCCATGTCTTCGGGCTTGGGTTCCGGCAGGAAGAAGCTGCCGAGAAAGGCCAGCACAAGAATGATCGCGGCCGCGGTTCCGGCTGCCAGGCCCATCGCTCCGGGGGGTTTGATGGCTGTGGCGTCTCCGAGGAATATTGGAAAGAACACGAGCGTGGTCAGCGCGTTGGCCGCGGTCCCCACCATTCGCCCGCCGACGTTGGCGGCAAACCCTTCGCCCGTGCCGCGAAGATGGACTGGATAAACCAGGGGCAAATAGTTTCCCCAAAAGCTGAACTGGGCGACGATCAAAAAGCCGGTGACGAAGATGCCGATCTTCAGCAGCATGATATTGTCCGTGTGCAGCGCCGAGAGAATCCCCTCGGGTGTCTTTCCAGCCGCGGGAAACAGGAACACCAGCGGCACAACGAGCAAGGCGGGAACCTGAAACATCCGCAGCAGATTTCGCCGGCTTAGGACAATCATCGCTAGTCCGGCTAAAGCAAATCGTCCGATGAGCCCGCCGAGCTCCTGCCAGAGTTGCACGTCCTTGACCACCGTCTGCCGCTTCTTGTCGAGATCTTTGAGCTTGGTGGAGAGCGCGACTGCGCCCTTAGCTTCCTTGCCCTGTTCCTTGACAAGCTTTTCATAATCCGTGCGCATCTTGGGAATCGGACCAAGTTCCTTCACCAGCCCCGGCACAATCTGCGGCAGGAGTTGAATGGCGCCAAACGCCACGCCGTAGCTGCACGCAAACAAGAATGCCGTCACCAGAGTGGCCCGAAGATGGGAGGGTTGAAACAGCTCGCCAATATTGGGTCGCCTCAAAGTCCCCTTGGTCATCTTCTCCTGCCAGACGGGAGATTCTGGCAGGAAGGGCCGAATGATGATCAGCGGCAGCGCGGGGATGACGCCGGAGATGAGCGTGTAGCGCCAGACCAGACTCTGCGTGGCCGGATCGAACGTCCCGAAGATGGCCGGCAGCAGGTCGCGGTTGGAGTTGATTGCCCAAAACGCCAGAGTCACCAGTAGACCACCTACGGAGGAAAATGCCTGCGTAAAGCCGAGGACGGCTTCGCGTTGCTTGGGATTGGGAAAGAGCTCGGCGAGCCAGGCGACGGCGGCGACGAACTCCACGCAGACGCCGATGAACGTCGTGCAGCGGAGCACCAGCAGCATCATCGGGCTGGTGCTGAAGCCCGCGGCCAGGGCGGAGAACGCATAGAGCAGAATGCTCCACGTCAGTACCCGGCGGCGGCCGAAGCGGTCCGTCAAATAACCTCCCAAGAGGCCGAACGTGCCGCCGCAAATGGCGCTGGCCCACATGATGTAGGTGTTCCAGTTGGCAATGGCCTTGAAACCGCTGTCCGTGTAAGGATCGACATGCAGCAGCTCCGCCAGGGCCGGCGGCGCAATCAGCGGCATCATCAAGAGCTCGTAGATATCAAACGCGAACCCGATGGCGGCGATGACGCAGATCAGCCACTGGGTTCCGGTCAGAGCGGGAGCGGGCACGGTCGAGTCGAATTTGCTCATGGGCTTCTGGCGATTAACGAAAATCGACTGGCTGGAGAATCAGGCGGGAGCCTGGCAGACCAATCGTCCGCCAAGGCCCCGGCATTGTAGCTGCCGACTTACACAGCCACCAGCAAGCGCGGGGGCAAATTGTGGCAGGCAAAAGGCACTCTTGTCGCATAGAATGGGCGTGCTCAGCGAAGCCGTCATTCATTCCGAGAACCAACGAGAGCTATTCATGCACTATCTCATCGCTTTGACGCCCCCTTTGCTGCTGATGTCCGCGCTCGTGGCTTCCGCGGACGAGCCGCCAGTTCGACTGTCGCTGATCGAAGTCGCCAAAGACAGCTCCGGCTTCGTCGCGAAGGATACCGGCAAAAAATTCGTCCCCTGGGGTTTCAACTACGACCATGACGAAGAAGGCCGGCTGATTGAGGATTACTGGGAGAAGGAATGGCCGAAGGTCGAGGCGGACTTTGCCGAGATGAAGGAGCTGGGGGCGAATGTCGTGCGGATGCACATCCAATTCGGCAAATTCATGGAAGCCGCGGATAAGCCCAACGAGAAATCGCTGGCACAACTCATGAAGCTGCTCGCCTTGGCGGAGAAGACGGGGCTCTACATCGATCTGACGGGCCTGGGCTGTTACCACAAGCAGGACGTCCCCGCCTGGTACGACGAGCTAGACGAAACAGGCCGCTGGAAGGCGCAGGCTTCCTTCTGGAAAGCGGTCGCCAAGACCTGCGCCGAAAGCCCCGCAATCTTCTGCTACGACCTCATGAATGAGCCGGTGGTTCCCGGCGGCAAGCGGAAGGAGAAGGACTGGCTTGGCCCGCCGTTCGGCGGCAAGCACTTTGTGCAGGTCATTACTTTGGACCAGGCGGAGCGCAAGCGGCCCGACGTCGCCGTCGCATGGACAAAGCATCTAGTGGCGGCAATTCGCGAAGTAGATAAGAAACATCTCGTCACGATCGGCCTCGTCGACTGGAGCCTCGACCGTCCCGGCCTCACCAGCGGCTTTGTCCCCGACAAAATCGCCCCCGAGCTCGACTTCCTCTGCATCCACCTCTATCCCGCCCAGGGAAAGCTCGCCGAGGACCTCGAAACGCTGAAGGGCTTTGCCAAAACCGGCAAGCCGGTCGTCATTGAAGAGACCTTCCTGCTGAAAGCCCCGCTCGACGAGTTCGAGAAGTTCCTCCTAGCCTCCCGCGAGCACGCGGACGGCTGGGTCGGCTTCTACTGGGGAAAGACGCCAGCCGAGCTGCGCCAGGGAAAGACCATCAGCGACGCCATCGTACTGTCGTGGCTGGACTGGTTCGAGAAAAATGGCCGGGAAATGCGGGGAGAATGAGCCGCGAACTGGGAGGGGGACGGCAATACTCCGTGCGGGTTCGCTAGCTGCATCGGAGGGGTTCCGGAGCCTTGCGGCCCGAACCATTCCCCATTTTCTCGCGTAATTCAGGGGTGTTAACGGCCGAGTTTTCTTCGGTCCGCCACGTTGAGCGCTGGCCAGAAACCTTTATACTGCTATAGCTTGCGCGAGCCGGAGGAGATGCCGGCTCGCTTTATTGGTAGCAGGACGGAGCGGAGCTCCGACCTTCGAAATAAGCCATCCGCACTTGGCAGGCTGGAAGCCTACCCCACTTTCGCCGGAACCTGACAGCAATGACCGAAAAAAAGCCCACTCCTCACTCCGGCGTTCCCATGATTGAGGCCATCGGCCTCTCCAAGTTTTACGGCATTTTCGCTGCCGTGAAGAGCGTCAGTTTTACCGTGAATCAGGGGGAACTGGTGGCGTTTCTCGGCCCCAACGGGGCCGGCAAGAGCACCACGATGAAGCTCCTCACCGGCTATCTGGCCCCGTCCGAAGGGACGGCCAAGATTGCCGGCCACGATATGGGCTCGGATCGCCTGGCGGGCTCCGCGCGCCTGGGATACCTGCCGGAAAACGGCCCGCTCTATCCCGACATGACGCCGCACAGCCTGCTCAGCTTTTTCGCGGATGCGCGGGGAATGAAGTCGAGCTACAAGCGTGACCGGATTGATGCCGTCATCGAGCTGTGCGCCTTGGAAAGCGTGGTCCACAAGCCGATCGGCAAGCTCTCCAAGGGGTTTCGCCAACGCGTCGGCATGGCCCAGGCCCTGCTGCACGAGCCGGACGTCATCATCATGGACGAGCCGACCGCCGGTCTCGATCCCAATCAAATCGCCGAGGTCCGCAATGCCCTCCGCAAAATCGCCGTCGAAAAGACCATCCTCCTCTCCACCCACATTTTGCAGGAAGTGCAGGCCATGGCCAGCCGCGTCATTCTGGTGAATGAAGGTCGGCTGGTGTACGACGGCCCGGTGGCGGGTCTCGATCCGCAAGGTCGCGGCTTGGAAGCGGCGTTCCATTCGCTGACTGCCGCCCCCGTTTAGTAGGACTCTCCCGCTCGATTCCTTGTCAATGACGACGAAGTGAAGATTATGTATAACGCGTTGGTTTCCGTCCTGTATCTGTCGCTCTACAACCTGGGCTTTGTCGCGGTCTTGCTGCTCGGGTTGGTCCCGCTGGCCATCTTCCGTCCGGCGGCGTTCGCCATCATCAAGCGGAACCTGGTTGGTTATTTCAGCAATCCCACGGGTTATGCCTTTTTGTGCGTGTTCCTGGTGGCGACTTCCCTGGCCTTGTTCTGGACGGATGCTTTCTTCGCGAACAATTTGGCCAACCTCGATCAGCTCAATATCTGGTTTCCCTACATCATGCTCTTTTTTATCCCCTCCATCACCATGAGCTTGTGGGCGGATGAACGGCGACAGGGGACGGACGAACTATTGCTCACGCTTCCCGCCGAGGATCTTGACATCGTGCTCGGCAAGTTTGTGGCGGCCGCGGGAACCCTGACCGTCGCGCTCCTTGTCTCGGAAGTCGCCACGTTTTCCTTCCTGGGTTTGCTGGCGGATGGTGACGTCGATACGGGCCTGTTTTTTGCGACGTATATGGGCTACTGGCTGATGGGTCTGGCCATGCTCGCCCTGGGGATGATTGCCTCGTTCCTCACGACCAATCTGACCGTGGCATTTATTCTGGGCGCGGCCTTCAACGCGGCGCTGGTCTTTTTGGTGTATGCCAACGTGATCTTAACCCCCCGGCTGCAGCCACACCTGTTTTCCCGCTGGAGCCTGAGCGAGCGGTTTGACGACTTGGGCCGCGGCGTGATTAGCCTGTCTTCACTCAGCTATTTCGTGTTGATCATCGCCCTGGGCGTTTATCTCAGCATCATTCTCGTCGGCCGGCGGCACTGGCTGGGAGGACGGGATGGCAAGTCGATGCTCGGACACTATCTGGTGCGGGCTTTGTCGCTGGTGCTCATTCTGGTCGGAGCGAATGTCCTGTTTTCCAATCACGATCTGATTCGCAAGGACTTTACTTCGGAGCAGGTCAGCTCGTTGTCGCCGGATACCCGCAAGATTCTGACCGCGATGGAAAACAAGCATCCCGTCCGAATCGAAGCATTTGTCAGCGCCCGGGTGCCGGAAGAATTCGTGCGGGTCAAATACAATCTCGTCTCCATGCTCAAGGAGCTCGAACGGAACTCTGGCGGCAAGGTGGTCCTGCAACTCAACGACAACCTCGAGGAATTCAGCAAAGAGGCAGCGTTGGCGGAAGACCGCTACGGCATTCGCCGGATGGCGGTCCGTACGGAGACCCGCGGCGAAAGCCGCCAGGAGGAGTTCATTCTGGGAGCGGCGTTCACCTGCGGCGTGGAGAAGGTTGTGGTCCCCTTCTTCAGCAGGGGCATTCCCGTGGAATACGAATTGGTCCGGTCCATCGCCACGGTGGCCCAGCCGCAGCGAAAAAAGCTGGCGGTCGTCACCACCGACGTCAACCTCAGCGGCGGGTTCTCGTTTGCGGGAGGCCAGGTTCAGCAACTTCCCAAGCAGGCCATTTTGGAAGAGCTCGAACGCGAATTCACCATCGAAACCGTGGATATCAACACTCCGCTGACCGTCTACGACGAGGATGGCAAGCTCAAGTTCGACGCGATGATTGTGGTGCAGCCCTCCACGCTCTCACCCCCGCAGCTCAATAATCTGGTCGAGGCGATGAAGGCCGGCCAGCCGACCGTCATTTTGGAAGATCCCTTCCCGATGATGTTCCAGGTCGTGGGAACCAGCGAGGACAAGCCGTCCCAAGGGGGGATGATGGGGATGGGTGGTCCGCCGCAGCCCAAAGGGGACAGCTTCAGCATGGTCTGGAAGGCCCTCGGCATCGAGCCGCTGGCGGAAGTGCAGATTGGCCAGCTTCCCGGCAAGATTGTTTGCCAGGGATACATGCCCTACAAGCGTTTTGGCGATATTCCCCCGTGGGGGCCGTTTGTCTTTGTTCGCTCGGGAGATGCCGGCACGTTCAACCCCAAAGAGCCGGCCGTCAAGAACTTTGAAGAGGTCTTCTTTCCCGTGACGGGTGGAATCCGAGAGGCTTCCAACCTCAAGGACCTCAAGCTCACGTTCACTTCCCTCGTCGAGACGGCCGACAACCGCAAGGATTCCGGAACGGTTAACGTGGAAGAGGCCCGGCAGTACTTCCGCACGCAGGACATCCAGCCCATTTTTCAGAAGATGGATGTTACTCCCAGGCGGGGCTACACCCTGGCCGCCTGGATTCGGGGCGAAGCCGGCGAAGCGGCAGACTCCAAAAAGGACGACAAAAAAACAGCCGCGAAGGACGAACCCAAAAAGGAAGGCAAGGCTGACGAGAACTCCAAAAAGCCGCTCACCAAGAAGCCGCTGAGCGTCATCTACGTGGCCGACATCGACCTGATCAGCAACCAGCTCTTGGGAATGCGAACAGAAGGGGTCGAGCAGTTCCGCTGGGACAACGGTCCCTTTGTGCTCAACCTGGTCGATGCCGTCGCCGGGGAGGACCGCTATCTGAACATTCGCCAGCGGAAAGCCAAGTACGCCACGCTCCGCCGTATCGAGGCGGAAGCCCAGGTGGCCTATGACAAGGAAGAAGAGGCCCGCAAAGCCGCTCAAAAGAAATACGACGAGGCCGTGACCAAGGAAGACGAGGCGATCAAGAAGATCGAAAAGGAAGCAGCCGATTTGCAGGCCGACTATAAGAAGCGTGAAGATGCCGGCGAACAAATTGACAAGAACGAGGAGCAAGAGAAGCTGCGCCTGTTGCAGTTCCGCCTGTTGAAGGCGGTGGCGGCATCCCAGGAGACCAAGCAGAACCTCAAACTCGACCTGGAAAAATCCAACGACAACATTCGCCGCGACCGCCGGCAATCCGTCGCTCGCATTCAAACTATCTACAAATCACTGAGCCTGTTCATTCCCCCCTTCATTCCGCTCTTCGTCGGCGGCGTGGTTTGGGTGCGGCGCTATATTCGTGAGCGAGAAGGAATTTCCAAGACGCGGATGAAGACGTAACACGGTAAACGAAGAAGAAACTGAAGGGGGATTACCGCGGAGAACGCGGAGGGGCGCAGAGGAAGGCAGGAGAGGAAATGGCAGCGAGTAAAGCTATGAGAAGACGGACAACCGCCAATCAAGTAATCCTCTCCTCTCTCTCCGCGCACCTCCGCGTCCTCCGCGGTTATTCCCTCAGTTGCCCTTGTCTTTGCACTGATTTTTAAGTCGCAATACCCATGAACGAAAACATCAAAACACTGATTTTCGCCGGCATCGGCGTGGTCTTGGCCGGCCTGGCATTTGCCACTCTGCCCGCTCCCAGCAAGAACGTCATCGACATCAAGACCGGAAAGGTACTTTTCGAGTCCTTCTCCGATCCCGCCAAGGCCGCCAGTCTAGAGATCACCCGCTACGACCAGGACAAGGGAAAGGTAGAGTCCCTCAAGGTCGCCAAGTCGGGGGGCATTTGGACCCTCCCCTCGCACGGCAGTTACCCCGCGGACGCTCAGGATTCGCTCAAGGATGCCGCCGGCAGCCTGCTCGGAGTGAAGGGGCTGGGACTGGCCACGGAGTTTCCCGAGGAGCACCATCTGTTTGGCGTGCTCGACCCCACGCAAAAAGTCGACGATTCCAAAAAGAAAGACGTCGGCATGCTGGTGGTGGTTGGCGATGACAAAAAGGGTGAGCTGGCCCGTCTGATTATCGGCAAGCCGGTTAAGGATACTCCCGGTCAGCGTTTCGTCCGCATTGCCGAAGGGACGACTTTCACCGACCACGTCTACGTGGCCAAGATCGATATCGAGAAGCTCCCCACCGATTTCAATAAGTGGATCGAGCAGGATCTGCTCAAGCTCAATCCCATGGACGTCCAGCGGATCAAGCTCATGGACTATTCCGTCCTTAAGGAGGACGGCGCCTATCTGGCCGAAAAGCGGATGGAAGCCGCCGTGTCGTGGGACACGCTCCAGGCTCTTTGGAACCTGGACACCTTTCAGATTTTCACGCAGAACCGGCCGCACGACGCCGCCCTGGGTGACGGCGAGGAGCTGAACAAGCAGAAGCTCGACGAACTGAAGGCCGCCATCGATGAACTGAAAATCGAGGACGTTAGCCGCCAGCCCGCCGGACAAGGGGACAAGGATCCCAAGGTCATGGAAGCCATGGTGAAGAAGGGTTTCATTCCCGCCAAGGACCGGCTGTACAGCACCAACGGCGAGGTGCATGTCGATTTGAAGGACGGCGTGCGCTATGTCCTCAGGTTCGGCGACATCGCTGGCGTGCAGGCCGGCAGCGACGGGAAGAAGCTCAATCGCTTCCTCCTCGTCACCGCCGAGCTCACCGACGACGTTCGATTGCCTCCTGTGCTAGAGCCCGAGCCGGCTGGGCCGGAAGCTCCTCCCGCCACGCCACCCACAACTCCTCCACCCGCGGAAACTCCCAAGCCCAACGGCGGAGCCTGCCAGGACGAGCCCAAGGCGGAAGCGACTAAGGAAAAGTCCAAGGCCGAGGACGAACCCGCCAAAACCAAGAGCGAGCCTGGCAAGACCAAGGCCGGTGCCGAGCCCCCTCCCAAGCCGGTCAAGCCCGTTGTTAAGCCGAGTGCTGCCCAGTTGGAGCTCGACCGCATCAAGAAGGCGAATCAGCGAAAGCTGGATGAATACAACCTGAAGAAAAAGAAGGCTAACGCCAAAGTGGCCGAGCTGACCACCCGCTTTCGTGATTGGTATTACGTCATCTCGGAGGATACCTACAAAAAAATCCGCCTGGGACGGACCGACATCATTCGCGAAGGAGCCAGCGCCAAGGAAACCGGTTTTGGGGTCGATGCCTTCCGACTGCTGGAAAAGCAAGGCATCAAGCCGCCACCTCCCGCGCCACCCGCTGGCGGCCGTGGACCGGGCGGACCAGGCGGATTCCCTGGTGGCGGATTGCCTCCTGGCTTCCCGATGTAATGCAGTTCTCTCACGCCGTAAGCGGACATGGTGGCATGCTGAGAGGACAGGCTACTATTGGGGCAGCGCGCCGGAAATAGAACACCCACCTCTGCAAAGGCTGCAGAGGAATGCAATGGTTGGACAAGTTGGCCGCTCATCCCTCGGTGGAAGTGGTGGGTAGCCTAATTCTGCGGGCTGCCTGGGCTCTTCAGTGCTTCAAACTGCGGGGAAGTCAAAAAGGTACTTTCTGGTCCTATGAAGGTAGAATGACCGGTCGAGACCACTCGCTGTTTGTCGGTGTAACGCCTAGTCGTTATCTAAAATGGGTAGGCCATTTGCCCGTGGCAGCTCGGCGGCTACCGACGGAGGGAAAACATGAAGCGCACCGTTCTTATCGCTTGTCTGCTCTGTCTGGCGACCACAAGTCAGTGTGCGGAGCCACCTTCGTCAATCGAGAGCTACCGCAAGCTGAAGTTTCCGCCCAAAGAAGAGAATTTTGAAGTGGGTTGGAAAGACCGAGTGGTAGCGGACTATGAAGTCATCAATTCGGCGGACTTGCCATCGTTGCGGGCGGCTCTCAAGGACAGCGATCCGTACGTGCGGGCCATTGCCGCCTATGCGCTCGGCGTGCGGAGCGATCAGACCTCGGCCGATGCGCTCGCGGAGCTGGTGAAAAACGACAAAGAATACGTGGTTCGCATCCGGGCCGTCGAAGCCCTCGCGCTGCTCAAGATGAAGCCCGAGGTGATCGAATCCGCGAAGAAGGATCCCGACCCAGGCGTGCCTTTCGTCGCCAAGCTCGTGGCTGGCCAGGTCAAGAGTGAATACGACTTCGCTGCGGAGATTCGCGAGGCCTATGCGGGCGGGATCGACCCTAAAGCGATCGGCTCGGCCGCTATCGGGAAGCCTGCCCCGGACTTCACGGCCTTGGCCCTGGACGGAAAGTCCTTCCAACTCTCTTCGGTCCTCGGCAAAGGGCCAATTGCCATCTACTTCACCGCCTTCGATGGCTGAGGCGGCTGCATGCACGAGCAGGCGCAGTTGCGCTTGAGGAAAGACGAGGTCGAAAAGCTGGGCGCGGCAACCTATGTGGTGATCTCACTGGATACGCATCGCACCCGGGTCTTCAAAGAGGAGAACTGGCTGCTCGGCGGCGGCACAGGGCCATTCGGCAAGGAAAAAAGCCTGGTCTTCGCCACGCCCCTATCGGACCCATCCGGTCGTGCGTCCGCGATTTACGGCGTTTCTCGCCGCGCCTTGCGGTGGGGGAGCTGGGTGGAAAACTATCCGCACTGGTTTGTTATCGACCGCAAGGGAATTATCACATACGTTTTGAAACCGACGTTCGCGACGCCGACGGCTTACCAAGACGATGTCGACCATGTGATCAAGGAACTTGAAAAGGCGGCGAAGTAGGTCGATCCCGCTCCGAATTTCCTTGGCCCTTCCGGACACGGCCGACCTGGGCACGGGACAAGGCGCAAAAAGCTGCCTGC
Organism: Planctomycetaceae bacterium; assembly: GCA_005778405.1. Lineage (GTDB taxonomy): Bacteria > Planctomycetota > Planctomycetia > Pirellulales > Pirellulaceae > SXOA01. The sequence continues at coordinate 17,383 of SXOA01000085.1, forward strand.
CCTTCCTACTTCACTACCGTAAAGTACGTCTGCACCGCCCGGTCAAAATGCTCGGGGCGCATCTCGACGGGGAGGCCGTTGTAGACGCAGAAGTTGCGGACTTGGAACAGCAGGTCGCGAGGCTGACAGCGGCGGAGGGGACGGTTGATGGGGCGGTAGTGCTTTTCGATCAAGTAGTCGACGGCCTCGGGGCGGAACTCGCAGTGGAGCTGCTTGGCGATGAACGAGAAGAGCAGGTGAAACTCTTCGCGGGTCGGGTCCTTCACTTCCACCTTGTAAGGGATGCGGCGGAGGAAGGCTTCGTCCGTCAGGCTGCTGGGGTCGAGGTTGGTGGAGAAGATGATGAGCTGGTCGAAGGGGACCTGGATTTTTTTGCCGGTGGCGAGCGTCAGGTAGTCGCAGCGGTTTTCCAGCGGCACGATCCAGCGGTTGAGCAGCTCCTGCGGGCTCATCCGCTGGCGGCCGAAGTCGTCGATCAGCAGACAGCCGCAGTTGCTCTTGAGCTGCAGCGGGGCTTCGCCGACGTTGGAGCGGCTGTCGTGGCGGATTTCCAGGTTGTCCATGGTGAGCTCGCCGCCGGCGATGACCGTGGGGCGGCGGACCTTGACCCAGCGGCGATCGTGTTCGGCCGACTTGAGGATGCCGCTGCCGGCCGCTTCCATCGGCTCGTGGTAGGCGGCGTCAAAGAGCTTGAGGAACTGGCCATCGTCGGTGATGGCGCGGGGAATCCAGATGCTTTGGCCAAAACACATGGTCATTCGTTTGGCGAGGGTCGTCTTGCCGTTGCCGGGAGCCCCGTACAGGAACAGGCCCGCGCCGCTGTTGACGGCGGGGCCGAGCGCATCCAGGAAATGGGGTTCGACGGAGATATCGGAGAAGGCTTTTTGAAGCTGCGCCTTTCGAGGAGCCTCGGCCCGCACGGACTGGGCATCGACCGAGACTATGTATTCGTCCAGCGGCACCGGTGCCGCGCCGATATAGCTGCACTGTTCCAGCGCCACCTTGGCCCGCTGACGGCCTTGATCCGTCAGCGTGTAAACATAATCGCCGAGCTGCGCGCTGCCGGTATGTACAAACAATTGCCGCTGGCGGAGCGACTGATAAATCGGCTCCAGGATGGGCATTGGCAGGCAGACGTTGTCGGCGATTTGCCGGCCGCTGGCGGAGCCGATCAGCAGCACGTACTTGAGCATCAGTGTTTCGATGAGGCTGGCCGTGAGGCCGGTCTCCTCGATCGAGTGCGGCTCCGCGGGACGAAAAGCGTCTTCGCTGAGAATCGACGCCAACAGACTGCCGGCTGTGCCCGGCAGTGACGAAGAACCCGTGGACGAACTCGAAAAAGTGGCCGCCGTCATAATCGCTATGCTCCGCAAAGACGGAACTACGTGCCTCTCTTGACCCTGGAGAGGCTGCGCCGTCCCAATAGCATAGGTCGCAAAGCGAATGCGGGCCTTTTCTGAGCCGACGTTACCTAGGGCGGGGTAAATGCGCATTGCGGCGCGAATTTTTTGATAAACTCGCGGCCGCTGGAAGTGATCATCGTCTCGCTGTCCGCGAACATCGTGAGCTTCCGGCAGACCTTGAATGTCGGCAGGCAGTTATCCGAGACGCGATTCCCTTTCAGCGTGAGAACCTCCAAGCCGGACAGACCGGTCAGTTTTTTGGCGCCGACATCCGAAAGGAAATTCTCGCTGAGATGCAGCACGCGCAGTTGGGAGTGCCCCTTGAGAGCTGCCACTGTCTGGTCCGACACGTGCGCCCCATAGAGAGTCAACTCTTCGAGCTTTCGATATCCCTTCAAAGCGTCGAGTTCCTGCCCCACCAAGCTGGCGGCCGCGTTGAGGACTCGCAGCGAAGCGGCCCAGGGCACTTTGCGAAAGCCGCTGCCGTTAATCTTGGTGGAATTGATCGACAGTTCCTCAAGGCGAGTCAGGGGCGCCAGACCGGCGATGCCTGCATCGTTGATGGCCGTCTTATTGAGATTGAGAACCTTGAGGTTCGTCAATTTGCGGAGGTGGCTTACGGCGTCATTGGTTACACTGCATCTCTCCAGCGATAGCACCTCCAGAAGGCGTAAATTGACAAGGGGCGCTAGGGCAGTATCGCCAATGTGGGTACAGCCGGTGAGGTCGACCAGGAACAGATTGGGAAACTTGGCAACTTCCGCGAGGCCCGCATCGGAGACGCGACTGCCGGCCAGGTTGCACTCGGTCAGGCGAGCCCGGGATTCCTCAGGCAGTGCTCCGAGCGCTTGCAGCATCGCGTCCGTTTTCGTTTCCGGCGCCGCCTTTACAAAGGCATCGATCAACGAACTGGGATCGGCGGCCGTCGGCGTGGGCGGGGGGGCAACTGGGTTCGCTGCGGGAGGAGCAGTAGGCGTTGAAGTAGGAGCAGCGCCGGAGTTCGCTGTCGCGGGGACATTCGCGTCGGAGCTCGCCGCAGGCTGTTCTGCCTTCCCTTCGATGCTCTTTTGGATGTCCTCCGCCTGCTTCTTGCCTTGTTCGACAAGATCCTTGGCATGATCGCAGCCGGATAGGATCAGCCCCGCCAGCGCAATCAAAGCCGCTAGGGAATTACAGGGTCGCCCGAGAGAATGTGGACTGGACATGAGTGGCTCCTGAAAGAGTCGCCGGATGAAGGATTTGATTCGGGCAGAATTGTAAACTAGCGACCTGAAAATGAGCGTAGCGAGTGGCGCGGGGGTTTGGCAAGCGAAAATCACGTTGCGTCGACCCTAGCGCCTGCCGCAACCATTGTGGCAAGTCGCTTTACGCGGCGCAAGTCCCTGGCCCGCCCCACTTTTCGCTGTTGGAGATAGGGGGCTTGATACGTTACATTTCCGCTTCGGATTGCCAGTCAACTCCCGGTAAAGGAATCCACCGATGGGGCTCCCCCTCCACGAAATCGCTTGCCTCGTCGATGGCCGGTTGTGCGGCGCGACCGACTTGGAGATCACCGGGGCCGCGACCATCGCCACGGCTCGTTCCGGCGAGATCACACTGGCCGACAGCACTAAGCTGGCACCGCAACTTTTGCGCTCGCAAGCGGCAGCCGTGATCGTCCCCGAGGGCTTCGAGCCGGCGGGCATCCCGTTCATTACGGTCAGCGACGTGCACGAGGCTTTTGCCAAAGTCGTCCGCCATTTCCGCCCGCAGATGCAGCACCGGCACATCGGCGTCAGCCATGCGGCGAACATCAGCCTCTCCGCCAGAATCGCGCCTGACGTTGAGGTCGATCCCGGCGCGAACATCGGCGACCACGTCGAGATCGGTGCCGGCTGCGTCATCCATTCCGGCGTCTGCATTCTCGACGGCTGCCGCATTGGTGAAGGGGTGACCATCTTCCCCAACGCCGTGCTCTATGAGAATACACTCGTCGGCAACCGGGTCATCATCCACGCCGGAGCCGTTATCGGGGCTTATGGCTTTGGTTACTCCCTCGCGGGGGACCGGCACAAGCTGGGGGCTCAACTCGGCTACGTCGAAATCGAGGACGACGTGGAGGTCGGCGCTTGTACTGCCATCGACCGCGGCACTTACGGCCCGACGCTCATCGGCCAGGGAACCAAAATCGACAACCACGTGCAAATTGCCCACAATTGCCGGATCGGCAAGCACAACCTGATCTGCGCCCACGTGGGGATCGCCGGCAGCGCAACCACCGGTGACTACGTCGTCATTGCCGGCCAGGTGGGAATTCGCGATCACACCCATATTGGCGAACGAGCTGCTCTCGGCGCCCAGTGCGGCGTCATGAACGACATCGCCGCCGGACAACGAGTCCTCGGCTCTCCCGCGATTGAAGAAAAAGAGGAGTACCGAATTCTGGCCGCCATGTTCAAGCTCCCCGACATGCGCAAGAAATTGATCGATCTCGAACGTAAGCTGGCAGCACTGACCGGCAGCGAAGTCCAGCACTCCAAGGATGCGGCCTGAATGTGGGGTAGGCTTCCAGCCTGCCCAGTAACAGCCAGCGGGCGAACGTATGAACATGCGATATTCCGCGGCTTACTTCGTCTGCCTCGCGCTCTTTGTTGCGACCTCCGGCTGTTCCCTCGTCAGTCACAAAGTTGGCGTTCCAGGAATCGGTTCCGTCCAGCGTCTTGATATGCACATTCTGGGCAGCCCAACCCCGCTAACGTTTTACACTTATGCGGTCGACAAACGACTCCCCTATGTCATCACTGGCGTGGTGTTCATGCTCGCATTGGCAATGACCCTTCTCCTCATTCGTCGAATTCGCCGAAGTCACATCCCGCGGCTGCTGCCCTTCGCGCCCTATGTCCAGCACTAATCCACCCCCCATCGGCCTCATCGCCGGCTGGGGGCGTTATCCCGTCGTCATCGCCCAGGCGCTTCAAGCCGCCGGCCACACCGTCCACTGCGTCGGCCTGAAGAACCATGCCGACCCACAACTGCGAGAGATTTGCGACGGATACTATTCCTGCGGCATCGCCAAAGTGGGGCACCATATTGGCTTCTTCCGCCGCCGCGGCATCACCCAGGCGACGATGGCGGGAAAGGTCTTCAAGCACAAGGTCTTGTTTGGCCGCTGGGGCTGGCTGTCGCTGGTGCCGGACTTGCGGACGTTCAAGATGTTCTTTCCACTGTTCATTGCGGGAAAGGACGACCGCCGCGATGACACGATCCTGACCGTCATCGTCAATGAGTTTGCTCGCTCCGGAATCGAGCTCGCCCCCGCTACCAACTTCGCCCCAGAACTCCTTGTGAAACAGGGCCTCCTTACCCGCCGTGCACCCACCGCTGCCGAGCGGGCCGACATCGAGTTCGGATGGCAACTGGCCAAAGAGATGGGCCGCCTGGACATCGGCCAGAGCGTGGCCGTGAAGGGACGGGCGGTCATCGCCGTCGAGGCCATCGAAGGGACCGACGAATGCATCCGCCGGGCCGGTCAGTTTTGCCCGCACGGCGGCTTCACCGTCGTGAAAGTTGCCAAACCCCAGCAAGACATGCGGTTCGACGTCCCCACCATCGGCATCGGTACCATCGAGTCGCTGATTGCCGCCCGCGGCAAAGTTCTGGCCATCGAAGCGGGCAAGACCATCGTCATCGACCAGGAAGCGGTAGTCCGCCTAGCCGATGAGCATGGAGTTTCTGTCGTTGCTCTAGAAGACGGGCATTTTGCTTGAATGACCAATGTAGGAATTCCGACATTGGTCATTGGTCATTAGGACTTGGTCATTTGCCCGCCTCTACTTTCCGCCCGCAGAAGCAGCCGGCAGCAGTTTTTCGATCAGGTCGCCGATATCCTTGGCGTTTTGCGGTCCGCTGCCGACCCGAATCAGGCGGACTTTGCCTTCCTGATCGATGAGGACGACGTGCGGAATGCCGGAAACGGCATAGTATTCCGCCAGCGGCGATTCCTTCTTCTGCACAGCGAAACGATGATGCAAGGAGTGATGTTCGGCGAACTTGCCGAGCATTGCGTTTTCATCTTCTGGAGTTACCTTGTCTGGCGAACGGGCCGCCTTGCTGGTGTCGTCGTTCCATTTGAAGTTGTAGTACTGGGTAAGCCCGACGATGACCAGCCCCTTGTCCTTGTACTTCTCGTTCCATTCCTTGAGATGCGGGAAGGTGGCGATGCACGGGCCGCACCAAACCGCCCAGAAGTCCAGAAGCACGACTTTCCCCTTCAGGTCTTCATCCTTCAGAGCCTCGCCGTTTACCCAAGACGTGATGTGCTCGCTGAGGGGGGAGGCAGTCTTGCCCACCAGCTCGGCCAATTTCTTCGCCCCTTCCAGCCGCCGCTCGATGGAAGTGAAACCACGCAGGGCAACCGTTACCTGACGCTTGACTGGATCTTCTTTGGCGTTCTCTTCCACCTTGGCCAGCCTGGCGCGAGCCGCTTTAAGCAGTTCGTCCGCCTTGGCGGGGTTGTCGCCCATCAGCTTCATCACTTCCAGCGTTACCTTTTTTCCGTACTTCGTAACGGCGGCGATATCGTCCGCGTCGGCATCGAGCCGCTTTTCCAAATCGGCGAGCGGGATCCGCTGAATTTCAATCTGATCAAGCTGGTTGGCGGTGACAGCCTTGGCCTGCACGAGCAATTGCTTCGCTTCGGCTTTGTCCGGCGTGAGAGCGTCGAGTTCCGCCTTGAGATCGGTCAGCTTTTTGATGGCCTCATCTGGCTTGGAATCGGCCAGTTCGCCGGCCGCCGCCAGAACTCCGTTGACAAGCGCGATGATGGACTGTGTGTCATTGGGATCATCCTTGAGTTTTTGCGAGGGCGACTTCTCCGCGGTCTTGTCGGCCGCAGCGCCGGACTTCTCCTTTTTCGGCGTGTCCTCGGCAAGGGCCGGTGAAATCAGAAAGCAAATGAGAGCAATGGGCAACAGAAAGCGAGACATGTCAGAGGCTCCAGAAAAGTGACCGCGACCGCCTTTAGCAAAGCGGGGGTAGGGAAAGGGGTGGGGAGGTGCCGGGCAATCCCTATTAGATTCTCGCGAATGACTGATTACAAGCGTCACTCCAGGCGAAAGACCACATTCGACTATTATGAAGGCATGAGTGAACCCCTGGCTTATCTTAACGGTCGCTACCTCCCCTTCAGCCAGGCTGCCATTCCGGTGACGGATGGAGGCTTTGTGCAGGGGGTGACGGTGGCGGAACAGTTGCGGACCTTTGGCGGCAAGTTGTTCCGCCTGGAACAGCATCTGGGCCGGCTGGCGCGGTCGCTGGCGATTGTGGGAATTGAGCTAGGGATGCCCGTCGAGAAACTGGGGGAGATTGCCCGGGAATTAGCGGAAAGGAACCACGCACTGTTTGGACCGGGGGATGACCTGGGCCTCTCGATGTTCGTCACTCCGGGGCCCTATTCCACGTTCTCCGGCGGAGCGGCAACCGGCCCAACCATCGGTCTGCATACCTATCCGCTGCCGTTCCAACTTTGGAAGGAGAAGTATGAGCGCGGGGAATCGCTCGTGGTGACGGACGTCATGCAAGTCCCTGCCACCTGCTGGCCCACCGAGCTCAAGTGCCGCAGCCGGATGCATTACTACCTGGCGGACCAACAGGCTCGCCAGCGAGAGGCGGGAGCGCGGGCCTTGATGCTGGAAGAGCGGGGATTTGTGACCGAAGCCTCGACGGCGAATATCCTAGTGTACTACCGCGATGTTGGACTGGTGTCACCGCCGAAGGAAATGATACTGCCGGGAGTGAGCGCGGCGGTCGTCGAGGAATTGGCGAAGAGCCTGGGGATCCCATTTTCCTTCCGCCCGCTCACAGTGGACGATGTCGCTGCCGCGGAGGAAGCCCTGCTGTGCAGCACCAGCCCCTGCATTTGGCCGGTCACGCGGCTCAATGGCCGGCCGATTGGGGACGGGAAGCCAGGGGAAATCGCACGCAGTTTGTTGACGGCGTGGAACAAGCTCGTGGGCCTGGACATCGCGGCCCAGGCGGACCGCTTTGCCGCGCGCGGGTGATTTTCGGTCTACTCATCATCCAGCAGCGGAAAACCGCCGAAGAAGGGGGGGTATTCTTCGCGGGCCGAGAGATCGGGCCAATCTGCATCGTCCGTTTGCTCGTCCCCCAGCCACTGCTCGGTGGCGAACTGATCAAGTGTGAAGTCGTCGTCCAGCAGCCGCTCGGTTGGCCCGTGCTGCCCATGTTGCCGGTGCAGCTTCATCATCAGGGAAGCGATGTAGGGATCGGCCCACGGCAGCAGGTCGCGCGGCCAGGTTCCTTCGTTGCGGGGTGTGACGTCGTCCAAGTCGGGAACCTCCAAAACCTGACAGCGAATCGGGGGACCGTTCATGGCAATCTTCCTTGAGCGGGGGAGTGGTGACGCGGGTTGCCCCGGTTAGAGCAACTGGGGTGCCGATAGGTTCGCCCAGCGGATGGAAGGGCCGCATCCGCTACGAGAGCCACGAGTTAGCGTTACTAACGCTACTCCGCTAGCAAAGTGCAGCGCGCGGTAACTCCTTCAAACATACGCCACTTATGTGCGGCTGACGGTCACCACGCGCAGATCGCACACATTGGTTTGCGTGGGGCCGGTCTTAATCAGGCCACCGGTCTGCTCGAAAAACGTGTAGGCATCGTTGCGGCGGAAAAAACCATCAGGATCAAGATTCAAGCTCCGCATCCGAGCGACGACCTCCGCGGAAAGCATCGCCCCGGCGGCATCGGTGGGGCCATCCTCGCCGTCCGTGCCGCCGGAAAGGAGCACGATTCCCTCCGCCGCTCTTTCGTCCGCTGTCATCAGCCGCTCAAGCGCCGCCAGGACAAGCTGCTGATTGCGGCCCCCTTTGCCGCGGATTTCCGGAGGAGCCAGCCGAACGGTCGGCTCGCCACCAGTAATCAGGCAATCGGGTCCGCTGGATGCTTGCATGGAGAGGGCCATTTCCGCCAGATGCACGCCGACCTCCTCCGCTGCCCCTTCCAGTTTCGTTGCCGCTTGCATGGCATGCGAGTATCCCCGCCGTTCGGCTTCGATGCCGGCGGCGTCCACGGCGAGCGCATTGTTGCCGATGACCAGGTTAGTCACTGCGCAGCGAATCGGTCGCTTTCCTTTCTCAAGACTGCCCTCGGCTGCAGCGCTTTCCAGGTGCCGATAGATCGAATCGGCAACATTCCGCGCCGGGTCGAGCCGCTGCAAGATGGACAATGCTGCTTGCGGGGAGCTCGTATCCTCCACCGTTGGCCCAGAGGCAATTACGTCCAGCGGATCCCCAATCACATCCGAAATGATCAGCGTGATGAGCCGCCCCGCCCGGCAGGCGCGTGCCAGCCCGCCCCCTTTGATGCGGCTGAGTTGCTTGCGAACGGTGTTGAGCTCCTGGATGTTCGCGCCGGCGGCGCTCAAGTGCCGCGTAAGGGCGATTTTGTCCGCCAGTGAAACGCCATCGACAGGCGCGGGAAGCAGTGCCGAGCCGCCGCCGGAAAGGAGACAGAAACAAAGGTCTTCTGGCCCCAGCGCGGCGACCGTTTCCAAAATCCACTCCGCACCATAGACGCCATCGGCAGTTGGCTCGTTGATTCCAGCTGGGCGGGAAGACCACAACGTGATCCGCGAGAGCTTCCGCCGGCAATCCGCCGGGATATTGATCCAGCCGGTGAATTCCTTTTTCGCCATCAGCGTCTCGCCGAGAGCCTGCTCCAGCCCAGCAGCCATGCCGGCTCCCGCTTTGCCCGCGCCGACAACCGCAATCCGCCGAACGGGCGGCAGATCAATCGGCTCATCGCCGACGAGAAGCTGGCTGCCGGCAACTTGTACGCATTCGCGCACCAGCCGGTCGCTTCGGACGGCATCAACGCCGGCGTGCCAGATGGCAAGGGCATCGCTCTTCAGCTGCTCCGCGGTGCGGCTCATGCCGTGGCCCTCACGCGGAGTACGCTCAGCCATTGGCCCGGCTTGTCGACCGTCATCTCTCCCAGACTGTTCGGCCCAGCCGCACAGCAAATCAAGCCGGCCAAATACTGCTGGCCACCTCCTTCAAACTTGCCGGCCACACTGCACCAGGGCGTTCCCCTGCCGTGATCGCCGGGGAGCGCTGCGAGATTGAAGAATGCCTGCAAAAATCCCTGCGAGCTGAGTTGATTCGGCCACACCACCACCTGCGGCTGATGGCGGGAGACGATTTCTGGCAGCCCAGGAAGCAGATATTCGAGGGTTGCCGTCAATTCCATCGGCGATGGAATTTCCCCTCCCCGCCCCACCGGCGCTAGAACCATCACCGCCAGTCGCACTGGCGTGCCATAGAATTCCAGTTGCAGTCCCTCTTTCGGCGGCGAAGAAAATGGTAAGGCCGCCACGTCAATCGCCAACTCGTCCTGGCGACTGGGCGCAATTGCCCCCCGCTTGCGGAACAAGCGACGGACCAGAAACAGCATTGTTCCCAGGCACAGGGCCAGTGCAGCTCCCACGGCCACGAGCGCGATAAGCCGGGTTTCTTCATTGGCAAAGAAATCGAGTCCCGGCACCGGAGCAACGTCGGCAAAGAGCATCCGTTGAATTTACCATGAATCCAATTCCGGCTGCACACTTCCGCTCCCTGTCAGCTAGTTGAAAATCGGCTCTCTGGGTATGCTTTCCCTCAGGAGTCGCACTCACGCCTGCGAAGAGTTGTTACTTAACCGGAGGAACCACGGATGATGCTGCACCCTCGATTTTCAGCGGCCTTGCTGGCCGTTCTTTCCGCGTTCATTTTCCATGTGGCTCAGGCGGCGGAAGACCCGCCCAAGCTTAAGGCCATTTCACCCAATACCGTCGCACTAAAAGTCGGCAAGCTCACCATGAAGGACGTTCCCCTCATCCCTCGCAAGGCGTTTTTTGGCAACCCCGAAAAGGCCCGTCCCCGGCTTAGCCACGACGGCAAGCTGCTTGCCTATGTCGCGCCGCTGGACGGCGTTCTTAACGTCTTCGTCGGCCCAGCGGACAAACCGGATACCGCCAAGCCGGTGACGCATGACAAGCACCGAGGCGTGACCAATTACAGTTGGGCCTACACGAGCCAGCACATCGTCTACACGCAGGACAAGAATGGAGACGAGGACAATCACGTCTATTCGATCAACCTCAGCTCGGGGGAAATCAGGGACCTGACGCCCATTGAGAAAATCGCCGCCCAGATTGAAGGCGTCAGCGAGAAATTTCCCGAGGAAATCCTGGTCGGCATCAACGACCGTGATGGCCGCGAGTATCACGATATTTACAAGATCAACATCGTGAGTGGCGAGAAGAAGCTCCTGCAGCTCAATCCGGGCCTCGCCGGCTTCATGGCGGACGACGATTACAACGTCCGCTTCGCCATGAATTTTCAGCCTGATGCCAGCACGGTGCTGCTGACCCCGGACAAGACGGCGAAGGAAGGCTGGAAGCTCTTTCAGAAAATCGAAGCGGTCGATTCAATGACTACTTCTCCCGCGGGTTTCGACAAGACCGGCAACATCCTCTACATGATGGACAGCCGCGGGAGAAATACCGCGGCACTCAAGTCACTGAATTTGAAGACCGGCGAAGAAAAACTCGTCGCGGAGAATGCCAAGGCGGACATCGGCGGCGTGCTGGCCCATCCGACCGAGAAAACCATCCAGGCGGTCAGCTATACCTACACCCGCACGGAGTGGCAGATTCTGGATGAAGCGATCCGCCCCGACCTCGACTTTCTCAAGACTGTCGCTGACGGAGAGATTCAGATCACCGGCCGGACGCTCGATGACAAGCGCTGGACTGTGGCTTTCCTGATGGACAACGGCCCGATTCGCTTCTACATCTACGACCGCGAGCCAAAGAAAAAGGCAACTTTCCTGTTCACCAGCAACCGCGAGCTCGAAAAGCTGCCCCTGGTGAAGATGCATCCGGTGGTCATCAAGTCGCGGGACGGGCTGGATATGGTCTGCTATCTCACGCTGCCCAAATGGGCCGACTCGGATGAAGACGGCGTTCCCAATGAAGCCCTGCCGCTAGTGCTGAACGTGCATGGCGGACCCTGGTCCCGCGATGACTGGGGCTATGACCCCGAGCATCAGTTGCTCGCCAATCGCGGCTATGCGGTGCTGGCGGTGAATTACCGCGGCTCAACAGGCTTTGGCAAGAACTTTATCAATGCCGCCAACAAGGAATGGGCGGGCAAGATGCATGACGATCTTGTAGATGCGGTGAATTGGGCGGTGGAGAAGAAGATCGCCAAGAAAGACAAGGTCGCCATCTACGGGGGGAGCTACGGCGGCTATGCCACGCTCGTCGGCCTGACGGTTACGCCCGATGTCTTTGCCTGCGGCGTGGACATCGTCGGCCCTTCCAGCCTGGTCACGCTCCTGAACAACCCGCCCCCTTACTGGATGCCATTCATGCCCGTCATGAAACTGCGGGTCGGCGACTGGAAGAGCGAGGAAGGAATCAAATTCCTGGAATCTCGCTCGCCGCTGAACATGGTAGACAAAATCAAAAAACCCCTCCTCATTGGCCAAGGGGCCAACGACCCACGCGTGAAAAAGGCGGAGGCAGACCAGATCGCCAAGGCGATGACTGAGAAGAAGATTCCTGTCACTTACGTCCTGTTCCACGACGAGGGGCACGGCTTCGCCCGGCCCGAGAATCGCTTTGCATTCTATGCCGTCACCGAAGCCTTCTTGGCCCAGAACCTCGGTGGACGCTATCAGCCAATCGGTGACGCGTTTACCGGAGCCGACTTTGCGATTCCGGATGGCGAAGAAGGAGTGCCGGGAGTGAAGGAGGCGCTCAAGACCTACACGCCCCCCAAGAAGAAAGAGCCGGCGAAGCAGGATTAGAATTCTTCCATGAATCGTTACCGCGAAATTGAAGTCGCCGGTTCGCCACGGGAACTGGGGCGACAGATCGGCGAGGCGGCTGGTGAGGAGATTCGTGGATTCTGTGAAGTCGCGCTGACTTTAGTCAATAAGGCGGTGCGTGTCTCGCCCGCTTCGGCGGAGGCCGTTGCCGCGAAGGCATTTGAGTATGCCGAGCGCTACTCGCCGGACATGGTCGAGGAGCTAAAGGGGATGGCGGAAGCCTCGCGGGTTCCCGTCGAAAAAATCATGTTGCTCCAGGTCCGCAATCAGCTCCAGCCGGAGGGGGATGCCGGTTGCACTTCGCTCGCCCTGAATGCGAGGGGACGCGGAAGCAGCGGGATCGTCGCCCAAAATTGGGACAACGATCCAGAGCTGCATCCGTTTACCGTCGTCCTGACCCGTCGCCCTGCCGGTAAGCCCGCAGTGATGACCGTCACGCAGGCAGGGCTGATCGCCTATATCGGCTTCAATGAGGCGGGCATTGGGCTCTGCCTCAATACCTTGCCTGCTCCGTCCCGAACCATCGGGGTGCCGCACTACTTTACCGTCCGCGGCATCTATGAAGCGAGTTCGCTGGACGAAGCGGTCGAAGCAGTGCGGCGAGCGGAGCGGGCCATCCCGGCCAATATCATGCTCTCCACGCCCCAAGGTGCGGCGGACTTGGAAGTGACGCTGGAGAGCGTGCATGTCTTGCGGGACGATGCGGCGGGGGGAGTCACGCACGCCAACCATTGTCGGCATCCGGAGTTGGCGGCCATCAATGGGGAGTTTCCCGAGCTCATCCAGTCACACGACCGGCAACGACGGATGGACCAACTCCTCGACCTGCCGCAGCGAAGTCCGGATCTGGAGGAAGTCAAGAAGCTGCTCCGCGATCACGAGGGATATCCACGTTCGATTTGCCGCCACACGAATGACGACCCCAAAACGGGATTCTGGGAAACCGTATTCTCCGTCATCATCGAGCCGCAATCGCGGCGGATGCACGTCAGTCGAGGGACGCCGTGCCAACACCCATACGAAATGTATGCCCTAAGTTAAGACGAACTGGCGCGGTCGTGTCGCCTCATTCCTTCTTTGCCTTTTTAGACGCCAAGAATCCCACCAGGTCGTAGAATTCCTGCGGCGTGACGATCTCATGGACGTTGGCCGGCATGAGCGAAAGGTCGGTCTTTTTCTGCCGCTCGATGCTGGCTTTGGGGAGTGTGAATTCTTTGCCTTTGTTGTCGACGAGGACGAGGAGAGCTCCTTCTTCACGGCGGACTAGGGCGGAGACGACCTGGCCGTCATCGGTCATGAGGGTGGTGGTGCGAAAGGCGACGTCGACGTTGCGGTTGGGGTCGAGCAGATCTTCAATGAGCCGTTCCACGCCTCGCAGGCCAATGCCGTCGAGCTGCGGGCCGATGACGAATCCTTTGCCTTCGATTTGATGGCAGGCGGCGCAGTGCTTGGTGAAGAGGGCGGCTCCGCTTTCGAGGTTGGTGTTCGCTTTGGCGTATTTCGCTCGGCGCTCGGTGAGGAGCCTTTCGATTTGTTCGTTGACGGAGGGCAAACTGGCGGTTAGCTCGGCAACTATTTTCTTCTGGTCGTCGCCGGCGGCCGTCTGCATTTTCGTGCTGACGTTGGGAGAGGTGAGCAGTCGCGGCGAGAGATTGCCGGAGTTGACGAGGGCCAACAGTGATTCGATGCCGTCTTTGTCGCCGGCTAGAATTTCGGCCATCGTCGTTTGCAGGCGGTGCGGCACTTCTTTGACGGCGAGTTTCAACGCTTCGTCGAGTTTCTTGGCGTCGCGACCGGCGATGGCTTCCCCCAATTTGGGACGGAGGTTTTCCGCGAGGATCGGATCGCCAATCACGGCGACTAGTGCTGCAGCCCTGCTGTCGGGGTGGAGGGCAAGGAGCATCTGGCCGATTGCGCCGCGGGCTGCGCCGTCGGTGTTGGTGGCGACGAGGATTTTCACGAAGTCGCCGCGGAGGGACTGGAGCTTGAGCTTGCCGGCGATTTCCGCGGCAGCGATTTGATGCTGGGATTGCTTGCTAGGGTTGAGGCCGGGGATCGAGAAACGGCCGACGGCGAGCCAGGCGTAGCCGGAGGCGGTGTCGCCGTCCACGATTTCGATGTAGCCGGTTTTGTCTTTGTGCTGGCTTAAATCCCACTGGATTTTCTGAGCCGTATCGTTCCGCGGCGGGGGCGAGGAAGCCAGGATTTCGCCTGTCTTGGCGTTCTTGAGTTGCACGAAGTTTTTCTTCCCCAACGGCAACGACGGAATGGTATCATGCCCCGCGCACCAGAATCTGAGCTTCGCCGGCAGAGGAAAACTGCTACTGCGATAGATGCCGGTCTTCTGCTCTCCCTTGGCGAGGCTATCGAAGAAGAACGAGTCCTTGTCTCCGTCCTGACTCACCCGTTGTCGCAAGACCCAGGGGGATTCGCTGGCGGGAAGCCCTTCGACGGGGTAGTTGGTCCAGGGGATGGCGTTTTCTTTGTCGAGGGAGAGGAGCGTGCGAGCCAGCTCTTCTCCCCAGGAATCGAGTTTGGGACTACGAGAGTTGCGCTGGTTTAGCCCATCGGCAATCGACTTAAGCATGACGACTTGTAAATCGACGCTGTCGCTCGATGAGGACCGACAAATGTCAAGGAGTCGGTTGACGTTCTCGGCACTAATAGCACGTGCGAGTCGGCCGACATCGAGCTTGGTCAGGTCTATGCCTTTCGGCTTGTCATGCAAATAATCCAGCACAAACTCAGCTGCCCCCTCTGAACCGCTCAGCCCGGCAATTGCCGCATATTGGTCAAGCTGCGCGGGAAACTTACTCTTGATACTCACGTATTCTTTGTGACCGTCATCGGCACCCCAAACACCCATTGCATCGCGGATCCCGTGGCGCAATGCCCGATCCAACAGCCCGTCATCGATAGCTACTTTTGAATAGGCTTCGCAGAGCGGCTTAAACAAAGGGGCGCTAATGCATGCTTCAGCCGCGGAACGTCGAACTGTCGGGTTTTCGTCGGCGAGCCCCAATTCGACGGCCCTCATCCCGCGATAAGTAAGGCCGTCACTCATCAATAGTTTCAGTGCCACCGACCTAGTGCTGCTCTGGGTATTTTTGTCTTGAAGTACCATTTGCACATCCCCAGACTCCCACCAAAGGAGGCAAAACAAATGTGTCTGTTGCCGACTGGTCAATTTGGTCTTCCACATTTCATGCAGATCGGAACGCGTGTAGTTTGTCCAAGCCACATCTTTTAGCCAATGCTGCACCCTCAGCCGCTGCTCCAAATTCGGCTGGTCAAGCTGCCCAATCAACTCCTTCACGCTCATCTTCGTCAAATCAACCGACCCTGGTTTTCCGGCGGGCTTCGTCCCTTCGGCATTCCCCTTGTAGGCCACTCGCCAAATCCGCCCGCTGGTCCGGTCCCGTCCAGGATGTGGCAGCGGGACTTCGTAGTGGCCGATGATTCGGTTGTAGAAGTCGAGGATGTACATCGCACCGTCGGGGCCGATGTGGATGTCCACGGGGCGGAACCAGGGGTCGCTCGTGCTGAGAAAGTCCGGCTGCTCGATGGCTTTGATCGTGCTGCCGTGGTACTCGGGCTTGTTCTGGTTGATGCGGCTGGTCATGACGTTGCCGCTGAAGAATTGGCCGCGATATTCCTTGGGGAAGTTGTCGCCGGTGTAGGTCGTCAGGCCGCAGATGGCGGTGCTGCCGTGCAGGTGGTCCATCATCGGCGGGACGAAGCCGAGGCCGTCGTCCGGCTTGCCGAAGCTGGGGTAATAGCCGCCGCGGAGAAGCTGATAGATCGGCTTGCTGTGGCAGTCGGCGGTGAAGATGTTGAACAGCTCGTCAAAGCACATGCCGAACGGGTTCACCTGCCCATGCGTGAAATGCTCGATGCGGCTGCCGTCGAGCTTGAAGCGGAACGTGTTGCCGCTGTTGAGGTGGACCTCGTTCCCGTCCTTCCCCTTCACATGGCTGTCGTTGTTGAAGCCGTGGCAGGCATAAACCCAGCCATCGAACCCGCGGCGGAAGGCGTTGCAGTTGCCGTGGACGTCGCGAGTGTGATCGAACGGGCCGTAGAGCTTCGTCCGCTTGTCGCACTTGAGGTCGCCGTCGGTATCCTCAAAATGCCAGATGTTCGGAATCGACCAGGCAATACAGCCCCCCTTCCACGGATAAATGCCGATCGGGATGTTGAGGCCGTCGGCAAAAACGGTCACCTTCTCGAACCGTCCGTCGCCGTCGGTATCTTCCAGCACCCGGATGCTGTCCCGCGCCGGCTTATCGAGCGGAGCCGCATACGGATACTCCACCGAGCACGTCAGCCAGATCCGCCCTTTCTCATCGAACTGCATGTTGAGCGGCTTCTGAATATCCGGCTCCGCGGCGACGAGGTTGATCTCAAAACCTTCCGGGAGCTTGAACTTTTTCTGCTCCTCTTCCGGCTTGAGCCACGGGGTGGTGCGAACGCCGAGGGCGAAGGGGTCGTCCTGGGCTTGAGCTAAAGAAAAGAGACAGGAGACAGGAGACAGAAAACAGAAGAGGAGTGCAAGGTGCAGAATGCAGAGTGCGGAGCAAAGGCGGAGCATAGAGCTGGATTTCCGGGAAGGGATGGTTGGGATCTGCGGGATTTGCCTACAGGTCATGATATTCCACCCGCAGGTGCGCCGCTAAGTGGTGGACGCCCATGCTGCCGCCCTTACGACCGGACTAACCGTAAGTTCGCAGGCAAGCCCCATCCGAAATTTGTGCGGTTGAATTTTGAAGCTCGACCTATGATTTCCCGGGCGCGGGCGAGAGCTTTCTCGCGCTGTGGAATATGGAAGTTGCTTAGGTCTCGAGATGGCTGGGAAACAATGCTGGCCGCAGCCGATGCTGCGAATGGATCGCCAATGGTTATGCGCGAGCAATTAAACAGGGTCTTGCTGGTCGATGATGACCAGGCGATGCGGCGGCTGATCTCCAAGTGGTTGGAATTGGCCGGCTACCAGGTCCAGACCGCCGAGAATGGCCGCGAGGCGATCGCCATCATCGAGAAGGAACGGCCACAAATCCTGCTCACGGACTGGGAAATGCCGGTCATGGATGGTCTGGCTCTGTGCCGCTGGGTGCGAGCCCAGCAGCAGAACAACTACATCTACACCATCCTGTTCACTGTCCGCACGTCGACTCCCGACATCATCCTGGCGCTCGAGGCCGGCGCGGACGACTTCTGCAAAAAACCCCTCGACCGGGATGAGCTGATGGCCCGGCTGCAGAGCGGCGCGCGGGTGATCGGGCTGGAACAGCGGCTTCTGGAGCTGGCATTGAAAGACCCGCTCACGGGACTGTTAACTCGCGGAGCACTTCTGGAGCTGATGGGAAAAGAGCTCGCCCGCAGCCGGCGATCAAGCGTAGGCATGGCCTGCGTGATGCTGGACATCGACCAGCTCAAACAGATCAACGACAAATATGGCCACGCCGTGGGAGACGAAGTTCTGAAGGCCGTGGCTCAGCTCCTGATCTCAAACGCCCGAGCCGGCGACTTGATCGGCCGTTTCGGCAGCGAGGAATTCTGCGCGGTATTGCCGGAAAGCGGGGAATTCGGAGCGGCCCAATGGGCCGTACGGATGCGCAATCTCATCAAGGCCCTGCGGATTCCGCTGGAGGGGGGCGGCCACCTGAGCATCTCCGCCAGTTTTGGGACCACCGAGCGGCGGGAAGATACCCACACCATCGAGCAGCTCGTGGACATGGCCGAGCAGGCGATGCTGGTATC
The DNA here is from genome assembly GCA_005778405.1 of Planctomycetaceae bacterium. Lineage (GTDB taxonomy): Bacteria > Planctomycetota > Planctomycetia > Pirellulales > Pirellulaceae > SXOA01. Next base: position 35,412 of record SXOA01000085.1, read on the forward strand.
CAAGCGATCCGGCCGCGACCGAGTCACGGCGTTCGGCGCGATTTCCTCGCACCAGCATTCGGGACACGACCAATCTCCCGCCGAGCTCTTGCAACATGTGCCCGCGAGGACCGTGATGAGCCTGGTGGCCTCGCTCCAGTGCGACGACACTCTAGGCTCGGCCAGCCAGTACTTTCTCCGCTTCCGCATCGGCTCCGCTCCCGTGGTGGATGCCGACGGCAAGCTGGTCGGCATCTTGTCCGAGAAAGATGTGATGACGACCATGCTGCGGCCGGACTGGTGGATGCTGACCGTCGCCGATGTGATGCAGCGGAACGTCGTCTTTTACGACGAAGCGACCCCCGCCATGGTGGTTTATGAGTTCCTCTGTCGCGTTACCATCCGCGGTGTGATCATCGTCAAGGATGGCAAGCCGACCGGCCTCATCAATCGCGGCAGTTTGCTGCGATTCTTCAGCAATCTGCAAGCCGCGAAGCAGGGTGATGGAGTCACTGCCGAGGCGACCGCCGCAAACCAGGCGATCGCAGCGTTGACGGGAAGAATCACACCCAAGCAGCGCATCAGCCACCTCGTCCGTTCCGTCGCCTCCGAAGCCGCCGACCTGGCTCGCCGAGTTCACGGCACGTCCAGCAACTTGCTCCCCTGCGTCGTCGGAGGGGCTTCTCGCTTGCAAGATTTGGTCACCGATCTGCTTGTCTTCGCCCGCTTTGCCGACGAGCCGTGCGAGGACGGACTCCTGGCCGAAACGGCGATTGAACAGTTGCCCGCGGCCGATGCCGACTTAATCACCAAGACCAGCCACATCGAAACCGTCTCGCCGATAGCTGAGCCAGCGCCAGCGCCGCTATAAGTTAGAATGGGACTAAGATTGCTCGCCTACCTCTGGGCCTCCCCCTGGACGTTATTCGGACTGTTCTGGGGAACCCTCACCCTGCTCACCGGCGGCCGCGGGCAACGGGTGCAAGGAGTACTCGAGTTCCACGGCGGCCTGCCCGCCTGGCTCCTCCGCCGCGCTCCGCTCGCCGGCGGTGCCGCCGCCATCACCTTTGGCCATACAGTCCTGGCCCGAACCCAGGATGACCTCGACGCTTCCCGCTCCCACGAGCGAATCCACGTCCGCCAATATGAGCGCTGGGGCCTCTTCTTCATCCCCGCCTACCTCCTCTGCTCTCTCTTGCTTCTGCTCCGTGGGCGAAGTCCGTACTGGGACAATCCGTTTGAGAAAGAGGCTTACGAAAGAGATGAGAAATAGGCGACAATGGTGCCGTACACTCGCCCGCAGATTTCCCACCCCGCCCAAGCCGTGAAGAACCCAAAGAACAGAAACGTGAATGCCAGGATGGCGGCGCGCCACGCGGGAATGCGGATACTTGCGGGAAGGCCAAGGCGGTTGCGGTAGAGAAGGATGCCGGAGTAGAGGAACATGACAGCCCCGTTGAGGGCGGACGTCCAGACGAAGAAAGTTTTGGCGTCGATCACATAGCCAAACTTTTCCGCCACCAAGACGCCGGTGCCGAGGAAGATTTCGCCCCATAGGAACCAGTAATAGAGGCGGCCTTCGCTCCAGCGGGGGTTATCCCGGAGCCAGGTCACCTTGACGAGATCCGTCGAGATGCGGCTGGCGGCGTCGAGGACGCCGAACTCGGTGGTGAAGAGGATGGCGACACCCATGATGAGGAACAGGAATCTGGCCGGTTTGCCGATGAGGCGGACAAGCCCCTCGGTTTCCGCCCAAACAAATCCGAGCCCTTCCTTATATTTGGCGGGGTCGACAGTGAGCTTGCCCGAGGAGTCGAAGAAGAGGATGTAGCTGATAAGCGTCAGAAGCATCAGGCAGACGATGCAGGTGAGAAAAAAGCTGACGAAGTGTTCCAGGCCCGCGGCGGACCACCACTTCTTCCAGCGTGCCAGGTTGGCCTCATCGTGCGGAAAGTGATAGCCGGTCTCCGAGATAGCTTCCTCGTTGCCGGTGAGCGGACTGGTGATGCGGCCGAGGTGGCTCCCCATGCCGTATCCCTTGTCCTTGATGTAGTTGCTTTGCGAGAGGTTCATGGTCCCGCCGGCTCCGGCAAAGGCGAGAGCGCCGAGCAGGACCATGGGGGTCAAAGACTCATCCATCGGCGGCCGGAAGTGCGGGTACCCGAACGTCACAGTGGAGCTGATTTGCGTGACGATGGCGTCGGGGCGGAGGATCGTGAGCCAGGCAGCAATGCCGACGACGATGACGATGATGAGCAGGACCAGGACGAATTGGACTTTTTCGACAGTTTCATACACCACGGGCCCCGCCGTCAGGATGATGCCGCAGAGAAACATGGTGGCGATGGCGATGTAGGTGTCGAACGGGCCCGCTATGAGACTCCCTTGCTCATTGAATGTCGGGCCAACGATCAGCCAGCCAATGATTTGCGATGCTCCTTTCGACCAGGCGGGAATCATCCACGGCAGCACGTTGAGCAGCAGAAAGATCCACGCCCACGAGCGGCTGAGGCGGACAAAGCCGGCGACGGCCGATTCGCCGGTGGCCAGGGTCCAGCGCATGATTTCCATGTTGAGGAAATACTGCATCACCACCGCCAGGATGCACGCCCAGAAAAAAACGAACCCACAGCGGAACGTAATGTAAGGCCAGAGAATGAATTCGCCGCTGCCGAGCGCCAGCCCCGCCAAAATGATGCTCGGCCCAATCATCTGCCGCAGCGGAACCGGCTCCGGCATCTGCCGCAGGCGTAGGGGCGGCAGTGTGCCGGCAGGGATGACGGAATCGGGGATGAGGATTTCGGTGGGAGAAGCTGAAGCCATGGCACGCACGTCGAGAGAAAAAACTAGAGCGTGCTATTGTAGAGGAATTGGAAGAGCGACGTGCGCATTCGGAGGCCAGCGTGGCCAGAATCTCCACGCCATACAGTTGCAATACGATGTCTTGAAAGTCGCGAGTGGTCATCCCCTTGGCGTACAGAGCGAGAATCTTCTCGTCGAAGCCCGGCACGTGCCGCTGATACTTGCCGATCAACTGCGGCTCGAGCGGGCCGTCGCGGCCTGGCTGGAAAGCTCCGTTGCTCGCTGCTCCGCTCGAAAACGTAAGTCCGCATCCATGCTTCAGTCTCCAATTCAGAAAGAGGTGCTAAAAAATACCTGATTCTGCTAGCTGGCACACGTTTTCTTACAGGGCCTTTAGCGCGGCACCTCCTGGCTGAAAAGCAAATCAGGCGGAAAGATCGAGGGGATCTTTCCGCCTGATATTGTGTTTGGATGGAGTCAACGGGCGACCAGGTCGCGGGAAGGCTACCGCATGAGACCGATCGACATGACGCCACCAATGAGGCTCAGGTCTTCGGTGTCATTGCTATCGATGCCGCTATAGTACTGAGCTTCCCAACCCAATCGTGCAAAGCCAATGCCGCCGATGGCGAGTGGCCGGTTGTATTGCAGGCCGAGCTGGATTTCGGTGACGAATGCCGTGCGGTCCTCATGAATGTGGGCGTCGTCGTCATGGATCATCCTGCCAAAGACCATCGACTCGCGGGTAATACCGTAAAGCGACCAGTTCTCATTCACCGCGCGAGTGATCTGGGCGGAAACCACTGGGCCAACGCCGTGGAAGGCGACTAAATCCCAATCTTCACGGAATGACAGGTAACGGACGCCGCCGCCGACCATCACATTCCAGTTGCATATGTTGAACGTGTCGGTAACTTCAGCGTCGAGGTTGTTGATATCCAGCACCTCGCGGGTCGGAGAAGTGGTAGCAGCCACACCCGACCGTTGAAAGTAATCGAAAGCGCTCAAGCGGACGCCCAGGCCATCTTCCCGCTGGATGCCAAACCAGCCGCGGAAACCTGAGCGGTAGTTGAAATCATCGTTGTTTGCATTCTCGCTGGTAAATGGCTTGAGGAAGACCAATTCCGCTCCGCCGAACCAGCCGCGACGGCAGCAATCCGCGCAGTTGCCGCCGGAGGGAAACCCACAACGATCGCCGCAACCGCCGTCGCACTTGTTGTCGCCACAGCCGCAGGAGGCCGCGCCGTCGCTGATGTTAGTGGTGGAAATGTCATAGGAAACGGGGCTGGCCGCTTCCTGGCCGCGAACCAACCAGCTGGTTTCCTCGGCATTGATATAGCTTTCCGGGGTAGGGAGACGGGTCGTCTCTGCCCGAGCGTACGACACTCCGAGGCCCATCAGGCCTCCGGCGACTAGCATTGCGGCCTTACAAAACCAGGACTTGCGCATGAAATAGTTCCTCCTTGAACTGGATTATCGGGACATCCGTTCCCACCTCGAAGGACCACTCACGCACGGACTCGCGCCCGAGAGGTCGACATGGTTGTAACATCGATTACGCCATTAGTGAGAATGAGGGCTATCCGAACCGACGGGCGCAAGTCGCGCAATCGTCAAATCTTCACACGGAATTCCTTGGGTTGGACCGTGAAGTGGCGGGCGAGGCAAAAAAACAGGCACGCGCCGGAAAGGTCTCCAGTGCGTGCCCTGTGAATGTCAACTCAAGCTGCGCATGCTAGCAGCCTTGAGCGTTTTTACTTTTTCGCCAATTCCGCTTCCAAGGTCTTAATGACTGCCGGATCATCCGGAGCGGTGTTGGGCTCGAAACGGGCGACGACCGAGCCGTCGCGACTGATCAGGAATTTCTCAAAGTTCCACTTCACTTTCCCCTTTCCCTTGGGCTTGGCGTCGGTGGCCGTGAGGTACTTGAAGAGCGGGGCGGCACCTTCGCCATTCACCTCGACCTTGGAGAACATGTCGAATTTCACCTTGTAATTCGTTTCGCAAAACTTGACGATCTCGTCATCGCTCCCCGGTTCCTGCTTGCCGAATTGATTGCAGGGAAAGCCCAGGACCGACAACCCTTCCTTGCCGTATTTCTCATGCAGGGCTTCGAGTCCTTCGTACTGTGGTGTCAAACCACATTGGCTGGCGGTGTTCACAATCAACACTACTTTTCCTTGATACTTGGATAAATCCACTTCCTTGCCGGTGATCGTTTTGACCTTGAAATTGAGGGCAGCGGGCACTTTCTTCTCCTCGGCTTCGGTGGTGCTGACGCACGCGGCGACAACGCCGGCAAGCAAAACACTGGTCCACTTGGACATACATGTCTCCTGAGAAAAATGGTAGGGTTCCTGGCGGGAAATTAACTTCCGTATTCTACCAGTCGAATCCGCGCGGGACCAGTTACGCTACCCGGCGACGGTGAGAAAAGTCCGCGGCCCATTTCCCGTCATGGGATGGAAAAAATTCTTACGGTCCTACTTCTGCCGGGAGAACTTCCACCTTCACGACTCGCAGGCGCCCGCCTCGTTCCATGACGACCTCCAGGGGGCTGGGAGAAGCGGAAATGAGCTTGCTCAGTTCGTCGCCATTGGCAAAACGCTGGCCGGCGAGGGAGTAGAGGCGATCGCGTACTGCCAGTCCAGCCAGGGCGGCAGCGGACCCAGGAATGACTTGCGTCAAGATGGCGCTGCCGGGTTCGGCAGGGTCTTCTCGCCAGGAAATGCCGACGCGAATGGGGCTGCCGCGAGGAGTGACGACAATCTCGAGGGGCTCCCTTTCTCCCTCGCGTTCGATGACGAAGGTCTTCTTACCCGTCGCCGCCAGCAGTTGCAGCCGCAACAGGTTCTCGTCCGCAATGGCCGTACCGTCATATTTCACCAGCCGGTCTCCCGCGCGCAGTCCGGCGGCTTCGGCGGGGGAGCCCGGCGTTGGTTGCAGCAACACGATTTTTAGCTCGCTTCCGGCAGCCCGCTGCCACGGCAGCCCAAACCGGGGCTGCTGCACTTCTTGTGGCTGGTCCATGCCCTGGTGGTGCAATTCCGATTCCTGGCGAGACGCCTCGCGAAACTTGCCAAGATCCTCGCCGTCGGCAAAGCGCAGCAACGTTTGTAGAGTCAGTCGCGTCACCTGCTGCATCCCTTCCAGGTTGAGAAGGTTGGCGTCGTCGCTGGGACGATGGTAGTTTTCGTGCAGCCCGGTATGGAGCATCAGAAATGGGATTCCCTGTGCGAAGAACGGATGATGGTCGCTATCGGCTTTCACGTTCCAATTGAAGTCAAGTGTCAGGTCAGCCGCCGCATTCGTTTCGCACAGCATCCGCCGGCTGCCAACGAGCGTCCGCGAACCATAGACTTCCAACCGCTGATTCTTGAGCCGCCCGATCATGTCGATGTTGAGGCACAGCGCAACTCGCGATAGCGGCACGGTCGGCCGGCTGATCCAGTGCCGTGAGCCGATGAGCCCCGCTTCCTCCGCATCCCACAGAACAAACAGAATGCTCCTCTTGGGAGGCTGCGGCAAGTGCTTGACGGCATCAATGATCTCCAGCAGGCCGCTCACCCCGCTGGCGTTGTCGTCCGCCCCATTGTGGATGTAGCCGATAGGGCCATAACTGTTTCCCTTCCGCCCGTACCCAACATGGTCATAATGGGCACCCAGCAGAATCACCTGCTCCTTCAGCTTCGGGTCGCTCCCTCCTATCATCCCCAGAATGTTACGGCACGAGCCGTTGAAAGACTGAAAATACGACCGCTCCTCCCCTGCCGCTGCCAAACCCTGCCGAGCGAATTCCTTGGTCAGGTAATTCGCAGCCGCCTGTCCCCCGCGACTCCCCGCTTCGCGCCCCTCCAGCGTATCGTCGGCCAGAAACTCCGCGTGTTTCCGCAGTTCGTCCGTCGTCACCGACGCCACTGCCTTTGCCAATTCAACCGCCTCGACAGCCAGAAGCGATTGGCTTTCGCCGCCGCCAAAAGTGGCACCGATACTCACCAAAATGAGGCTGAACCTGAACGCTGGCAGTGATGTCATGCTTTTGATTGCCTTAAACCGCGCTGCGAAACTGCGACCGAAGCACGGCTTGCGGGTGTGGCCATGATTCGTCACAATTCTAGTCGATAATTCAACCGCAGGGAGTCATTTTTGTGGTCCGCCCGCGGCGGCCGTAACTTGGCTCCGCCGCAAACCTTGGGAGAGGTGGCTGAGTGGTCGAAAGCGCCGGTTTGCTAAACCGGTGTACGGGAAACTGTACCGCAGGTTCGAATCCTGTCCTCTCCGCTTTAGCCATTGCCCGCGTGACGTAAGTTGTTACCACGCGGGCAGTTGCGTTTCTTGGCATCGCCAGAAGTTGGCCGTTTGTAGCGGTTTTTGTAGCGGTTTGTAGCGCTAAACCTCTCTGAACGGAGCCAGTTGTGGCCAAGAAGCTCTCGTCCTTTCGTGTCGGTCGTGTCCGTGCTTTCCTGCGCGGCCAGGTTTGGTATCTCGCTTACTTTGAACAGGGGCAACGTCGCCAGCCGCGGGTCGGTCCCGACCAACTGGCGGCCCGCGCGATGGCTGCAGAGATCAACGGCCAACTGGAGGCCGGTGCCCCCAGCGCCCTGGGATTCCAGGCGATTGCCTTCCCAGCGCTGCGGCATCGCTGGCTCGACCACCACGAGCATGTCCGCCGCTCGTCCCTCAATACCATTGGGAGATACCGCAGCGCAACGGAGCATCTGCTCGACTTCGTGGCGACCGTCCGTCCTCTGAAGAGGGTATCGGACCTGCACCCTATTCATGTGGAGGAGTTCATTCGCCACCTGCGGTCATGCCGGGTGGCTCCCAACGGCCACAAGAACTCCAAGAAACGTGTCCTCCGCGATTCGGGGGTAAAATTCGTGCTGGAAACCTGCTCGTCCCTGATGAATTTCGCCCAGCGGCAAAGGCACTTGCCTCCCTACACCGAGAATCCCTTTAGGGTCGTGGAGATCAATCGCATCCCCATCGAAGACGCCAAGCCGGTCGTGGCGTTCAGCAGCGAGGAGCAACTTTCGCTGCTCACATTTTGCGATGAATGGCAATTGCCGCTCTTCGCAACGCTGCTGTTCACGGGCTTGCGGCCTGGGGAGCTAGTGCATTTGCTGTTGCCGAACGATCTGGACCTGAAGGAAGGCTGGCTGCGGGTCCGCAATAAGCCCAAACTGGGGTGGCAGGTCAAGACTCGCAATGAGCGGGACATTCCGCTGGTGCCTGCCCTGTGGCGGTTGCTTGGCCACGCCGTCGGGGACCGCAAGTCGGGTCCTGTCTTTCAGCAGCGCCGCGCTGCATCAGGCCACCAGGCGCCGCTGGTTGATTGTTCGCTGCGCGAACTGGAAGCACAGGTCGAGCGACGATTTACGAATGCTTCGCAAAATGAGCCGAAGGATTCATCCGGACGCCTGGTACGAAAGGGGGCAACACAAACGGTCTGGCGGGACCTGGGGGCACTCAAGGAAGACTGGGTCCGAAAAGAGTTCATGACCCTGACCAGTTTGATGGGGCTGAAAGAGGTTACCGCACCCAAGACGCTGCGGCATACCTTCGCCACGGTTCTCCAGGACGGTAACGTCGACCCTCTGATCCGCAACGAACTCATGGGACATGCCCCCATGGCACAGACCTCCGGCGGCGGCTTGGGAATGACAACTGTTTACACCCACACCCGCCCCGAGACCAAACGGGGACAGCTGGATCAGGCGCTGAGCCAACTGCCGGCGGTCAAGTTTTTAGACCAATGGCTGTCGGCCCGCGGTCGAGCCGACTCGTCGGAGAGGTGTGAACTAGACGAAGTGTGGGTTACTCGCTCTGCCGGCTCCTATCACGGGATTCTTGACGGAAGTACTGGCAGCCAGAAAGGTTAACTCATGCTCGTCGATGCCAGAATCGTTCTGGTGCGCGGATGCCTACCGTGTAGCCGAAATGTTTTCGGCTTGGCGTCATCCTCACCTTCTCGGTGAGGGCTATGAATGACTAGCCAGCTCCGAAACTGATCAGCAACCCTTCACTCTCCGCGGACAACTGTCATCTCAGCCGACTGACGGCCCTGCTTCTCGACTTGGTGAGTCGAGTGGGTGCCGGAGCCGGCCTGGCAGGGCAGAATTGAGTTCGCACAGAAACGGGGGCAAGCCGATCAATAGTTGATACTTCTCCAATCGCGGTGAGCATGGCCCGCGAGGCGAGGGGCAGAAAGCTACATTGCTATGGATAGTTCAAAGTCCGAAGGACCGAAGCGGTATGTCCGCTACGGTCGCACGTCTACCGAGCACGATCCGTGCTCGGAGGACCAACTGGAGAGCGTCAAGCTCCCCAGCAAAATGGAGAGCAAAGGTGACTGGACTCACGTCGGTGACTTTTGCGATGGTGGTCTTACTGGTCGCGACCCACAAGAGCGGCGGGCCTTGCGGCAGCTGCTGGACCAAGTCCGTCGCGGCCAGCTGAAGATCGATGCGATCCTTGTCGAGTCGCTGGAGCGCCTGGCCCGCCAGGACTTCCAGGCGATTTGCGATGAGCTCAAGAAGCATGGCATCATGCTTTTGATCGACGATGTCCGGCGGAGCTAAACCGCTGGATCCCCAGCGTGGGCTCCTGTGAAGGAGGCCCACGCTGTCGGCGGGCGACAGCCGCGGAAAGATGAGTCTCGCACGGGAGACGAAACCCCTCACCGGGCTTCAATGTGGCCGCGGCTGTTCAGCCGCGGAAAGGCGTACTGCCGCCCGCTACCACGCTGGCACAGTCGATGCTTCAATGTGGCCGCGGCTGTTCAGCCGCGGAAAGCCAGCGGATCGGTGAACGGATCAAGGAGGCGAAAGCCATTCTCCGCAGCCGGGGCCGAACAACCAACGGCCGGCCGCTCATCGGGACCAAGATCCGCCGCAAGCTTGTAATCCCTGACCCCGCACAGCGGAAGGTGATGCGGTTAGTTGCCCGTCTGCGGGAGAAAGAAAGACTTTCATGGCCCGAAATCGCTGCTGAACTGAAACGGCAAAAGTTGCGTACCGGTGAAGGTCGGCCGTGGAGCAAACAGGCCGCATGGCGGGCCTACCGGCGAGACCGAGACCTTCGGGGTAAACATCGGATTAGGAAGCAAGGAGCACGACGATAATCGGCATCAGGTTTTGCTGCGTTGAGTGAGTTAGCCACGAGGCCACGATATGTCACAAACTGCTAAATAACTCAAGAAAACGTGGCATATTAAGGTGTGCGGACTAATTAGCTCTGACGAGTTGGTCAAACGGCGGGCTTTGGGTGTTGACCTTCACGCCGAGTTCCCCAGCCCGTCCCTCAATGGCCGCGACGAGAGGTGCTAGTTCGGTTACCAGCGCCCGTTGATAGTGTTCGCGAACCTTCTCTTCGGTCAGATGGGTATACGTGATAATAGGCGCGTTGCCAAAGGCGTGGCCCATCAGGTACCGCCGGTAGAACTCGGGCATACCGGTGTTTTGCAGACAGCTGGCGAACAAATGCCGGAAGTCCTTGAGCGTGGCGGCCGCTGGCCCGCGGAGCCGGCGGGCGAGCTGCTGAAACTCGTCCTCGACGTGGTCGTAACTGAGTTGGCTCGCGTCTTTCATCAGCCGGTCGCGAACTTGCCGCCGCTGGGCGGCTCCTCCGGAATCGACGGCAACGTAGCGATTACGCAGCTCGCTCGTCAGCTCGCTCAGCGATCGACCCGCCAGCGGCGGCTTTCGTTGTCCATCGGCGGCAGCTCGGTAGGTGTAGATCATTCCCGTTCCCGCTCGGCTCTCCAAGTTCCACAGGTTTGCCAGACACCGTACCAAGGGAAAACGTTTGTCTCGCCGCCCTTTGGTGGTGTAGTCGAGTTCCAAAATGTTCGGAACGCTTAGCCAGCCGGCTTGGACGTGTTCAGCGAAGAGCCAGCCCAGTTCCCCAGACCGAAGGCCATAGAGCAGCAAGGGGGCAAAAATCGTGAGCTGGAACCGGTCCGCCGCTTGCACCAGCTCGACCGCCATCTTGGTGGTAATGTCCGGGGGCTTGAGCGGATCGCGGACCACACGCTGAGTGCTTCTGGCACGCTTGCTAAACGGATTGCGAAAGCCCTCTGGCAGTAGGTTGCCCTCCTCGGGGTCCGCGGCCCATTCGAGCATCGACCGCACCACATCCAGCACAAATGCCTGCCCCTTCATAGGGCGAATCGTCGTGCTGGCTCGGCCGTTAGGCGCGATGCGGAGATTGTTCAAATAGCTGGCCAACTGGAGCTGAAACTCGCGGTCGATTCCAGCGGCGTAGCGCTGAGCGGCGGTCAATCCAGGCTGCTGGGCAAAGTCCAGATAGTGCCGCAGTGCCGATTCATAGCGGTACGTGGTGGCCACGTCAATTTCGCCAGCATTGGCTCGCTGCCGCAGGTGGCCGACAAAGCCGTCGACCAGTTGCTCGTGGCGGACGTGGCGTGGTGTGGTATTGGCGACGTTGAAGTGCGTGAGCCGATCGTCGATCCCCCGAGCCTGCGAGATCGCTGTAACGAGGTCCCCTTCAACTCGGAGATTCTGCGTCCGTTTTTCCCCAGGATCCCACCACTGCAATAGAAGGTGGTCTCGCCGACGATAGATTCGCACCTTCCTTGGCGGTAAAATACCTTCGGGAAACTCGCGAATCCGGCGGAGCCGATGTTCGACGCCGTACCGCTGGTTCCAGGAGCGACCCGTGCTAGATAGTCCCTCTTTTGGAAGGTTCTCGGTGGATTGGTGACGTTCCAAACTGCGACTCCGGTAGTAGGTTTACTACCGGGTAGGCATGTGCGCACCATCAAACCAAATGGCTGCGAGTCGTTGGCCTAAGGCAGGTTTCCCAACCACCCAATCAGTAACCGAAGTAACAGCCAATGAAAGAGCCGCGGACCGTTACTTTGGACGTGGAGGGCCGAACCTTCGACTTCCAATTACATCAGCGACATCTCAACTTTGGCCAGGCCGGCACCGGCGAGTATTACTGGATGGACAGCCGGCAGTTCAGGAGCGGTAAAGGCGGCCCCAATTTTCAAGCATGCGTCGATCTCTGGTGGCATGTTGTTGAATGGTACGGCGATACCAGTGACCCCCATACGGAGATGGCACTAGTCTTTGCCGAGTGTTATCCCTTGATCAACGCCTCGAGGGCAATGCAGAACATCTATGTCGATGCGCATTTACATCCTAAGGCGGAACGCATTTTGCTAGCGGACGAAGACGTTAAACGGCTCCTCTTGATCGCCCATTCCGGAGACCCGAACCTAGCCCGCCTTGAACTGGACAGGCTTTTTCGCGGGCCATATCCTCCGCCCGGGGAAATGCCAGCTTTTGACGAAGCGGCGGAAAAATGGATTCGCGACGGCATCAGTGCACTGCAACTCGAGGGCCGCAATGGACTGAAACACTATACGAAGACGCTGCTCGGATTGATAAAAAAATACCGGCGGCGAGGGAACAGCGACTGGAAGCGAATGTTTCTCAATAAGTTCTCCTACGAGTGCAAAGTCGCCTTTTACTATTGCTACGCCAATGCGTGGATCGGCATTCTGCCACGACTCCAGCAAAGGGGGGAGCTTGATTCGCTGGGAGAGCGTTTCATGCGCCTGTGGCACCATCAGAATCAGGCACCTGAGGGTGCCACCGAGCACCGGGGTGTCTTTAGTGGGCAAATTCCGGCGTTGCATCCAATTTCGGCCGTTATCCTAACTTCGCCGCAGCACCTGGAGGTAATTGGCCGTTACATTGGCCGGCCAGATTTCAGCGAGCTCCAGGCCAGCGGAATGTATTTGGAAAACAAGGAGTATCGGGACATGGTGACCACAATCCTGGTCGCGGCCCATGAATACGACCGGTCCCGCCGGAGCTGGGAAGATCAGCGGGGTCAAAGTACTCAGAAGAGCAAAAAGGACGTGAAAGAGAGGCCCCGTGACGATGGCACTGCGTCTGTGCAAATACTCTTTGAAAATTATACGAACAGGCGAAGAGTTTCATGCTCGGATTGCTCAGGGACGCTTTCCTACGTCCGCCACGAGCCGGTGGCCACAACCGATCCACCCGCGGTTGTCGCGTACTTTCGTTGTCAGGCATGTGCTCACGAGCAATCCTTAAAAATCAGCCAAGACGAGCTGGTGCTGACTCAGCGGTTTTAGCCAGGATCACGTCCTTCTCTCGGGCTTCCACCCAAATGTAGCGCGGGGATCTGGCCGTAGAGCACCACGTGGAGCATTGTCGCGTCAGTCTTAGCGTACCGATGGTTCAAGTCGTCGGCCCTGATCGAGATGACCCCCAACCAGGGGGCGGATAGACTTCTCGGCCGGGTATTCCGCGCGGTCTGCCCGGCGATGCACGAGGTCCACGGTCCTTCGCGGATGCCCGAGAGCTACGGGCGTGACGTCCGCCGCCGCGGTGGACTCCTTCATCTGCCGCAAGAACAGAGCTTCTGCGGCCGCGATTGGTCATTTTGCTTGCAAATGACCCTCGCCCCTTTCTATGCCGAAATTCTTCCTTCTAACCGGCGTGCGCGGATGCCTACCTAACGTCGCGACAACGTAGTCGCGGCGGCTAGTCATTCCCGCGCACGCTATGAGGCGTCTGATATGACCAGCCATAACGACCATCAAAACGATCAATCTGCGCACCCAGCAAAAGCCCTGGAGATCTCGCGGGAAACGTTGCTTCGCTGTGCCCAGCTGCTCGCCAACGGCGAGTTGGATTGGCCAAGCGGGCTTTCCCACGATCAGGAACTGACTCTAACCGCTGAAGTTCGACAGTTCCGCCGGGCCGGGCTGGTGAGATTTATCGCCGCCCAGATTGCGGCTGACATCGCGCACGAGACCAAAGCAAAAGCTCACGAGGCATGCACATGATCAACTCAACTTTCAATCCTGATTTGCCCCTGCGTTACGTCATGTACGGTCGGATGTCCGACGAAGAACAAAATCCCCGCTCTCCTGACCAACAATTTGACGACATCAATCGCACCAAGAATCGGCAGCGGCGAGACAACTGGGTGCATGCCAAAACCTATCGTGACGACGCAATCTCTGGTAGATACCATCGGAAGCGACCGGGATTTCGGGAGATGCTCGACGATATTCGAAGCGGCTTGGTGAAGACGGATCTGATACTTGTTGACACTCTGGAAAGATTTGCGCGATTGGAAGACCTCCCGGCAATCCGGGAAGAGCTCCGCAAAAACCATGGTGTGTTGGTTTTGACCTCGGACACTGGATTTGTGGATCCGACCACTAACGTGGGACGCATGTATGGCGCCATGGAGGCAATGCGGGCGTCCAGCGCCGCCCACCAAAAGGCCCACGATGTGCTTCGCGGCAAGATTGACGTCGTGGAGATGAAGCGTTGGCCCGGTGGTCCGCCACCGTGTGGATATCGGCTGGTTGCGCGCACCGAGACCATCACCCGCCGCAACGGCAAGACGCTGGAGAATGTCTACCACGTTCTCGACCCTGATCCGGCAACCACGGAAATCCCTCGCAAGGTCTATCAGATTGCATACGACCACGGCTGGGGACGCTGCCGAATTACCAAGCTCCTGAATTCGGACGCCGACTTTGTGGGCACTTTTGGAAAAATCAGCGACTCGCTGGTTGGCTCCATCATGACGAGCACTACCTACATGGGATTGTTCCGGTTCAATTATCGCGCCACGGATATCCAGGATGACTGTAAGATTAGCAAGAAGAAGGATCCGGACGAAGTTATCTATATCGCCGATTTCTGCACGGGTATCGTGAATGCGGACATTGTTAAGAAGGTGCATGCTGATTGCAAAAAGCGGAGCGAACAATCCCTTAAGAAGCGCGCTGTCAACAAGGTCAACGACGGCAAGCAGATCCAGCCGACCAGCAATGGGCTCATTTTGGTCTACCCGCTGTCAGGACTCGCGCGATGCGGGAAATGCGGCGCAGCCATGCAGCCGACGAAGTCCGGCACCAGCGGCAAGGACGGCAAGAGGTACCACTACTACCGGTGCCCGATTGCCA
>SXOA01000001.1 GCA_005778405.1 Planctomycetaceae bacterium
AAGCTCGCTACCGGGCCGACGCCAAGGCCACCCGCCGTGCCCGCCACCGGCTGCTCGAGCGCCAGCGACTCTCGCGGAAATGACCTCCGCCCTGCGCCGCCGCTAGCTCGGCTTTGTAATGGCACTGCTACGCGCTCACGCTCAGGCACCAATTCTTCTTTGGCCGGGGGATGGTCAGCGATGACACGGACCATGCGGTGATGACAGCGCAGGCATTGATTTCATCCGGCGGCGATGTCGACTTGTTCGGTCGTTCGCTCGGCTGGCGGTTGCGGTGGTGGCTGCTCTCTCTGCCGGCGGGCCTTGGTCTGGCGACGCTGCGAGCTTGCCTCAAATTATGGCTGGGATTTCCACCGATGAAGAGCGGAGTCTTCTCCGCTGGAAACGGGGCGGCAATGCGAGCCGCAATTCTGGGAGTCTATGAATGTGACGATGACGCCAGGCTTTGGCAGCTTGTGCGGGCCTCATCCCGCATCACTCACACCGATCCGCGCGCGGAGCAGGGAGCAATGGCCGTCGCGCTCGCCGCAAGGTATAGCGTAACGGTTAATGACGACAGCTTCCGCGGCGAAGACTACCTCGCACTGACAACTCCCTTCGTTCAGGACCACGATTTGGCCGGCAAACTCCAGCTGGCGGTACAGCGAGCGGACGAAGGAGCATCCGCAGCTTCGTTTGCGGATGAACTTGGGTTGCAGCGAGGAGTCAGCGGCTTTGTGAATCACACGGTCCCGGTCGCCATCTTCTGCTGGCTCCGCCATCGGCATGATTTTCGCGCAGCACTCGAAGCTGCGATTTGCCTGGGCGGCGACACCGACACCGTTGGCGCAATCGTCGGCGGGCTGGTGGGAACTCGCGGGCGCGAAGTGATTTGGCCCGCGGAGTGGGAACTTGGCAGCTCACACTTCAAGGAGTTAGCAGAGGCGCTTGCGAACTCGCGTGCTTCGCATCGGCCTGCAACTCCCCCCTACCGTATTTGGCCACTTGTCCTCATCCGCAATGTCTGCTTTGCCGCAATTGTCCTTGGTCACGGATTCCGCCGGCTGCTGCCGCCGTATTAGTAGCGCGCGGGTCGAAGGTGTTCGCAGTTCTATAAGTTTCCTGCCAGCATGCTCACGTCGACGTGGAAGTAGTCGGCCAGCTTGCGGATGACTTGCCGGCTGAATGGCTTTTTGCCAGCCAGAACCTCCGAAATGGTGGACTTGGAAATGCCGGCGTCACGATGAAGCTGAATTTGATTGATCCCTTTGGACTCCATCAGGTGCAACAGCATTGCCGCGTCCGACGCGGGAGGAATCGGATGATTCTCATCTTCATAAGCGACAACCAGATCACTCAGGGCGTCGAGGTACATGTCCTCGCCATCATCGAGATTTCGCTTCGCCAGCAGCCGGTCCATGACATGCTGCGCTGCGGTCAGATGCTCGTCGCTACGAATCGAAGCCAGGGGAAAGTCCATGACTAAATTAAGGTAGGAATCCTTTTCTCTGTCTCGCAAGTTGAATTTCGCTTTGGCGGCCATAATTTATTTCGGTTTGTGTTTCTTGACGAGCGAGTCGGTAGGTTTCCGGGAGGGTGGAGGTGGACTGAAGCAACCGCAATCCACTTTCCATTTGTCCTGGTCGTATTCCTTATGGGGCATCACCTTCAGCACAAACACCTTCTGACTGATATACAAGATTCGCGACGCCAGGCGATATTTGTTTCCTCCGATGTTGAACACAACGCAACTTCCAACCAGGCTCGCTTGCGGAAAGTCGCGCTTGACATCTGACCAGGAATGCCAGCCGACGGTCTTGTTGTTGACATGGGCATGCCATGCTTGCAACGGCCCTTCTGCGTCTCGATGACCAGGAGACTCCCAAAACTGCCGCAAACGAGTTTTGGAGATAACCCGCATTCGTATTCACTCTTATCGGCAGAATACAGGATCATAGTTCGCAAAATACGAACTTGCAAGCCGAAAAAATGTGGCCCTGCTGGAAGCCGATTCCACTATTTCCGCTCCAAATCTTTCCCCGCCTGCTGGAACGTCGCGTCGATAAACGTGTCCCGGTCGCGGATGATGGCTTGCGGGATGAGCTGCTCGGCCTGGGTGCGGACGCCGGAGTTCTTTTTGATGGCGGTGCCGATGGCCATGACTTCCACGAAGCTGCTGCCGATCTCGTGGATGTAAACCTTTACGCCGATGACCGCGTCGGCACCGATGGAGGTCGCTTCCTCGTGGATGTGCCCGAGGCAGTTGTTGCGGGCGTCGTAAATGAGCCGCGTGACGCTGTCCACTTCGCCGCGAGAAAGCCCGCTAAAGAACGCCCCAATGCCACGGCTGATGCCGAGCGAGTAAACGCTTGTGCCCAGCAGCAACCGCAGCGGTTGATAGCCGAGCTGCGTCAAGTTCCAAAGCTCCTCGCCGGTCAGCTCGCTGGTGACGGGGCGGGGGCCTTTGCCCAAGACGGGATTGAACGAGGCGGTACCGACCATCAGCATTTCGCGAGCCCCGACGCCGATGGGAAGGATCTTGGTGTGGATGTCGACCACGGCATTGGCTCCCCGTTCCAGAGCTTCCCGCTCCAGCCGCTCCAGAGCCAGGTGCCGCGTGTGGTTATACATTTGCGAGAACTCGACCACCTCGCCGCCTGCAAAGCCCCGCAGGGCCCCCATGATCCCGCGACCCGCCCCAAGAGCATAGGCGATGTTCCCCATCACAAAGTGACGCGGTTCGTAGCCAGCGTCCATTTGGCAATACAGATCCTGGCCGGTGCAGGCGGTCGTAAACAGCGCCCCGCTCTGCTGAATGCCACCGACCGCGGACCCGACCGCAATGAACTCTTGCATGCCGCTGAGGTTCTTCAGGTCGGACATCACACCGGTAACACCATGGGCGGATTTGTCCTGAGCCTCTTTTTCCATCCGTCCAATCGCGGCATGACGCCCCTCCGTGATGAGCTGCGTGAGATTGGTGATCTCGCCGCCCGAAAGCGTCTGAAAACTGCGGGAAATACCGCCAAAAAAGCCCAGCGACTGCACGCTGTTGCCCACGACGATATTGCCGGGGACGAGCCCCTTTTGAGCCAGACAGTAGATTTCGTTGCCCGATAGGCCGGAGATGATCATGGGGGGAATTCGCTGGGAAGGGACGATTCTTGGCGTAGGTTGCCGACTCGCCCCGCGGAGAGATGAATACAAGCCTCACCCCACCCCCGCCAGTTTAGCCGCGCGATGTACCCGCCCGATGGCAATCATATAAGCCGCCGTGCGGAGGCTGGTGCGGTGCTCTTTGGCTTCGTCCCAGACTCGTTGGAAGGCGCGGGACAGCACCGATTCCAGCTCTTGCCGCACGCGGTTGAGAGGCCATTTGTAGTACTGCAGGTTCTGCACCCACTCGAAGTAGCTGATCGTCACGCCGCCGGCATTGGCGAGAATATCGGGGAGGACCTTTGTTCCTTGTTCCGCCAGAATGTCGTCCGCATCGGGATCAATGGGGCCGTTGGCCGCTTCGATGATGATGGGGGCCTTGATGCGGGCCGCGTTCCTTTTGGTGATGACTCCGCCGAGGGCCGCGGGAATAAGCAGGTTGACTTCAAGCTCCAGCAATTGCTCGTTGCTGATTCGGTCGGCATCCTGGAACCCGGCCAGTAGCCCCTGGTTTTGGAGGGCGTGGTGGAGCAACTTGGGAATGTCGAGTCCCTCCTTCCGGTAATAGCCGCCGCTTTGGTCTCCGACGGCGACAATCTTGTATTCGCTTTCATGTAGGTACTTGGCCGCATGCGAGCCGACGTTGCCAAAGCCCTGCAAAGCGACGGTAGTTTCCTTGGGCTTGCGCCCCAGGTTGCCGAGCAGCTTATAGGCCAGAATGCCAACGCCGCGGCCGGTCGCTTCCTCGCGTCCTTCCGCTCCATAATGCTCCACCGGTTTTCCGGTCACGCAAGCGGGGCTGAACCCGTGGTACTTTTCGTATTGGTTGCGAAACCAAGCCATCTCGCGCGAGGAGGTGCCGACATCGGGAGCGGGAATGTCTTTGTCCGGGCCGATGATGTCGTGAATCTGGTCCACGAATTTCCGCGTGATGTGCTCCAACTCCTTCACGCTCAGCTTGCGGGGGTCGATGGCAATTCCTCCCTTCGCGCCTCCGTAGGGAAGGTCCACGACTGCGGTCTTCCAGGTCATCAGCGTCGCCAACGCCCGAACCTCGTCCAGGTCCACCTCGTGGTGATACCGCAGCCCTCCCTTCATCGGTCCCCGCGAAGCGTCATGCTGCACCCGAAACCCGACGAAGGTCTCAATCTTCCCGCTGTCCATCTCTACGGGAATTTGCACCTGCACCTCCCGCTTTGGGGTCAGCAGCAGCTTTCGCATGCTCTCATCCAGCTCCAGCCGGTCCGCGGCACGTTCAAAATAGAGCCGGGTCGCTTCGTAAGGTTTCATGCGGGCTCCCTGGTGGTTCCAAAACGAGCAAATAAGTTTCTCGTGAAATTCTACCACCCAAATTAGGGTCGGAAGTACAGGAAGGGGATTCAGTGTTTCACTTTGATTTGTCTCGAAGAGAGCTTAGCCCCCGCGTCCACGCGGGGATTCGCAGCGTGGACGTGGCGGCCAAGCATCTGAATCGACCTGGGAACTATCGAGTTCGCTTTGCACGCTCCCGCTCACTGCGATACACTGAAGGTTACGAGAAACCTGGAGTGAGATTCCGCGCTTCGCGCGAATGGAAAGAGCGCACGCACAAGGAACGAATGGCGCATGTCACTACCTACAGCCAATTTCTGGCGATTGCTCGAAGAGAGCCGATTGCAAACGGCGGAGCAATGCGGGCAGTTGCGAGAGGATTTTGCGCATGTAAAAGGGGCCGGGGACCAGGGGAATTCGAAGACCCTGGCGGAATGGCTCGTCGCCCGCAACATCCTCAGCCGCTATCAGACAACCATCTTGCTGGGCGGGCGAAGCGGGCCGTTCATGTATGGCGACTACAGCGTTTATGACCGCATCGAAAAGGGACGGCTGTCGGGGTCGTTTCGGGCGATTCACCGGCCGACGGGACACCCGGTGCTGCTCACGTTTCTGACCGGCCCCATCATTCAAGACGCCCGCCTCTGGGCAGTGGCGGCGAATGATGCTCTGGCGGCAGCGCAAATTGCTTCGCCCCAGGTACAGCGGTTCTTTGAGCCGGTGGACCTTGTCCAGTTCAAGTTTCTAGTAAGCGAAGACCTTCGCGGCAGTTCCGCAGACGAACGGCTGGCGAGCGGCCGGTTCTCGGTTCCCGAGGCTTGCCGGCTGGCGCGGATGGCAGCGGTGGGGCTGGCGCAAATGCATCAGGCGGGGCGCGTGCATGGAGATCTGCGGCCAGCGAATCTGTGGGTGGAAAATGCCACGCCGCAAAATCCCGGCAATCTCAAACTCCTCTTCGAGCCGCATCTGCCACCTCAGCCGGTGAACTTTGCCGCGGCCGAGAATCAAGCGAAGCTGGCCCAGCAAGCCGACTATCTCGCTCCCGAACTGACGCAGCCGGGCAAAGTGCCGGATCCGCTTTCGGATGTGTACTCGCTGGGCTGCACGCTTTATTGCCTGCTCTCGGGCAGCCCGCCGTTCGCCGGTGGCAATGTGCAGCAAAAGATGGTCCGCCACGCCAGCGAAGCCATTCGCCCGCTGGAACAGTTCGGCGTCCCGCCGCAGCTCGCGCAGCTCGTGGCGTTTATGATGGCGAAAAATCCAACGGTGCGATTCCAGTCCGCCAGTCTCGTCGCCGAACAACTGACGCCGTTCGTGGATCCGCAGGTGCTCTATCTCTCGCCCCCCGCGGATCCGGCGACGCAAGGGGCTTTCGAAAACTGGATTTCACAAAAGCAGGGTCAGCTTGCCGCACAAGCTGCCGTTCAGACCGCGGCTCCCAGGCCCTCTGCGCCGGCTATGCCAGGGCTGAATCTTAAGCTGGACGAAGCCAAGAGTACAAAGAGCACAACTCTCGCTGGCCCCGTCATTCGCACTGGCCATAGCAGCAGCGGCAGTAAGGATTCCCTGGACTCGGCTGGCTATGACGAGGCCAAGCAGAAGCGGCAAACGCAATACCTTGTCGTCGGACTGGCTTTCGTGGGAATTCTTGCCATCAGCGCGGTGATCGGCCTCAACATGATGGGCAAGGGTGACAAGCCCGTTGCCGAGAAGCCCAAGGAAGAGAGAGTCCCAGAAAACACAAATCCGGGCGAAGAAGATACCACCGAAAACGGCTCGACAAAGGTGACAAATACCAGTTCCGGTACGGGAACCAAGTCGCCGGTGGCAGGTACCGAAAAACTGCCAGCGGAAATGAATCCCGGTGAGAAAACAAAACCTGAAAAAGGGTCGGGCGGCACACCAACTCCTGCGCCCGCCGGCGAAGCGGGCCTTGCTCAAGAGGTCGTTCCCGATGACGGCAACACCCTCTGGGCCAGCCCCACAAGCGGCAAGCCGGTGAG
Organism: Planctomycetaceae bacterium; assembly: GCA_005778405.1. Lineage (GTDB taxonomy): Bacteria > Planctomycetota > Planctomycetia > Pirellulales > Pirellulaceae > SXOA01. The sequence goes on from SXOA01000001.1 coordinate 6,450, forward strand.
CTTCCGCTGCATGCCACCCGAAGGGCAGATTTTTTTGATTGCCCGCCCGTCCGACATTCTGGCCAGCCCCGAAGGGGCGAAGGTGCTGGATGCGCTGGGGCCGAATTATCCCATTGCCCGCGATGCTCTCGAAGCCGCGGCAGGCATCAAGCTCTCCGAAATGGAACTGCTCCTGGTTGGATTTCACAACAACAATGGCAAGTTCCCTCGAATGAGTTTCGTAATCCGAACCAGAGAACCGCTGACGAAAGAAGACCTCCTTTCCAAATGGGGTGGCCCGATGGAACAGAAGGAAGGAAACGGCTCCTATTACACGGGTAATGGCCGGGCCTACTTCATCGACCCTGTCGCGGACGAAAGGCGGTTTGTCGTTGGCGATCCGATTGACATTCAGGACGTGGCGAAATCGGGCGGTGGCGCGCCGGCCTTGTTCCGCGACATCGAGCGTCTCCGCCGCTCGACGGACGAAAGCCGCCACTTCACGGTCCTCTTTAACCCATCCTTCTTTTTCAACGACGACGGGGCTCCTCTGTTCGCGGCGGAGCGGGCCAAAGTCAAAGAGCCGCTCAGTTGGTTCTTGGGGGATGGATTGCAAGGAGGACTCGTCAGCATGCAGTTCGGTGACAGTTTCTATCTGGAGACCCGGCTGCTCGGCTCGCTCGACAAGCCGAAGTTTGATTTGGCGAAGGAAGTCCGCGAGCGGCTCAAGGTAATCCCCGCGAAGCTGGAAGATTACAACGTGGGAATTACGCCCCCCGCCTATTGGAAAAAAATATCCAACCGCTATCCCCAGATGATTTCGACTTTGCATAAGAACATGCGGGTCGGCGTGGAAAACGACCAGGCGGTCATGAACAGCTACCTGGAAGGGGCGGCAGCCCACAACCTCGTGCTCGGCGGCGAACTGCTGCTGGTCACGACTCCGGGAGCAGCCGTGGCGGCGGCGGGGCCGACGGAAACTGCCCCGGCGGTGAAGACGATCGAGCAGGCGTTGGCGCTGAAGACGTCCTTTGTCTTCGATGCTCGCGAATTCGAGAATTCGATGATAGGACTTGCGGATGATGTGCGAACCAACTTGCTCAAAGGTGCGTCAGTCGACTTCGACATCAAGGTGATTGGGCCAGACTTGAAGGATAACGGCAACACACGTAACGTGACGATCCGGGACTTTAAGCAGGAAGACAAGACGGTTGCCGAGATTCTGACCGCCTTTGTCCGCAAGGCCAATCTAGATACTACCGTGAAGGAACCGTCCGAACTGAAGCAGACACTGGTGTGGGTAATTGGCCCGGATCCGGACAACGCCAAGCGAAATATCGTGCTCATCACCACCCGCGCGGCAGCCGAAAAGAAGAAGTACACCCTGCCGGATGTCTTCAAAGTGAAACTCAACTAAAGCCTTGATTTTGCCGAACTTAGCGTGGAACCATTTTCCATCACTTGCACGACCTGCAAATCGCGCCTCAAGGTGAAGAGCCAGGCCGCGGTCGGGCATTTGCTCAAGTGCCCCAAGTGCGGCGGCATGGTGATGGTCAAGCTTCCCGAGGAGCCCAAGCCAGGTGATTCCGCCAGCTTGCGGGCGGAGACCGCTCCCGCGATTCAAAAGCCGATTCGCCCCGCGGACGCTCAGGATACGCTCGGGGAGAACCAGGACTTTGATGAGGTCGATGCCTTGTTGGCGAGCGGTGCTCCCAAGGCAATGCCCGTCGCCGCCAAGAGTGTCGCCCCCACCAAGACAGCCGGGCCAACCAAAACAAGCGGGCCGGCGAAAACCGCGGTTAAGGACAAGCCCTCTCGCTTTGCCGAGGGTGAGGCGGCACCAGTCTTGAACGGAATGGGGAATGGAATGACGGGAGTCGCCGTCGGCGCGGCCGCAAATGGCAAGGCGGTTCACCCCTCGGCCCCAGCGGCCAAGGATGCCCCACATAAAGAACCGGTTCCTTCGGTTCCCGGTTCCGACGTCGTGCCGCTGCCGGGCAGCGACTGGTCGAGCGAGCGCCCTTGGAGATCCTGGCTGTTTCTCGCAGTCTCCATTCTGCTGGGAATGGGACTCGCATTCGTCGTCGTCGCATTTTCACTGTCGTATTTTCAGGACGACACAAACGTTGCCGTAAATCCCGACACGAATCCCGGCGGCGAAGTCAAACCCGCTGAAACGACTCCCAATCCCGTTTCGCCGGTAGAAGAGCCGGCGAAAAAGCCGGCGAAAAAGCCGACGGAGAGTCCCGCTATCGAAAAGACGCCGGAGACGCCTGTTTCACCTGAAAAGACAAATCCGGAAAAAACCAAGACCACCCCAACTCCACCCGCGGAGGAAGACCCACTGGGAATTGGCAAAAAGCCCCCCGTCGAAACGAAGCCGGCACCGCCGCTTGCCAATGATCCGTTTTCCAAAATCGAGCGGCTACTGGGGGTGCCCAAGGATCCCACCGCGCCGGCCCCGGCGGAGACAGTGCCAGCCCCCAAGCCGACAACAGGTGCGGTGGAAGGGCCCGTCAAGCCGAGTCTGCCTCGTCCTCCGGCCCGTGCTGTCAACGTCGCCGCGCGGATGAACGATGCGATTCCTGGGCTCGCCGCCAAGGCTGACGAGGTTTCGCTGGCTGACTTCCTGCAATTCATGCAAGACTTCTCGACGATTCCGATCACGCTCGAGCCGGACAATCTGGTCGCTTTCAATCAGACCGCCAATTCACCGCTGCCAGCCTTCGATTTGGAGAATCTTAAGTTCGGCCCCGCCCTCACTGCCGCACTCGCTCCCCTGGGCTTGGAGGCCGTTGTGGAAGACGACCAGATCATCGTCCGCAAACCGGAATTGACTCGCGACAAGGAGACTCGCGAGTTGCGGCTGCGGCTGCGCGAATATGACATGAGCCTTTTGACCAACAAGGATGAAAAGGTGGCCGCGGAGTTGGCGGAGCGGATCATGGACCTTATCGAACCGGGCAGTTGGGGAGACGACGATGACGAAATGGCCTGCTCGCTCACCCCTGGCAAAGAGAGCTTCGTGGTGCGGCATCGGCTTTCGGCGCACGTCCAGTTTCTTCTCCTCTGCGAAAAGCTCCGCGTGGCCCGCGGCTTGAAGCCTCTCTCGACGGGATTGGACGCCGACACTTTCCGCCTCGTTACTCGCACCGAAAAAGCCGCCGCCCGGCTGGCCACACCGATTTCTTTGACATTCAAACGCGCGCCACTGGTAAAAGTCTGCCAAAAACTCTCTGCGGACGGCAAGATGCGGATCCTCATCGATTGGCGAGGCATCGCCGCTTCCGGCTGGAATCCCGATGCCGAGGTGACTCTGGTGGTTGCCAATAGGCCGCTGGCGGAAACTCTAACCGCGCTGCTGGAACCAATGGACCTGGCCTATCGCGTGATCGATGGCCGGACCATTCAAATCGTCGCCCCGCAGTATCTCGCCGAACATTTGGAGTTGGAGTTGCATCCCGTTAAAGAACTGGTCAGTGGCCCGGAGCAGATGGAACCACTGCTGGCCCAGGTCCGCGCCTCTCTGACCGAGGGCGCAGCCGAACCACTCGGCCGGATTTGGCTCGATCCGGAAAGCAAGTGCCTGGTCACCATGCTGCCGCAGCCCAAGCAGCAGTTGCTCACGAAACTGTTGGGTGAGTGGCGGGCGAAGGGAACGGATTGAAAGCGGAACTTGACGTTGGCCTATACCTTGTGTCACACTAGAGGAAGTCTTTCTCAGGGGCAAAACTGAGAAGAGGTGCTTTGTGGAGATGCTCTCCTGGAATGGACCGCGACAAATATTGCGAGGCGCTTTTGGTTCGCTCATTTTCTGTCTGGCGTTCTGCCCGACTCTCGTCTTCGTGCGCAGTGCGGTGGCGCAGGAAAAGGTTCCTTCGTCCGTTGCCGATCACATTGCTGCCGGCGAGTTCGGCCCGGCGCGATCTGCTGCCGACGCTCTGCCCGCTGCTGACCGCGACCAGGCGCTGGCCGCCATCGCGGCTGCACAGGCCAGGTCGGGTGCGCGAGATGCTTCCTTTACCACGGCGTACAATATCCGTAGCGACGTCGCTCGCCGCGGCACGTTCAATCAAATCCGTTCGTCAGGCCCCACGGGAAACTACAGTGGAGGAGTTGGCGGATTCGGCGGCGGCGCTCCTGGCGGAATGGGCCCTCGCGGCGGCGGTGTCGTTGCTGACTTCGATTCCCTCATCGAATTAATCACCACCACCATCGATCCCGATTCCTGGGATGACGTCGGCGGCCCCGGTTCCATCGCCGAATTCGCCACCGGCGTGTATGTCGATGCGGGGGGCTTGCTGAAAAAATACAACGGCGACATCGACCGCTCTCTCGCCGAAGTTCGCAAGTCCGCGGCAGTCGTCGGCAGCTCGCGCAATCCTCGGCGGACTTCCGTCCTGCGAAAAATCAGCCTCACGCGGCTGGAGCGCGAAGTGCAACTCCTGCACGCGCAGGGCAAGCGGCCCGATGGAGTGATGCATAACCTGGCCGGCCTGCAGCGGATCCAGTTCGTTCTGGTCTATCCCGAAACGGGTGATATTGTTTTGGCCGGTCCCGCCGGCGATTGGCGGTCCGATGACGACGGCCGCATGGTGGATGAAAAGGGGCGTCCTGTCGTGCAACTCGACGACCTGGTCGTCACCCTCCGCAACGCCTATAGCGAAACGGGCCGTTTCGGCTGCGCAATTGTGCCGACGAAAGAAGGGCTTGCAGCCATCCAGGCCAAACAGGCGGAATGGGCCGCGAAGTCGCTCACTTCCTCCAACCGCGGCCAGTTCCTGGAAGACCTCCGCTCCTCGTTGGGGCAGCAGGACATCACCACGCACGGCATCGATCCGCGGACACACGCCGCCCGCGTCATCGTGGAAGCCGACTACCGCATGAAGCTGGTCGGCATGGGTCTGGAAAAAGGCCCCGGCGTCACCAGCTATCTCGATTCCATCGAACTGGCCAAGGGAGAAGCCCCGCCGCCAATGGGGGTTCTCCGCTGGTGGTTCACGCTCAACTACGACGCCCTGCGGGCCGCTCCGCAAAACGACGCCTTCCAATTGCACGGTCCCGGCGTCAAGGTACTTAGCGAGAACGAAATGCTCACCGAGCGGGGCGAGCGAGTGCATACCGGCAAGTCGAGCGATCTCAACAGCAAGTTCGCCCGCAGCTTTACCAAGAACTTCGAAGCGCTGGCTGGCAAGTATCCCATTTATGCCGACATGCGAAACGTCTTCGACCTGGCCCTGGTCACCGCGCTGATCAAGAGCGAGGACATGCCCGGCCAGGTAAGCTGGCACATGACGCATTTTGGTCCCGATGGGCAGTACGAGCCGGCTCTCGGCGTCGCTCCGGCCAAGGTCGATTCGGTGGTCAACTATCGCCTCATCAACGGCAACGTCGTCACTGTCGGCGTCAGCGGCGGCGTGGTGGTCGATGCCCGCGACCTGGCCAAGAAGGAAGCGGTCAAGCCGGACGAATATGGCGCGCTGAAAGGCCAGCGCAAGGATGCCGCTCCCAAGGAATTGCCCGGCGGGGAGTGGTGGTGGGATTAATGAGCAGACTGCCAGCTTAGCCCCGGACTCCAGGCGGGGGGGGCGCCGCGTGGACGCGGCGGCTAAGCTTCGCTTTCGCTATACTGTCGGCATGAAGGAGCTTCCTCAAACGGCCGGTCTGGCTTCCAAGCTTTGCGCCCAGCGGCTCAAGGCGCTTGGCGACGAAGACCGGCTGCGGATTGTGCAGGCCCTGCGCGAGGGCCAGAAGCACGTCAGCCAGCTTGCGGAGGAACTGCAGGAAGACCTTGCCAACGTCTCGCACCATTTGCAGATACTGCGGCGGTGCGGCATTCTGCAAACCGAGCGGCAGGGACGGTTCATTGTCTACTCGATCCACCCCGATGTTCTTCCCGCAGCCCAGGAAAAAAGCCAGCATCTCGACCTCGGTTGCTGCCGGCTGGAATTGCCCAAGGCGAGTGAATAGGCCCATGGCAGGGAAGACAAGAACGTAGGAAAACTTCTGTCTGCTGATTAGGACTTTAGAAGGGTACGTCAATGTCGACTCCGCTTGCTCCGCTGATTCCCGACCTTCGGGCTCAGTTTCCCGCGCTCGCCCGCCGCGAGAACGGCCAGCCGGCGGTGTTTCTGGATGGCCCGGCCGGGACGCAGGTGCCACAGAGTGTCATCGACGCGATGAGTCATTACCTGAGTCACTGCAGTGCCAATCATGGCGGGCAGTTTCCCACCGGCCGCGAGAGTGATGCGCTGCTGGATGAGGTTCATCGTGGCCTGGCCGACTTCGTCGGAGCGGATGACCCGGAGGAGATCGCGTTCGGGCAGAATATGACCTCGCTGACATTCGCCTTCTCGCGGGCGCTGGCCCGGACGTGGAAGCCGGGGGATGAGATTGTGGTGACTCTGCTCGATCACGATGCGAATGTGACGCCGTGGGTTCTGGCGGCGCGCGATGCGGGCATCAAAGTGCAATTTGTCCGCTTTCGATCCGAGGATTGTACGCTCGACCTCGATGACATTCGCGCCAAGATCAACGGCCGTTCGAAACTTGTCGCGGTGGGATGCGCGTCCAACGCGACGGGGGGCATCAACCCGGTGAGGCAGATTGCGGACTGGGCGCATGAGGCGGGGGCACTCGTTTTTGCCGATGCAGTTCACTTCGCGCCGCATGGGCTGGTCGATGTGAAAGCACTCGGCGTTGATTTTCTAGCTTGCTCGGCTTACAAGTTTTTTGGGCCGCATATCGGCGTACTGTGGGGGAATCGCAAGCTCATGGAGTCCATGGAGGCCTACAAGGTCCGGCCGGCGAACGATTCTCTGCCGAGCAAATGGATGACCGGAACCCAGAGCCATGAGTCGATGTCCGGCGCTCTGGCGGCGGTGGATTATCTGGCGGGAATTGGCCGTCACTTGGCTGGGAACGCTGCATTGCCCCGCCGGAATGCTCTGACGGCAGCCTATGAAGCCATTGTTCCTTACGAACGATCTCTCGTTTCTCGCCTCTTGGCTGGTCTCGCCGAGGTCCCCGAAATCAAAGTTTTCGGCATCACCGATCCGTCCCGGTTTGGCGAACGAGTCGCCACCGTTTCCTTCACCCACCAGCGTTTCACCTCCGCCCAGCTCGCCGAGCGCCTCGGCAGCCGCGGCATTTTCACCTGGCACGGCAATTACTACGCCCTCAACCTCAGCGAACAACTCGGCCACGAGCCGCACGGGATGCTGCGGGTCGGGCTGGTGCATTACAATACGGCGGAGGAAGTGGAGAGATTACTCGCAGAACTGCGCCAACTCGAAAGCCAATGACGGAATTCGAATGGCGAATGACGAGGGAGAACAGCTCCTAAATGCGCCATTCGGAATTCGAATTTCGTCATTCCCCTATGACTTATCCAACAGCACTAAAGCTTGACGATGGCGGCCGCCTGCTGATCACCTGGAGCGACCAGGTGACCTGGAGCTACCGTGTGCGCGAGCTGCGGGATGCCTGCCCCTGCGCCACTTGCCGCGAGAAGCGAAACACCCCCCCGGCCGATCCATTCGCCCTGCCTCTCCTTTCCAAGGTCGAGTTGGAGCCGCTTCGCATCGGCGGCATGAAACCGGTCGGTAACTACGCCTACTCCATTGCCTTCAGCGATGGGCACGACACGGGAATCTTCACGTTTGAGCTGCTGCGGGAGTTGGGGGCCGAAGTATCGACGAGTTAAGGATTATCCGCTGTTCCTTCCAAACCCAGTTCACTTCGCTTAGAATCCGGCGTCTGCCGTGCTCTTCGGACTCTCGACGCGAGAGTTCGTCGGCCTTTGAAGCACAGCGAGGTCGGCCAATAAGAACTCTCCCATGAATGCTGCGATTCGAATCAATCTGTCGGTCATGATGTTCCTGCAGTTCTTCATCTGGGGAGCCTGGCTGCCGCCGAGCTTCGGCTTCTTTGGAGACGGCGCCTTGGGCTTCGCCCCCTGGCAGCAGATGCTGCTGAACATTGCCTTTCCCGTGTCCGCGATCGTGGCGATGTTTTTTGCCAACCAGTTCGTGGACCGCAATTTTGCCGCGGAACGGTTTTTGGCGGTGAGCCATTTGATTGGGGGCCTGGCGATGCTGGGCTTTGGCGCCGCCGCGTGGTACGGTTTTCGCCCCGGCGCGGATCGTTTGTCCTTTTGGATTTTCTTCCTTTGCATGGCGGTACATTGCTTGTTCTACGTGCCCACAATCTCGGTAACGAACACCATCGCCTTTGCCAACCTCAAGGATGCCCAGAAGGAATTTGGTCCGATTCGTTTGTGGGGAACCATTGGTTGGATTGCCGCCAGTTGGCCGTTCATTTTCATTCTGGTCGATTGGGCCAAGGTTCCTTCCATGAAGGAAGCCGGCGGCTTTGTCAACTGGCTGGGGAGTGCGCTAGGAACTGGACTTCAAGGAGATGCCTTGAATCAAGGAAAGTGCTGGGCGTTCCTGGTGGCGGGAATTGCCTCACTGTTTCTGGCCGGCTTTAGTCTGGTACTGCCGCATACGCCACCGAAGCCGGCGAAAGAGGGAGACAATTCCCTGGCCTGGCTCGAAGCGATGAAGTTCCTGGCCTATCCGTTCATGTTCGTTCTGTTCGTGGTGACTTTTATCGACGCCACCGTGCATGACGGCTTCTTTTTCTATGCCTTCACTTACCTCGGAAACGTCGGCGTCTCCTCCAACTGGATTCAGCCGGCAATGAGTGTCGGGCAGATCGCGGAAATCGCCACGATGGCTTTTCTCGGCCTGGTCCTCAAGAATCTCGGCTGGCGTTACACAATGATTCTGGGGGTGCTAGGTCATGCCGCCCGCTTCGCGGTGTTCGCCTTGTTGCCGAATCCCTATTGCGCCGTCGCCGTCAACGTGGTCCACGGCATTTGTTATGCTTTCTTCTTTGCCACGCTCTATATCTTCGTCGATGAGTTTTTCCCCAAGGACGCCCGCACTAGTGCGCAGGGGCTCTTCAACTTCTTGATCCTGGGGATGGGGCCGATTGCTTCTCGCGTTGTCTGGCCGACGCTGCAAGATATTTTCACGGTTAAGAATGAAGCCACGGGGGCCAGCGAGATTTTGTATAACCCCTTGTTGCTGATCCCGTCCGGCATCGCTATTTTCGCATCGGTTTTACTGTTACTCTTCTTCCATCCACCGAAGATGGTTATTCCGGATAAAGCCGGGGGCTAGGAAAACTGGCGACCTTCAATGGCCGCTATTTTCTCCCGCACATCCGCCGGAATTTCGCACGACTTCTGCTGTGCATAGTCAAACAGCACGATGACCGAGTCCGATTTAGCCGCGATGGCTTGCAAGGCGTCGGAAAAGATGGCGTGCTCCATCGACACGCTCTTGGTGCCGATGCGGGTGATGCGAGCGCCGATGCGGACGGTGTCCGGGTAATTGAGTTGCCGCAAGTAATCGCACTTGATGGAAGCGAGAATCGGACCGAGGTTGGCTTGTGACATCAGGCCTTGCAGGCCCGTGTCATTCAGGTACGTCACGCGGGCCGATTCGCACCAGCGGAAATAGACCACGTTGTTGACGTGCCCAAAGGCATCCTGGTCTCCCCACAAGATGGGCAAGGTAAGGATGATGGGGAAGTCTTTGAGCAAATCTGGTTTCATGGAATTCAGTAGAGCAGAATTCTCGTTGGTGGCACGCCCACTGCCTTGAGTGGGCGTGTATTTCGCGCCTCACGCTCACGTAAAGCCATGAGCGTGCCACCCACAACGCGGTCGCTATAAGCCGCAAAGCTTGCCCATTTTTTGACGGGAAAGCTCCGCTGGTAGCCGGCACACCCTTTTCAATGGTTTCGGATTGGGGGATAACGATGTATTCCCCTGTTTCGCTCCTTATGGGCGGCATCATGTTTGTTCTCGAAACCCGTTCCCTAAGAAAGTCGTTTGGTGAAGGCGAAGCCGCCGTGGAGGCCCTGCGGGGGGTCGATTTGGGGGTTCAGCAAGGTGAACTGCTAGCGATTATGGGGCGCTCGGGGTCGGGAAAGAGTACCCTTCTCACGTTGCTCGGGGGAGTCGATGTCCCCACCTCCGGCCAAGTGCTCTTGGAAGGGGTCGATCTGGCTACCATGACCGACGACCAGCGGACCCTCATCCGCCGCCGTCGCATCGGCTTTATCTTCCAGCAATTCAATCTTTTGCCCATCTTAACGGCCGAAGAGAATGTTTCTTTGCCACTCGAACTGGACGGAATTTCGGGTCCGGAGGCCAGTAAGCGGGCCACTGAAAAGTTAGAGATGGTGGGGCTGGCCAATCGCAAGTCGCACATCCCCGGCAAAATGTCCGGCGGTGAACAGCAGCGAGTGGCCATCGCCCGAGCCCTCGCCATCGAGCCCACTTTTCTGCTCGCGGATGAGCCAACCGGAAACCTCGACACTTCCAACAGCAAACGAGTGATGGCCCTCCTTCGCAAGCTCGTCGAGGATCATCAGCAGACAATCGTGATGGTCACGCACGATCCAGCCGTTTCTGCCCAGGCGGACCGGATCATCCACCTGCTCGACGGCCAGGTGGAGCGGGAGGAAATCCGGCGCGAGCGGCGGAGCGACTCCGCCCAACTGGCGGAGGCACGCCCGCGATGAGCCTCCGCCGCTTCAGCCTGCGGGCGATGTACTCCCGCCCCGGCCGCACCATTCTGACCATCGCCAGCATCGTCATCGGCGTGGCGGCGGTTGTGGCGGTGACCATGGTCACCGCCACCACACGCGAATCGTACCAAGTCATGTTCGCGGCTGTTCGCGGCAAGGCTTCGCTGGAAATAGTTGCTCAGAACACCGGCCCGATTCCTGATGACTTGGTTGCGAAAGTGGCCGCGCTAGAGGGCGTGGAAGGGGCGATCCCCTTGGTTCAAAAGACCAATCGACTCACCAAGCAGATCACCGAAGAGGAGAAAAAAACAGTCGTCGTTCAGATCCTGGGGATCGATCCGGAGAAGGACAAACTGGTCCGCGATCTGACATTGGTGGAAGGGCGACTGCTTGCACCGGATGATGGCGACAAGATTCTGCTCGAAGCAGAATTTGCGCGCTATTTGAATTTTAAGGTAGGAGACAACCTTCGCCTGATTACAGGAGGCTCCAAAGAATTTGAGGTCGTCGGCTTGGTCAGGATGAGCGACGGAGGAGCGTTGACGCAAACCGGCCTCGTATTCATGCCGGTCAAGCGAGCGACCCTGCGCTTTATGAGAAAGGGGGAGATCACCACCGTCCAAGTCGTTGCCAAGAAGGGAAGCGATCTCAAAAACTTGCAAGCTGCCATTCGTCCCCTGCTCGAAAAGGGACAAGAAGTCCGCGAGCCCAAGGGAGGTGCGCAGGTTCTGGAAGAAACACTACTCTCCACGGAACAGGGGCTCACGCTCACAACCGCCTTTACTCTGCTACTCTCGGCATTCATTATTCTCAACACGTTTTTGATGAACGTGGGAGAGCGCCGCCGCCAACTGGCTATCATGCGAGCCGTTGGAGCGACGCGCGATCAGATTGCCTGGATGCTGGTTGGCGAGAGCCTGTTTTTGGCGGCGATCGGTACGGCCCTCGGAATCATGATCGGACTGGCGCTCGGTTATGGCACGGTCACGGCACTTTCGCAACTTCTCGACATTTCTCTGCCGTCTCCAATTCAGTTCATGCTGAAGCCAGATCCGTATGTCTGGGCTGTGGTTGTCGGATTTGTGGTGTCGTTGATCGGGGCTCTTTTTCCGACATTGCGGGCTTGGAAGGTTTCTCCGCTGGAAGGGCTCAGCTACGTTTCCGCGCAGGACATGACCAGCGTTCCTCGTTCTCACATACTCCTAGGCCTCTTTGTCATGGCGGCGGGAGGAATCGCCATTTATCTCGGCGTTGAGGGAATCTTGTCGATTGAACTTTCCCAGTACGGCGCAGTCGCGCTGCTCATCGGCATCGTACTCGCGTATCCGATTGTGCTGGTCCCCTTGTCGCATGCAGCGTCGCTGTTTACAAAGTGGCGTCGCCGCGTGGAAACCAATCTGGCTCTGAAGCAAATCCTGCGGCATCGCGGCAGAACGTCACTTACGGTAGGAGTGCTGTTCATTGCGGGGGCCACTGGGGTCGCTATGGCGCACTCCATTCTGGACAACGTTCGAAATCTCAAGGAATGGTACCGCAAGGCACTCGTGGGGGACTATTACATTCGCGGCATGCTCCCCTCCATGGAGACGGGCTTGTCATTTGATCTGCCAGAAGCGCTCGAGCCTCCACTGACCTCGCTGGTGAAGACCGGTGAAATCTCTTATCTGGACCGGGTCAAAATGATTGCCGCGGAAGCCAAAGTCGTGAAACGAAATGGTGCTGTGGACGAGACCAAGGAAATTCCCGAAGAACTCAACATTGTGTTGGTCATCCGCCAGTTTCACGAGCCCAACAAAACTCCCTTCGACCTCATTTCTCCCAAGGACAGCAAAGAACGCCAAGCCATTCTAGACCGCATGAGCCAGGGAGAGGTCGTGATTGGAAATATTGCGGCTGCCAGGCTGCAAGTCGGAACCGGAGACACGCTGGAAATTGGTGGCAGTGAGGGTCGCCACGAAGTGCGTGTCTGCGGCGTCACCAACGACTATCTGGCGGCCGGTGTGACGCTGTACATGGACTGGGAGTCTGCCCGGCGGACGATGAACACGGAGGGGGTCGATGGATACATCATTCGGGCCAATCCGGTGGAGTTGCTCGCCCTCAAACCAAAATTGGCCGCGATCTGCAACGAGCACGATGTACTCCTCAATTCTCAGGCGGAGATCGGCCAGCGAATCAACCAGATCAGCAACGGCATCTCCTTCTGTTTGTGGGGACTGATTTTCCTGAGCTTCATTGTGGCCGCCTTCGGCGTGGTCAACACGCTTTCCATGAACGTCTTGGAGCAAACCCGTGAACTGGGGCTGCTCCGCATCGTCGCCATGACGCGGGTGCAGGTCCGGCGGACGATTTCCATCCAGGCCCTGATTATCGGCGCGGTGGGGCTAGTTCCAGGAATCATGTTTGGCTTGGGAGTTGCCTATGTCATCAACTTGGCCATGGAGCCGTCCTACGGCCGCCCCATTGAGTTTACGCTGCATCCTGGGCTGATGCTGTTCGCTCTTGCCGGTTCCATGCTCATCACCTGGATTGCGGCCGTCATTCCCGCCCAGCGGGCGGCTGGCGTGGATCTGGCCCAGGCTCTGCATTACGAGTGAGATTCGAGGGAGCGCCGCGAACAGTGGCGAATCGCCATGCTTTCCGACCCGGCCCGCGAGACCCTTCGCCCTTTGGTGATGACGCTGCGGATTATTGTGATTGCCCTGGCAATGGGGGTGATCTTCTTTGGCATCTTTGCGGCAGTGCAAAACGCTGAAAAGCCACTGGCGCTGGGGACGAAGATGAATTACCTGTTTCTGGCGATTGCCGGACCGATGTTTTTGGCCGGCTTTGTGGTGCCGCGATTGCTGCCCATGCGCGCGGCGACTTCAGAGGCAGGTGCAGCGGCTGCCGTTAAAGCTATCTTCGACCCGATTCAGACCGCGACGATCGTCGGCTGCGCGCTGTTTGAGGCTGCCGCGTTCGCCAACCTGTTCGTTTATCTCCAAGAGGGGGAGCTCGTTCACCTGGCCATCAGCGGCATCGCACTGCTTTGTATCCTGGCCCACTTTCCCATTCCCGGCCGCATCGAGCAGCGGATTGAGGAACAATTGCAAGCCCGGCGCGACGAGCAGCAGTTCAAGACCTAGCAGCCCAGGATCTCATGGCCGTCGACACGCCCGCAAAAATCGCCATTCTCGGCGCTGGCCCTATCGGACTTGAGGCCGCGCTCTACGCGCGGGTCTTGGGTTACGACGTGGCGATTTACGAGGCCGGCCCTCGCGTTGCCGAAGCGGTTTGCCAGTGGGGGCATGTGAAGATGTTTACGCCCTTTGGCATGAACCGCTCGCCGCTGGGGCTGACGGCCCTGAGAGCGCAGGATGAAACCTATGCTCCGCCATTGGACGATGAGCTGCTCACTGGACACGAATGGGTGGAGCGATATTTGGCACCGCTTGCCCAGTCCGACCTTCTGGCGGACCATCTGCTGCTGAGCACCAAGGTAATCAGAGTTGGCAAGGGAGAGATTCACAAGGACGAGATGCCGGGGCACGAGGACCGGGGAGATTGGCCGTTCCGCCTGTTGGTGCGCGGTCCCGATGGCATCGAGAGACTCGATGAAGCGGATTTGGTAATTGACGCCACCGGTGTTTTCGCCGCTGAGCCCAAGTGGTGCGGGTACGGCGGAATCCCGGCCGTCGGCGAGACGGGCTTGCGCAAGCGAGACGCCATTGAATGTCGGCTGCCGGAGATTCTGGGCAAGGACCGCAGCCGCTATGCGGGCAAGCATACGCTGCTCATCGGCGCGGGCTATTCGGCTGCAACCAATGCCGTCGCCCTGGCGACGCTCATTCGAGACGCGCCGGGCACGCGCGTCACTTGGATTACCCGCGGCGAAGGGCCAGCCGCAGCTGGCGGACCGATGGCTCTCATCGCTGGCGACCGGCTGCCCGAGCGGGAACGGCTTGCGCGCGAGGCCAATGCGTTGGCTGGCGATTCGAGTAGCGGCATCACTTTTTGGCCGGGCAATGTGGTGGAAGCGATCGAGGAGACGGGCAGTGGAGAGAATCCGTCGTTCCCGGTTCTGCTCGCCGGACCGCAGGAAGGAATACACACGTTCGACCGTATCATCGCCAACGTCGGCTTCACCCCCGATCGCAGCCTGTACGAAGAGCTGCAAGTCCATGAGTGTTACGCTTCCTTCGGCCCCATGAGGCTGGCCGCGGCCCTATCGGGCAGTGCCTCGGGCGATTGCCTGGATCAGAAGACGTGTGGGCCCAAGACGCTGCAGAGTCCGGAGCCCAATTTCTATATTCTGGGGGCCAAGAGTTATGGTCGCAAAGCCAACTTTCTGCTGTCGGTCGGCCTGGAACAAATCCGCGAGGTGTTTTCCATGATTGGGGACCGGGAGACGCTGAATTTGTATGGCAGTGGGGTAGGCTTCCAGCCTGCCCAGTAAAATAAACTCGCGAAGATGCAGATTACTGGGCAGACTGGAAGCCTACCCCACGCGCCTTCGCTCCTGCCCCAGCCGTTCGACGATGAATTCCAGCGCCCGCGAGGCCATCTTGTTGTAGTAGTCAAACCCGTGGCCACCGCCGGTCGTTTCCAGATCACAGACGTACGGCACGCCCAGCGAGTAGAGCTTCATTCGCAGCCGGTCGGCACTTTCCCACCAGCGATAATCCTCGGGATCGCAGCAGAAGAACTGATGCCGCGGCCAATTGAGGGGATGGATGTGGAGTGTGGCAGAGTCCTGCCGGGCCGCTTCAGGGTCGGGGTACATTTGTGGAATCGTCTCGTCCCCTTCGTTGTACCGCAATTGGAAATCGATGGCCGGCGAGATGGCCGCGGCGATGGGGAACTTGTCGGGGAACTTGTAAGAAAAACGGAGTGCTCCCTGGCCCCCCATGCTTGTTCCCAGCAATGGAATTCGCGGTGGGCTCGCACCGAGTTCTTGTTCCACGAACGGCACTATGTTCTCCAGCAAATGCCTCTGAGCGGAAATGGTGGCGTCAAACTCCCGGCAAATCTTGTCTGTCCACCAGCTTCGCTTTGTAAACGGCACGACCACCGCCAGCCCGTGTTTGTCGAACTGATCGAGGAACGGCTGCTGGTCGTTCAGCCGGTTTTGATGCACGCCGTGCAAATAGATGACGGCATCTCCATGCTCATTCCGCCGTGGCGGCAGATAGACATCCACGGGGTGGCCGGCGACGGTGTGAGTGGACCAAGGCATGCAAGCAGGTACCGCCGCTACTTCGTGGAGAGGGCCTTCCAGACCTTTGGAGGCGACATTGGCAGCTCCGTAAACCGCAAGCCAGTGGCAGCATGAATTGCGTTGGCGACGGTGGCCGGGGGCGGGACAATGGGCGTTTCGCCGACACCGCGAACGCCAAAGGGATGCGACGGATTGGGAACTTCGACGATGATGGTCTCGATCATCGGCACATCCAGACTAGTGGGCATGCGGTAATCGAGAAAGCTGGCGTTCTTCATGCGGGACTGGTCGTCGAAAAAGTATTCTTCGTTCAGCGCCCAGCCGATGCCTTGCACGCTGCCACCTTGCATCTGCCCTTCGACGTAACTGGGATGAACTGCCTTGCCTGCGTCCTGGATGGCGGTGTAGCGCAGAATTGTGACCTTGCCGGTCTCGGGATCAACCTCCACATCGCAAATGTGCGTACCGAAACCGTTCGTGGAACCTTCCGGCGAGACGGACGCGCGGCCGACGACCGGATCGAGCTTGGCACCGGGAATTTTTCCCGCCAGTTCCTTGAACGTGAGCGACTTGCCGTTGCTGCTGTATTTGCCGTTCTCGACCTTCACGGCAGCGGACTCGACGTCCCACAGAGCGGCGGCCCGCTGCTTCATCTGTTCTTGCAAGTCGAGCCCCAACTTGTATGCCGCCAAACCCGTGGCGAACGTCACGCGGCTGCCACCCGTGAGGAAGGTGTAGCCGACGCTGTCAGTATCGCCGACCTGGGGGCGAACGTCTTGGGCCGTGATGCCAAGCGTTTCGGCGAGCTGCATGGCGACACTGGTCCGCGTGCCGCCAATATCGGTAGAGCCTTCCACGAGTGTCACTGAGCCGTCGTCGTTCACGCTGGCCGAGCAACTCGATGCCCCGCCGATGTTGAACCAGAACCCACTGGCGATTCCGCGCCCTCGATTCTTGCCGGTGAGTTTCGACTTCCAATGATCGCTATTCTGGGCCGCCTTGAGCGTTTCGATAAAGCCAACCCGCGGATAAACGGGGCCATCCACGCGGCGAGTCCCTTCCTTCGCTGCATTCTTCAGCCGGAACTCAATCGGGTCCATCTTGAGCTTCGCGGCCAGCTCATCGATGACTTGCTCACAGGCAAAGGCGGCCTGAGTCGCGCCCGGCGCGCGATACGCCTGTGTATGCGGTTTGTTGTCGAGCACATCATAGCCGTCGACCTTGGCGTTGGGAAACTCGTAGCAACTAAAGACGCACATCGCGCCGGGGCCGATCACTCCGCCGGGGAACGCGCCGCAGTCGTAGGCCAGCCAGGCTTCTCCCGCGGTGATCGTGCCGTCCTTCTTCACGCCGATTTTCACCTTCGCATAAGAACCTGGAGTGGGGCCAGTCCCTTCAAAGACCTCGTTGCGCTGCATGGAGAGCTTCACCGGCCGTCCACACCTGCGGCTGAGAAGGGCGGCCACCGGCTCCAGATAAACGGTGATTTTGCCGCCGAATCCGCCGCCGATTTCGCAGGGGACGACGACCACTTGCGAGACAGGGACTTGCAGCAACTCGGACACTTGCTGGCGGCAATTAAAGGATCCTTGTGTCGAAGTCCAGATTTTCAGGCGGTTGTCTTCGTTCCAGAGGGCGACCGACACGTGCGGCTCGATATAGCCTTGATGGACGCTGGCAGTGCGGAATTCGCGCTCGACAATCACATCGGCCTGCTTGAAGCCTTCGGCGATGTTTCCCTGTTCAAACTGAATGTGCGTCGCGATATTTGTCGGCTCGGTCCCCTTTTTTCCCATCGAATCCGTCCGGAGCGACGGCAGCAGGATGGGCGCATCGGGCTTCATTGCGTCGAGCACCCACGTGACCGAGGGCAGAATCTCGTATTCCACCTTAATCAGCCGGGCCGCTTCTTCCGCGATGGCGAGAGTTGTGGCCGCGACCGCAGCGACGGCATGTCCTTTGTAAACGACCTTTCCCTTCGCCAGGCAGTTGTTGGCCAGGTGGTGAAGATTCACCGCCCCAGCTTCTCCCATGATGGCGAATTTCTCTTCGAGATTCGGCCAGTCCTCGCCGGTCACTACGGCGAGCACCCCCGGCAACTTGAGAGCCGCCGCCGTATAGATCGATTTGATCTTGGCGTGGGCGTGCGGGCTGCGAATGATCCTACCCTGCGCCATATTTGGCAGTTGCAGGTCGGACGTATAAACCGCCTTACCCGTCACTTTATCTGCCCCATCATGCCGCACCGGCCGCTGGCCGAGGACGGAATAGGATTTCTTGCCGAGGTAGAGGTCTTCAGTGGACATGTTCGATTCCTTGGATCAGTCGTGTTTCTTGAGGCGGCTGCAGCCATCCATTATTTCGCCGCCAATTCCTTGGCCGCTTCCTGCACTGCTTTCACAATCTTGTCGTATCCCGTGCAGCGGCAAAGGTTGTTGGCCAGGTTGAAGCGGATGTCGTGCTCGCTGGGAGTGGGATTTTTGTCGAGCAGCGCCTTGGCGGTAACCAGAAAGCCGGGCGTGCAGATGCCGCACTGCAACGCGGCTCCTTCGAGGAAGCACTGTTGCAGTGGGTGAAGATGCCCTTCGCAGGCCATCCCTTCCACGGTTTCGATACTCGCCCCTTCGGCCTCGACGCCGAGTACCAGGCAGCTATTCACGGGAACATCGTTGAGAAGCACCGTACAGGCACCGCAATTGCCGTTGTTGCAGCCTTCTTTCGCGCCGGTCAGCTTGAGCGTGTCCCGAAGGACTTCCAGTAAGCTCTCTCGCGGTTCGCAAAGGAACTCCGCCGGCTCATTGTTGACGGTGGTGGAAACGTGTGTTTTCTTGGCCACTGGATTTGCCTGTCCTAAATGGTTGGTTTGCAACAAAGTGGGGTAGGCTTCCAGCCTGCCCATAAATCTTCTTGGGCAGGCTGGAAGCCTACCCCACTAGCTACTTTCCCTTGGCCCGCTCGACTGCCTTCTCCAGCGTGCGCTTGACGAGCACACCGACGAGATGCGTCCGATATTCGGCCGGTCCCCGCATGTCGCTGATGGGTGTGGCGACTTTTTTCGCAAGTTCACCCGCTTGGGCATACGTCTCCTCGGCGAGCGGCTTGCCGGCGAGCCATTCGCTGGCTTCCTGGGCGAATTTGGGGGTTGGTGCGACGGCTGCCAGACCGATGCGGGCGAATTCGATCTTGTCGCAAGCCTGGTTAAGTTGCACCCGTGTACCGACACCGACGACAGCGATGTCCATTTCGTTGCGGGGAATGAACCGCTCATAGGCCGAGCCGCTGTGGGGCATGGTCGGCGGAAAGACCAGCGCCACGAGTAGTTCACCCTGCTGCAGGACATTGCGACCTGGCGCAGTGCAGAAACTCTCGACGGCGACTTTCCGCTTCCCCGCTGGTCCGACCACCTCGGCAAAAGCATGATGGGCAATCAGCGATGGAATGCTGTCCGCAGCCGGCGACGAGTTGCAAAGGTTTCCCCCAATGCTCGCCCGGCTCTGGATTTGCCAGCCGCCAATGATGCGAGCGGAATCGACCAGGGCGGGATACGCCTTGGCGATTTCGGCATTCTCGTAAATGCAATAGCAAGGAACAGCCGCCCCCAGCCGCAAACCGTGCTGCGGCGAGAAGCTCAGCTCCATCAGCTCGGGGATTTTCTTGACGTCGATGACCTGGCCCGCATCCCGCAAACCTTCCCGCAACTGCACGATGATGTCGGTCCCGCCGGCCAGGATTCTCGCCGAACCATTCGCAGCCGTCAGCAGCCTGGTGGCCTCCTGCAATGTGGCCGGGGCGGCGTAAGTAAAGTCTTTCAAGGAATTGCTCCCGCAAATTGTTCTTGGAACGCGAGCGCGGATTATACCGCCTCTCCCTGCTCTCAACCAGAACGCGAAAGCTACTTCTTCTCCCCAAAATTCAGCGGCAGTTGCGGATCTTTCCGCACTCCGTCGGGGTCTATTTCCTTGTAGATCTGGCTGGCCTGGATATCTCGGTTGTGCTGGTACTTGTCGCTTTGGTACTCGCGGATGTTGCCGGTCAGCTCGTGGTAAAAAATCTGGCAAATCGAGACCCCGGGATAGATCCGGATGGGCTGGACGGCAAACATCTCCAGCGTCCAGTAGCCTTCAAAACCGACATCACCAAACCCTGCCGTGACGTGTACGAACAGCCCCAGCCTGCCAATGCTGCTGCGGCCTTCGATCATGGGGACGAAACTGTGCGTCTCCGTTCGTTCCACGGTGCGACCGAGATAGAGCCGCTGTGGACTGAGTACCAGGCCATTCTTAGGGATTTTCAGCCGGCGGGTGCGGTTCTGCTGCCCCATGTCGAGGACGACCTCTTCGTAGGTCATCACTTCATCGTGCAGTGTCAGGTTGTAGCTGTTGGGGTTCAGCTTGGCGGGATCGAAGGGGTCAATATGGATGTTCGTTCCCAGGTTCTTCAGAATCTCGTCGCCGGAGAGGATCATGGAAAGCCTGCGGTGAGAGGTGAATGGCCGCCTTGACGATAGCGGGAAGTAAGTCGAAAGTCACCTGGGGGAGCAGCTAGGGAAAAGGGGTCGGGAGGGGTTTTCGCAATGATGATATTGGCCTGGGAGAGAGGATTGTCGCGAAAACTCCTCCCGACCCCGTTCATTTCTCCTCTATGCCAACCTTGGGACAGAGCGCCGAAAGCATGCACACTCCGCAAAGCGGCTTGCGGGCTTTGCAAATCCGGCGGCCGTGGTGAATCAGACGGTGAGAGAAAATGATCCACTCCTCCTGGGGTAGGAGCTTGATCAAATCCTGCTCGATTTTGACCGCATTCGTCTGCTTCGTTAGCCCCAGCCGGTTGCAGAGCCGCGTGACATGGGTATCGACAACGACGCCGGAGGGAATTCCAAACGCAGTCCCGAGCACGACATTGGCTGTCTTGCGGCCAATTCCAGGGAGCTTGACTAGTGCCACAAGTGTTTGCGGGACCTGGCCACCATGTTGCTCGACCAGTTTCTGACAACAGCCCACGATGTTCTTCGCCTTATTGCGAAAAAAACCTGTGCTCTGAATCGCCTTCTCGAGTTCGGTCGTTTTGGCCTTGGCCATGGCCTCGGCTGTCGGCCACAACTTGAAAAGTGCCGGCGTGACCAGATTCACCCGCTGATCGGTGCATTGGGCGGAGAGAATCGTCGCGATAAGCAGCTCAAAGGCATTTCTATGCACCAGTGCGCACTCGGCATCGCCGTACTCTTGCGCCAGCCCTCGCGCGACAGCCGCTGCGTTTTCGGGGGTCGCCTTTTTCGCCCCCCGGTCGCGAACCTTTCGGGTCGCGGATGCTACCTTCCCATGGGTTGACTTTGTCGCCATTTGCCCATTTTCTTCGGTATCGGCACCGCCTAAAACCCTTCATTGACAGCCCGAGGAGCGCCACGTAGCATAGACCGTTTCCACTTTTTGGCTCGTCAAATCGCCACCAAGAATTTGGGAATCTGGTCAGGTAGCTCAGTTGGTAGAGCAATGGACTGAAAATCCATGTGTCGCCGGTTCGATCCCGGCCCTGACCACTGAGACGTAAGTCTCGCCGAAGCAATAAGTTAAGTTACCTGCCGACGTTCGGCAGTGCGGCTGATTTCCCACGGCGCAAAACGGTAATTACCGTTTTAGCTTTTTCAGGGAGACCCCGCACATGCCACGTTTAACCTCTGCTACACCCAAGTACCGCCGGCACAAAGCGACTGGCAAGGCCGTCGTCACTCTCGCTGGCCGAGACTTCTACCTCGGCCCCTATGGGACCAAGACAAGCAAGCAGGAATATGACCGCCTGGTAGGGGAGTGGATTGCCAACCACCGGCGTTTCCCCGCGTCACCCACCGGGCTCACTGTGGTGGAGCTAGCCGCGGCCTACCTTCGCCATGCGACCGCCTACTATCGGAAGGATGGGGAACCGACCGGCACGATCCTGAGGGTGAAGGCTACCCTACGCATCGTCACCCAGTTGTACGGCCACTCGCCGGCCGTTCAATTTGGCCCCCTCGCGCTGCAGGCGATCCAACAACGTCTTGTAAGCCAGCAAAAGAGCCGGCGTTACATCAACTATATCGCGGAAGAAATCAAACGGATGTTCCGCTGGGGGGCCTCACAAGAGTTGCTTTCCGTCACCGTCTACCAGTCACTCGCCACCGTCCCCGGCTTGCGAAGGGGACGAACTGAGGCCCGCGAATGTCCCCCAGTTCTGCCGGTTGCGGAGACGACGGTCAATCTAACGATCCCCCACCTGTCCCCCATCGTCGCCGATATGGTGCGATTGCAGCGGCTCACCGGCGCACGCCCTGGCGAGATTTGCACGATCCGACCCTGTGACGTCGATACATCGGCCGAGGTTTGGGCCTATCGACCAGAGTCTCACAAAACGCAACATCATGGCCGCGAACGCGTCATCTTCATCGGCCCCAAAGGGCAGGACGTCCTACGCCCCTATCTGCTCCGAGACAAAACCAGCTACTGCTTTTGTCCGGTGGAGGCGGAATCGCATCGGCTCAAGGAAAGACACGCCGCTCGGGTGACCCCAATCGGGTACGGCAATCGACCTGGCACAAATCGAAAGGGCAAACCAAAACGATCCTCCGGCCGGTGCTATTCGACCGCCAGTTATGGGCAGGCAATCCGCCGCGGCTGCGAAATCGCGTTTTGTATGCCGGACGATCTGCGAAGGGAGCCCAAAGAAGAGTTACCGGACCAGCGGAAGGCGAGACTTGCGCAGGCTGGCAAGTGGCGAGCGGCGAACGTGTGGAATCCAAATCAGTTGCGTCACTCTGCCGGGACAGAAATCCGCAAGCGGTTCGGCTTGGAAGCGGCGCAGGTCACACTGGGGCATGCCGCAGCGGACGTGACGCAAATCTATGCCGAGCGAGACCAAGGCAAGGCCGCGGCGGTAATGCTGCAAGTTGGCTGATTCGCAGTTAGGCCGGATGCCAACACTGCCGGCCGCGGTAAACTGGAATACCACCCTTGGCCGGCATAGACTGGTTCTGTGCCCCTGAAAGCCGCAGGGGGGTTTTTGGGGCTCATGGCCCCGCCGAACGGCAACCAAAACATTTTAGGAGTTGAGCGGTCCAAGATGGCCGCGGCGTTCAACCAACGCCAAAAAGACAATCCGAACGACGCGCGAGCGTCAGTGCTGCTTTCCGCAAATACCGCCAACTGAGCCGAAAGGTTCTTTCAAGTGTAGATGCAGTGCCTGAGCCGCGCCCCGAAAGGGGCGCTGGCCAGGTGCTGTTCTACACGCCCCTTGGCGGGGGTAGCGGGAGCAGACTTGGTCCAGCGTCCTTTTTCATGCGCTGGACCGACAACTGAATCGCACGTCTCCCTCAATAGGAGACCATCCATGCCGGCCGCTTTGCGACTCCGCCTCTTTTCTGCTGTGAGCTTGTGTCTGGCTGCCGGTTGCGGTAGCGGCACGGCGAAAGTTCCCGCTTCCCCTCCAAACCAAGTCAGCCCCAACGCTCCTCAGCCGCCCGAGATGGCCAGCACCGCGCAGCAAGCGCCGGCGGCGGCCCCGGCAGTGCCGCAACCCAGCGTGACGGCAAGCGGAGTGGCTGGCGTACAGTCGCGACCAGCGGCTGAGCCCGCCACTGCAAGAGAGAAGGTGGCTACCGAACTGGCAGAATCGGAAGCGAAGGCGGTGGATCTTGCAGCACAAATTGCAGAGCAGAAAGCCCGGCTGGCAAAAATGGAGGAGCGATGGTCGGTCCTCACACTGGAGGAGCGCAATCGCCTCATCAGGATCAAGGCAGCCTTGGTCGCCGGCAAGGGTATCACGCTTGCCCCCAGCGACTTCCTATTTGTATGTGGGAGTGAAAACGAGATTTTTGTGGAACGTGAGCTACAAGCGGCAGCGGTGATCTCATGCGGTCCCTTCATTGACTATCTCGGTGAACGTCTTGGCTGGCCTCCCGAACGCCGGATCGATGCCCTGGGAGTTTTTGCCCGGTTCTTCATCAGGCAGAGTCGCCGGCCAGTCCCCGAAGATTCGGCCCAAGGCTGGGCACTTATGCAGTCGCGGGTGCTCTACGAATCCCGCGGCCACGCAGGAGAAAGCACCGATGATTTTGAGGGGGGGAACGACTTCGTTCGGCTGGGCGTGTTGGCAGAAGTAATGCAACAGCGAAGCCGCGCCCTGACCGAATCAGAGGTTGTTTTCTTGCGGGAGTTAGCACCGAACGCCTTGCGAAAGTACCTCCAGCTTGGACCGGATCCGGCAAAAATTGCCGCACACGCGGCAGAGTTGGCTAGGGTACGCGAAGCAGAAATGGCAAAGGCGCGCACGGCAGAGTTGGATGAGGCACGCGACCAAAAATCGGCCCACGCCGCGGAGCGAGCGACGGCGACGAAGGAAATCGCCGCAATTGCCAAGCAACTTGACCCGCTGTATACGCGGAAAGCTCGGATGCGGAAGGTGGACACCGACGATCCTCGCGCCCTCCAGAACCTGGACAATCTGAACGCCGAAATCGCAGCAGCCGAACGGCAGTTGGACGAAAGGCTGGAGATTCTGTTCCCAAACAGAACGGGTGTACCGGGCATACCGGGGACGGCATCCCCGTCGGGAGCCGAGTGGGACAAGGTCCTCGCCAAACTATTCCCGGCGGACAAGAAGACCCAGCAATTCTTGAAACGGTACTGTGAACGGTAGACGTGCGGCAATGGTGCGGAGCCGGTAGGCGGCTTGCCCGAACCTGCCTGAATGGCAACGAATCCTGGCGCTGCTATTCGCGCCAATCCAGTCGGGGATCGTGCGGAACAGTCTGCGTTTAGCAGTGACTCCAGCCGAAATCCTGCTGCTGTCGCCGCCCTGCCGACTTTGATAGTCTCTAGGGGCGTCGTAATTGGCTCGGAGCAGGCAATCACGCTTCGCAATTGGGCTGAGGCCGGTGCGATTCCCGTGCATCGCAATCCCTCAAACGGCTATCGGCTGACCTAGAGAGGTTCCTTAGGGCAACTGCTCAGCCAATGAAACCAACGGGAACCAAGAAGGCTCGATGACCATGCCAACAAATACCAGTAACTCTGGCCTGCGTGACAATCACACTCGGGGAACAGTCGCCGACTTCTTGCGGGCGAAAATCCAAAGCAACTCTAATCTCTCCGTCGTCTCCGCCTACTTCACGATCTACGCCTACGACGCGCTCAAGGAGATCCTCGATCGCATCGACCACCTCGACTTCCTCTTCGGCGAACCGTCCTTCGTCAATAGGCTCGATCCGAGCAAGACCGAGAAGAAGTCCTTTATTATCGACGCCGATGGCCTGGAGCTCGCAAACAAGCTCCAGCAGAAGCGAGTCGCCAAAGAGTGCGCTGACTGGATCGAACGCAAGGTGGACATCAAGACCATCAAGCAAACGAATCTGCTTCACGGAAAGATGTACCACGTCGCCACGGCTGGCGTGGAGGATGCCATCCTCGGAAGTTCCAACTTCACCATGCGCGGCCTCGGCCTAGGAACTGCCGGAAACAATATTGAACTGAACCTCGTCGTAGATGGCAACCGCGACCGTCAGGAACTAAAGCAGTGGTTCGATGAGCTTTGGAGCAATGAGACCCTCGTGAAGGACGTGAAGCAAGAAGTTCTCAATTACCTCAAGCAACTCTACGAGAACAACACGCCAGAATTCATCTACTACAAGACCCTCTTTCACATCTTTGAGACATTTCTCGGTGACGCCGGCAAGACCGACGCGGACTTGGGCAAGACCAGCCTTTTCGAGACAGAGATCTGGAAAGCACTCTTCGAGTTCCAGAAAGACGGTGCAAAAGGGGCCATCAACAAAATTCTTCGCCACAACGGCTGCATAATCGCGGACAGCGTCGGTTTGGGTAAGACATACGAGGCGCTCGCCGTCATGAAATACTTCGAGCTGAAGAATGAGCGTGTCCTTGTACT
Organism: Planctomycetaceae bacterium; assembly: GCA_005778405.1. GTDB lineage: Bacteria > Planctomycetota > Planctomycetia > Pirellulales > Pirellulaceae > SXOA01. Next base: position 32,146 of record SXOA01000001.1, read on the forward strand.
CTGTCCGAAGAAGCTGCGCGACAATTGGACGGTTTACAGAGCCAACAGCCTACTGAACCCATTTATCTCGGACCGCTTCCGCTACGACGTTATCTCCCATACCGACCTCAGTCGCGAGGCCGGATACTCCGGCGACATCAACCTCGCGACGTTAAACTGGGGCCACTACGACCTCATCGTCATCGACGAGTCACACAACTTCCGCAACAACGCCCCTGGCAAACGCGACGAGGCGGGAAACATAATCCGCAAAAGCCGTTACCAGCGGCTCATGGACGACATCATCAAAGCTGGGGTCCACACCAAGGTCCTTCTGCTCTCTGCAACTCCGGTCAACAACGATCTGAAAGACCTCCGCAATCAACTCTATTTCCTCACCGAGAATCGCGACGATGCCTTCGCTGAATCTCTCGGCATCCACAGCCTCAGGGAAACACTCACGAGCGCACAAAAGGTCTTCTCCCTCTGGGCACGCAAACAAAGCGCCGAGCGCAAGACAGGCGAGCTGCTGGAAAAGCTCAATGCCGCCTTCTTCAAACTCCTCGACGAGTTGACCATCGCCCGATCGCGAAAGCACATACAGAAATACTACAAGGCCACCATCGCGCAGCTAGGAGGGTTCCCCAAGCGCGAGAAGCCAGTTTCCATTTATCCCGAAATCGACTTGCGTGGACGTTTTCTCTCCTATGACAAGCTCAACGACGAAATCATCGCCTACAAACTCTCGCTGTTTAATCCCTCAAAATATGTCAAAGAAGAGTTCAAGGCCGTCTACCAGACGCCAACCCGCGATCCTTTCACTCAGGCCGATCGCGAAACATTTCTCATCGCCATGATGAAGGTGAATTTTCTCAAGCGTCTAGAAAGTTCCGTGAAGTCGTTTGAAATCACGATGGAGAGGACCATCGCCAAAATCGAAGGATTGGAATTGAAGATTAAGAACTACCAGTCGATTCCCAATCAGAACTCTGAGGCCGAGGAAGTGGAACTCGAGCTCGACGATCCAGGACACGATGAAGACCTCGAAGATGCAATGCTGGTCGGCGGCAAATTCAAATACCGGCTCGACCACTTGGAGCTGGATCACGGGAAGAACTGGTTGAAAGATCTCAAGAAGGACAAGGACCAGCTTCGTATTCTTTTCAACGCAGCGCAGGATGTCACTCCTGAGACTGACGCCAAGCTTGCGGAGCTCAAGAAGCTCATCGCCGCCAAAGTCGCCAAGCCCACTACCAACAAGCTCGGCGAGCCGAACCAGAAAGTTCTCGTTTTCACCGCGTTCGCAGACACCGCGACGTACCTCTACGATTCGCTTCTCGAATGGGGCACCAAACAATTGGGTATCCATATGGCGCTGGTCTGCGGTGGAGGTGATACCCGCGCCACTTTGGGTGATAGCGCCTACGACCAGATCCTCACAAACTTTTCCCCGCGAGCCAAACACCGGGCAAAGATTCCCACCATGCCGCAGACGGGTGAAATCGATCTGCTCATCGCGATAACTCGTCTAAATCATCGCTGCTAATCGGCACGGGAATGGCGTATTCGCCATTCGCCCAAGCGCCGAAATCGACCATTTTACAGCGTTCGCTGCAGAACGGCCTAAAAGCATTGTTAGGGGAAAATTCGGCGAGGTTG
>SXOA01000008.1 GCA_005778405.1 Planctomycetaceae bacterium
CTTGGGAGAGGGCCGGGGTGAGGGTCATTCGCCCTTGCTTGTGCCGCCAGGAGCGCGGGCAGCGACAGACCCGCTGCTCCGGTCAGTCCCGTCTGCAAGAACCACCGCCGCGACCGATGGCAGATCAAATCCCGTGCCGGCATGAACGGCGAAGCCAGGGATGAAACGGCGTGATCCGCGGAATGGCTCATGGCAAAAACCTCAAGGTCGGGGAATGCTACCGCTTCCTATCCTATGAAAAACCGGCCCCATGTCAAATATCGGCATTCGTTTATCCGTTCTGCTCCGTGTTTCCCGCCAGTCCCCACTTGCTCCCAAAAAACGGGCGGATATTATACACATGTGCACTTCATCGACCCCTCCCTCCCCATTCACGTTCCCGTCCTGCCCCAGGAAATCCTCTCCTGGCTCGCTCCCCGTCCGGGCATGATTCTGGTCGACGGCACGCTTGGCGGCGGGGGACATACCCGGCTCTTGGCGGAGAAGCTGGGGAATGAGGGGTATGTGCTGGCGATGGATCGGGACCCGGCGGCGCTGGCGGCAGCGGAAAAGAATCTGGCTGGCCTGCCCGTGAAGATCGCCCAGTCGAATTTCTGTGACCTGGCGGGTGTGCTCGACGAATTGAACGTCCCCGCAGTCGATGGCGTGTTGCTCGACCTGGGCCTTTCCAGCGACCAGCTGGCTGACGAGAGCCGCGGATTCAGTTTTGATGCCTGCGGCGAGCTGGACCTGCGGTTCAATCCCGACGAAGGTGAGCCGGCCTGGCGGCTGCTCGCGCGGCTGGAAGAACGGGAGATTGCCGACCTCATCTACCAATTCGGCGAAGAGCGCTTCAGCCGGCGGATTGCCCGACGGATTGTGGAAGCGCGCGCCGAAGCACCGCTCAAGTCAGTCCAGGAAATCGCGGCCCTCGTCCGCCGCTGCGTCCCCCGGAGCCCTAAAGAGCGTATCGACCCCGCGACCCGCACCTTCCAGGCCCTCCGCATTGCCGTCAACCGGGAACTCGAATCGCTGGAGTTGGCTCTGGCCCGCATCCCCGACCGTCTGAAGCCCGGTGGCCGGCTGGCCATCATCAGCTTCCATTCGCTGGACGATCGGCTGGTGAAGGAGGCCTTCCGCAATGACCTCCGCCTGGAGCCGCTCACCAAAAAGCCGATCATTGCCTCGGACGAAGAAACCGCCCGCAATCCCCGCGCTCGGAGCGCGAAATTGCGGGTGGCGGCGCGGACGGGGGTCAAAAGTACTGAGTACTGAGTACTGAGTACTCAGCAGAGCGAAAACAGGACGTCAAAGCCATGCCTCCAATATATCCCAGCGTGGAAAGCGAAAACGCCTTTCGCGAATCCACCACAATGATCGGCACCCTGGTCCGCAAAATCATCTCGGGCGGTCAGACCGGGGTTGATCGCGGGGCCCTGATCGCCGCTGTCGAATTGGGCATTGAGCACGGCGGCTATTGCCCGCGGGGGAGGCTGGCGGAGGACGGTGTCATTGAGGCCCGGTTTCAACTCGTCGAGACCCTGTCTTCGTCGTACCATATCCGCACAGAGCAGAACGTCCTCGAATCCACCGGCACACTGATCATCCACCGCGGCCCACTCGTCGGCGGCACGGCTCTAACGGAGAAGTTCGCCGCCAGGCACCAGAAGCCCTGCCTGAAGATCGACTTGGCCCAACGCGAGCCGCCGGTGCGGGTAGAGAAGATCCGTGGCTGGCTCCGCAAACATCGCATCGCAGTGCTTAACGTCGCCGGCCCGCGAGAGAGTACGCAGCCGGGAATCCAGGAGGAGACGCGGCATCTCGTGCTGGACCTGGCCACGGGGGCATTTACTGTTCGGAGCTGGCGAGGTTCGCTAGAATCCATCGCCAGCCGTCTGAAATCCTTCGCCCGCACGATTAGGAACCTCTCCATGACCCGCGCCTCTTTGTTTTTGACTACGCTTTTACTCGGCATTTTCGCTGCGCTGGCGGCGCGTGCCGACGACCCGGTCCCCAAGGGTGAAGTGACCGAGCACACCTTCAACCAAAGCAAGATTTTCCCCGGCACGACGCGGCAATACTGGATTTACGTCCCGAAACAGTATGACCCCGCCCAGCCGGCCTGCGTGCACGTGAATCAGGACGGAATTCAGTACAACGCGCCAGCAGTCTTTGACGAATTGATTGCCAAGAAGGCGATTCCTGTCATCATCGGCGTCTTCGTCCGACCGGGCGAGGTGAAAGCGGCCGGTCCGAGTGCACTCAACCGCTTCAACCGTAGTTTTGAGTATGACGGGCTCGGCGATGCCTACGCCCGGTTCATCCTGGACGAGATTCTGCCCGACGTGGAGAAGAAAACGACCAGCGACGGCCGGCCGATCAAGCTCTCCAAGGACGGCAACGACCGCTGCATCGCCGGCTCGAGCAGCGGCGCGGTCTGTGCTTTCACCGCCGCTTGGGAGCGGCCCGACGCCTTCAGCCGCGTCTATAGCACGATTGGTACTTACGTGGGCCTCCGCGGCGGCAATGTTTATCCGACGCTGATTCGCAAATACGAACCCAAACCGATCCGCATTTTCTTGCAGGACGGGAGCGCCGACCTGAACATCTATGGCGGCGACTGGTGGATGGCCAATCAAGAGATGGAGCGGTCGTTGGTCTTCGCCGGCTATGAAGTCAACCATGAATGGGGAACATTGGGGCATGAAGGAACGCACGGCACCAAGATTTTCCCTGACGCGATGCGTTGGCTCTGGAAGGACTGGCCCAAACCGATTGCCGCCGGCAAGGGTTCGCAGCAGTTGCAGGAAATTCTGGTTCCCGGCGAGGGGTGGAAGCTTGTTGGCGAAGGATACAAGTTCACCGAAGGGCCGGCTGCCGATAAGGAAGGGAAGGTGGTGTTTAACGACATTCCCGCGAGCACGATGTATGCAGTTGGCAGTGACGCCAAAGCGGCCGCGGCTCTGCTCGATACCCGCAATGCAAACGGGATGAGTTTTGGGCCTGACGGACGCCGGTACGTTGTGGCGGGTGGTTCGCAGCAAATCCTGGCGTACGGTGCCGACAACAAAGATCCCAAGGTCATTACCGACGGATTCAAGGGAAACGACATCGTCGTCCGCGCCGATGGCTCGATGTACGTGACCAATCCCGACCCGCAATTGCCGGGAAAGGTCTGGTTTATCACCGCCAGCGGCGAGAAGAAGGTGGTCGACGAGGGGCTCAGGTTTCCCAACGGCATCTGCCTCTCGCCGGACCAGTCGTTGCTCTACGTCGCCGAAAGTCGCACCCACTGGGTCTACAGCTACGTCATCCAGCCGGACGGGTCGCTGGCTCACAAGCAAAAATACTTTCACCTGCATGTCCCCGACACAGCTGACGATGCCGGGGCCGACGGCATGCGGACCGACCGGGACGGCCGGCTGTGGGTCGCCACGAAGCTCGGCCTGCAAGTCTGCGACCAGCCGGGACGGGTGAACTGCATCATCCCGACTCCCAACGGCAAATGCTCGAACGTTTGCTTCGGCGGGGCGAATTTCGACACGGTTTACGCCACCTGCGGCGACAAGGTTTTTTCGCGGAAGGTAAAGGTGAAAGGGGCGAATCACTTCGAAGCTCCGATCAAGCCGGGAAATCCGCGGTTATAACCTAGCCACACGCGGCCCGCGTGTCGGCTTCCCGCAGAACGAATCGACCACTCCAGAGGAAGCCAGCACGCGGGCCGCGTGCGGCTACGACTATGTTCTTTACCTTCGACGGCATCGACGGCGCGGGCAAATCGACGCAGATCGGTCTGCTGGCGGACTGGCTGCGCGCGAAGGGGAAAGAAGTGGTCACTTGCCGCGATCCGGGGAGCACCGAACTCGGAGAGAAGCTTCGGGGCCTGCTGCTCGACCATACGGGGACGCCGATCCACCGCCGGAGCGAAATGCTGATGTACATGGCGGCCCGGGCACAGCTCGTGGAAGAAGTGATTCGCCCGGCACTGGCTGCCGGCAAGTGTGTGATCAGCGACCGCTACCTGCTGGCCAACGTCGTCTACCAGGCCCACGCCGGCGGCTTGTCACCGGAGGAAGTCTGGCAAGTCGGCTTGGTCACCGTTGCCGGAATCATGCCGACGCTCACCTTCATTCTCGACCTTCCCGCTTCGATTGCTGCGTCCCGCTTTAGCCGCGCCCTGGACCGGATGGAATCGCAAGGGCTGGAATATATGGAGAAAGTGCGGCAGGGGTTCTTGCTGGAAGCGGCAAAACGGTCGGCAGGGATTGTGGTGATTGACGCGACGAGAGCGGCGGAAGAGGTCCACCGGAATGTTCTCGCGGCGGTTGAGAAAAATGTACTGAACACTGAACACTGAACACTACGATGCTTCTCGGCCACGATTCCGTCCTCGTCCGCTTCCGCCGCACCCTCCGTGCTAGCCGGCTGGCGAGCACGTTCTTGTTCGTCGGGCCGCCGGGGATTGGAAAGAGGTCGTTCGCGCTGCAACTTGCCCAGGGGCTGCTCTGCGAGCGGCGGCCGGAAGAGGCGCTCGATCCTTGCGGCGAGTGTCCGTCGTGTACGCAAGTCTTGGCGGGAACCCATCCCGATGTAATCGAGATCCGCAAGCCAAAGGAAGGTGCCAACCTACCGGTCGAGCTTTTCATCGGTGACCGTGACCACCGAATGCAGGTGGGATTGTGCCACGATATCTCGCTCAAGCCGTTTTCGAACAAGCGCAAGATTGCCATCATCGACGACGCCGATTACTTGTTCAAAGAAGGGGCTAACGCCCTCCTCAAAACCCTTGAAGAGCCTCCACCAAAGTCACTATTGATCCTCATCGGCACTAGCGAGCAGCGGCAGCTCCCCACGGTCCGTTCCCGCAGTCAGGTCGTCCGGTTCAGCCCGCTTCCTGAGGAAATCGTTGCGCGACTTCTGCTTTCTAACGGCGAGTGCAGCGACGAAGCCGTCGCCCGGAAAGCGGCAGCCCTGAGCGGCGGCAGCCTGACCAAAGCAATCCAGTGGTGCGACGCCGATTTTCTGGAGTTCCGCGCCACGCTCTTCGAGCATCTGGCCCAGCGGGAGTACGATCTGCCGCCGCTGGCCAAAACCGTCACCTCCTTCGTCGAAGCCGCCGGCAAGGAAGGAGCCGAGAAGCGAGCCCGCATGCGCGAAGTCCTCACGATGGGGCTCGAGTTCTACCAGCAGCTCGTCGCGGCTCTTTCCTCGAGTGCGGCGGCTACTTCCACCGACGAGGCCCTGCAGAAGGCTGTCGCCACCACGGCCCGCTGGTGGCCCGGCGATGCGGAAGCCGCCGCAAGCTGCGTGGAAATCTGCCTGGATGCCCTCGCGCACGTTGACGCCAACGCCAATCTCACCGCCCTGGCCGAATGGTGGCTCGACGAACTAGGCCAAACCGCCCGAGGCCTGGCGAGCGGCCAGCGTTAGCTTTGTCTGGAAACCCGCAGCGTAAGCAAGGGCGTGTTTCCTCGCCCACGCGCGGGTTTCCAGGGTTTTCATCTCACTCTTCCACCACTCCCTCAAACGTCTTCCGAAAATCCTCCTCCGTCAAAGCCGTGTCCCACAGCCCGCGCTCCAGCGGCCGATGGCGCTCGATCCCCATGTACCGCAGGCTGGCATCTTCGTACCGCCGGAACTTCCACACCGCATCGTTCATGAGCTGGCTGTTGAATACCCCCAGGCTCACCAGCCGCTCGAAGTCGGCCGTCGTGAGCCCGGTCACCTTCTGAAACAGCCGCGGTTCAATCTTCGTGATGACGTCCTTGAGCCGCTGCTCGCGGTAGTCGGTCAGGTACATGAACACCGGCACGCGGGCCGCGAATTTCAGCAGCTTCTCCTGAACCTGCTTCCGCAAGCCTTTGCGCTCCTTTTCGGCCTCGGTCAGCTCCTTCTTCTCTTTGCCGGTGAGCTTCTCTCCTTCTCCCACGCGCCTTTTGGCGTCCTTGATTTGCTCCGAGCGGTTGATAATCGTCTCCAGGTCGGCGTTGAGATTCCGGAAGCCTTCGATGTTTCGGAGCGCCTCAAGCAACTGCGGGTCGTTCATCAGTCGCGAAAGCGTCGCATCATCCACGTTGACCAGCAGAACGCTCTCCCAGCGCTTGGCGAGCAACGTCGCGCTCGTGCCGGTCGTAACCTCGTCGAGAATCTCCTCTGCATTCAGTTGTCGCATCGTGCTGCCGTTGTAGGACAATATCGGCAGGAACCCGATTAGCTCACCGATCCTTTGCTCGGGCGTCGCCTCATCGGTTGCCAGCCGTGAGCCATAGTCAGCAATTTGCCTCAGCGCGCGATTGGGGGCGAAGTCGAAGACATAACACTCTGGCTTGACGACAATCTCCTCCCCGTTTTCGCCGGGCACTGTCCAAGGGGATTGCACGCGGAACGCGCTCTGGAAGTACGTCTCTGGGCTGCTGCACTTGCGGAGCATGAGAATCCCCGCCCACGGCCGCACCGTCACGCCGGTCGTCAGCTTCCCGCACGAGAGCGTGATGCTCCGCGTCGCCAGCGGCTCATCCATCGCCTTCAGCACTGGCGGCAGCGCTTCGGCCCCGATCCCGGCGCTCGCGCCCGCGGCCACGACCACCTTGAACTCGTGATAAAAGGTATTCTGCCGTGCCCGGAACAAGTTCGCCATCGCATTGCACGACGCCACGCTCGGCAGAAACCAGAACGTGTGGTTGAGCACTCCCATCAGCCGGGCGTCGGAGAAAGGGAGCGGCGGCTTCTCCCGTCCGAGCTTCAGGTCATCGACGGTCGTCCCGCGGTACGCCCCGCGGATCAGGTCGAGCCACTTCTGCACTTCGTTCTCGTGCTCGAATTTGGCGTCCTCCCCTTCCCCCTCGGCGCGGAAGAACTCGTTCAGGTCGAATTCGTTGAACTCCCCCATCTCCGCCACCTGCCGGATGTCGTCCGGCAGCGTGTAGGTCATCAGCACGAGCCGCGGCAGCGAGGCATACGGATTCGGTCCGGTACGCTTCCAGTCCCGCTTGGCCCGCTGTTCGTCGCTGTAGGTCCAGTTGTAAATCTGCTCCTCGATGAACTCCCCCGAGGCCAGCGCCCGGAACGGCGTCCCCGAGAGGTACAGGTAGTGACTGGTCGAAATCGGCAGGATCGATTCGTCAAACGCCTGCTCGTCCTTCGTCACCTCGGCCGCGACTTCCCCTTCGTCTTCCTCGTCGGCCCCAAACAGCCCCTTGGCGTTCTCGCGCCAGGCCCCGTAGTGGTATTCGTCGAGGATGACGCAGTCCCAGGCGGTGGCGTGGACCCACTCGTTCTTGGGCTTGATACCCCCCGCGGTGGTCCGGCCCAGGTAATCCTGAAAGCTGCCGAAACAGACGATGGGGCGCTTGCCATCGAGGTCCTCCCACGACTGCTCGCTGTCCTTGCTGTAGAACTGCCACCCCTCGAAGTCTTTGTGGAGCAGCAAGTCTTCGGACCAGGCGTGCCGCACCGCGGGCTTGAACGTCAGCACGAGCACCTGTTTCCACTTCATGCGCTTCGCCAGTTGGTAGGCGGCAAAAGTCTTGCCGAACCGCATCTTGGCGTTCCAGAGGAAGTGCGGCGTATGGTTCTTCTGCTCGGTCTTGGCCTGCTTGAAGTAGTCGGCAGTCATTTCGATCGCCCGTTCCTGCTCGGGGCGGAGGCCGAATCCCAGGGTCCGATCCTCGACGTTGGCTCGCCGCTCGCGTACCGCCAGGATGGCCGCCTGCACCTCCTTCACCGTGCACTTGAACCACTCGTTCGTCGTGTTCTTGACCCCCCGCGACCGCAGATGGCGATGCACGTCGTGATCGATGAAGCTCGACCCGTCCGGCCGCATCGCCGGCTCGATCAGCTTGATGTCATACCCGGTGAACCCGCCGGGAAACTGCGCGGCGATGCGGTCCTTCGCGCTCCCTTCGGTGTAACCGACCTTCAGCAGCCCCGCATGATCAGGGTCCTTGACGGCAAAGGCATAAATCGTCGGCGTCGCGCCGGGACGCGCGGGGAAGAAGTTGCTCAATTAGAACTCCATCGGACGTATTTGAGTTTCAATATAAGACACCTCGTCAGACGAAAGCTTATATTTTCGATACAGCTGCGCGTCCGTCCATTTGCGATCCCACGATTGCTGTGGCACCCACATGTAAGTCTCGCGCGTCGTATGCTGCGTGATCTTGCGTAGTGATACCAAGAAACGTACGAAACGCGTGCAGTAATAGCTCGCAACGCTCTCTGCTTGTTCGCGCGACTCCGTGCACACAAAAATGAATGACTGTGTACATATCGAAGGAGGCTCCCCAATCCATGGGCGACCAAGAACTTGCGCCGGCCGAGCACCACGCTCTCCAAATGCCGCAATGATCATTGCTTTCCACCTGTCAATCGCATCATGGTTCTGTGTTGCCTCGTCTCGGGCAACCCACGCCTCTACTCGTCCGCGCGGGCTGGTTCCATAGAACCTCACGTCACCCTTTCGCCGCGTTGGTTTGTGTCCGGAGAAGTTCGACACCAGTCCAAATGCCGTGCGAGCTGATAAAACTTCAGCCAAGCTTGGCTCCTTGAACGAAGTCACCTTCTTCAAGATGCCCAGTGCGTTCGGGTCGCGAACCAAGACATCGTGTTCCGACAAGTTTCGCTGGACCGGACCGATGACCTCATCGCCGCGCACGGATGTAACCGCGCAATCGCCTACGTTATCGCGATCCCAAAGGAAATAATTGACTCCGCCCTCGAAGTCCACACCTGGAAAGACGTCGCTCATTCGCTCGTAATCCACCATTTTTCGAATACGCCGATCGTTGAGCATGCTACGGCGAAAATCGCCCAAACCCAATCCACCTGCCATCCAGCGTGATGGTATGATCATCACCAAGAATCGCGGCTCCAGCTTCTTGGCCTGATCGACGAACTTATCGTAGATTGGAACATCGCGAGTTGTCCCCTTTGCGCCCAACTGATACGGCGGATTGCCGATAATGACTTCGAATTTCACGTTGAATAACTCCTTTGGGTCGATGCCGTGGAGGAACGGATAGGCATACGTTTCCCGGACTTCGCCGCGGTCGTAGTCGCCGCGACTTGCGCCGCAATCCTCACACCGCCCCTTCTCGTTCCACCGGTGTTTCGTGCGGGGAAGGCGGATGTTCCCCTCGAACGTGGTGAACTTCGTCGCGATGGAGTACTTGCCGTCCGCCTTCTTTGAGCAGTAGACGCTTCGCCGGCTGATGGCGGCGGTCAGCTCGCTGGTCGCCAGGCCGAAGACCTGCCTCGTGAGGATATGGTCCACCCGCTTCTGCTCGTCGGGCATCTGGTCCCGCAGGCCGTCGTTGAGCCGGCGGGCAATCTCGCGGAGGAACACGCCGGTCTTGCAGACCGGGTCCAGGAACGTCGTCTCGCCGGAGCGGAACAGATCCTGCGGCAGCATGTCGAGCATGGCCGCCGCCAGCTTGGGCGGGGTGAAAACCTCGTCCGCCGACAGGTTGGCGAGGCAAGTGAGGATATCGGGATTGTGCGACTGATTTTTCCCAGGCACCGCGGCTGACAAAGCGGGCTGCGTGTCACTCATCGCACCCTCTCCAGTTCCGCCAGCTTCAGGTAATGAACCGGCCGACGGTCCGCTACGTGGCGCGGAATATAGACCGGTTTGCCGTCTTCGTCGGTCAGGCGCGCGCTGGCGGCGACAAACAGGCCCGTGAGGTCGCTCGGCGGCGGCTGGGACAGATCATGATACTCGTACAGCCGGCACTTGAACTTCCCGCCCGGCAACGGCGACCACTCCGTAAAAACGAGCGGCTGGGCCGGATAGACCTTGTCGCCGACCGTTGTCATCTTCAGCGCATCCCCTTGCAGGATGTTGGTCCGCACGATGCATCCCGCGGCCGCGATGCAGGCAGGTTTGGCAAGCTTGCCATACCTTGCCGTGTAGTGCTCTGCAAAGAGGTTATGCAGTCGGTTTCGGCAGTCGCTCACGTTGTCGTGCAAGAGCTCGATGCCATAGAGGCAGGCGAGCCCCAAGAGAGCGTTTGGCTCCCACTGCGTGCGCGTCTTGTGGCGCAGGTCGACCAGGGCCAACCGGCGTCGCAGCACTTCGACCAGGAAATTGCCGTGTCCGCAGGCGGGTTCCAGAAAGCGCGAGTCAACCCGCTCGCACTCGCCAGCGACCAGGTCGAGCATGTCATTGACCAGTCCGGGCGGGGTGAAAACCTCCCCGTGGTCCATGACTCGTTGGCGTGAAATGGCGGGTCGCTCCTCCACGACCTGCGGCCTGGGGGGCGTTCCCTTCTCGCGGCGGCGCACGGCATCGTCCATTGCCATTCGCTCGGCTGGAAACAATCGGTTTTGCAATTTACCAGACATTATTTTTCCAGGTCCGTGCCTCACGAGAAGTCTACCGAACTTGCATGGCAGAAGATAGCCGCGCAAACGAGCTTGCGAACGAGGAGAGTCTCAGCCCGCGACCAATCCGCAGTATCAGCCAGCTTACGCTGGCCGCTCGCCCAGAGAGAATCGGGGCCAAACCGGTCAAGCGAAAAATAATCTTTTCCTACAAGTGAACAAAATGGCATGTTAGCGCATCTTAGGGTTAAGGCCCGCCGCGCGCCTGCGAATAGGGATGGTGGGCCTGCGATCTTTGGCAATTTGGTGGTAATGGCGTGAAAACGTTGGAGTCCCGGCTTCAGCCGGAATCGGAAGGCCGAAGACCGCCTGAAGGCGGGACTCCAACGGAAGAAAGTCCTGCGCAGATGTTTGAAAAAGGCTTATAAAATCCGCGGGAGACACCACCTGGAGGGGTGGTTTGGGGGTGAATCAGGAAGAGGGCTGATTCACGGGCTTCTGAGCCGTAAAGCGTTTCGCCGCCGTGGCTTGTGCGCGGGGCGGGAGTGAAAAAAAGAGCGCGAATCGGGTGAATCAGGCGGGGGAGCAAGGGGCTTATCAGCCCTTAAAAGTCCCCCTCGTCTGATTCAGCTCAGAAGTCCCCTGAGCGGTTTGGGCAAGATGGGAACTGGGACTCCCTTGCTGACGCTGCGGGTTTCCAGGCGGGGCCTGGTTTCAACCTGAGGAAACCGCTGGAGTCCCGGCATTAGCCGGTCTGTGTGCCAAGACCGCCTGAAGGCGGGACTCCAACGGTGAGCGGGCTACTTGGCGACGTCCAGCGCCGGATTCCTGGAGAAGAACCCCGCCGGTATCAGCCGAAAGCCGACGTGCGTGGCGTTCATGATCGGCCACTCCTCGGGGCGCGGCACGTGCGTCAGGCCCAGCGTATACCAGACCACCAGGTCCTCGTTGTCGATCGACTGGTTGTCCGCAATCCACTTCGGCAGCCCGTCGCCGCCACGGCTTTGGTTGGGATAAGGGCCGGCGGCGTTCAACTCATCGCGGCGATACTGCGTGGCCCAGAAATGGTGGTTCATGAGGCCAGCCCGCTTGCGAACGGACGCTCCAGCCGCCAGATAGGGAATACTGTTCTCGCCAGGGACCAGCACGTAGGAGGTGGGGGACCCGAGGCTGTTCTTCACGCAAGGATTGACGACCGCCCATTTGCGAGCCGTCGTCAAATTCAGGCTCCGCCGGGCTTCCTTTTCCGTAGCGAGCATGATCTGGGTATGCGTGATGTCGTTGAGCGCTTCATCTTCACCCTCAGCTTCGGTGTTGAGCTCGACGACCGAGTTCCGCTCGCCGTCCACGTCCAGGTCCAGGCGGAAGTTGAAGAAGTGCTGATGGTTGGGGGCCACGACGTGCGGGGCCACCAGATGGCCGACATCGCCGCCGGCTTTGTGTTCCTCCAGCGACTTCTCCTTCACTCCCTTGGTCAGCATGATGCCGGTCAGGATGGCGTCGGCCTGCAAGGTGCCGTCCTGGTGAAAGACCCATTCGATGCCGTAGTCGTAGTTGCCAATACTGGTGATGAAGAACAGCACCAGTTCGCGAGCCCGGCGGCCTTCGGTCCAACCGCTGTAGTCGGCATGCTTCCAGAGGATGCCGCCATCCCGCTCGAAGATGGCGATCCGTTTCTCATAGGGGACCGCTTCGCCGGCGTCCGAAGCCATGACGGTATCGATGAGTTCGGCATGAGCGGGAACGTCGATACCCGTAGTCAGCGGCGCGGCGAGCATTCCCACACCATATTCCCCCACGTCAAACGCACTTCGCCAGGCCCAATTTTCATCGCCGTCGCCGTAGGGGACGACCATTTCCGACAGCGAGCCGCGATAGAGGATGGGCCGCACCTTGCCGCCATCTTCGTAGCCAACGGTATAAAGGACGAGCCCTTCCCGCGGATGCAGAGCGAACCGGAATCGCCACCGCTGCCACCGGACTTCGTTCCCCACGAGTTGGTAGCTGGGGCCGTCGGGCTGGTTGGTGATGAGGGGCTTGAGCAGGGGGCGGGGAGCGCCGTGTGTCTTGGCGATCGAGGCCGCGTCGAGTTCCTGGGTCGGCGCAGCGATGGGAACATTGCCGGTATCCGTGATGGTTACCTTGCCGCTGTTCATATTGACGAGGCCCAGCACCCCTTCAATCGGCCGGCCGTAGTAGTTGCGTCCGCTGCCGCGGAGATAGGAAATGGCACGCAGAAAACGGGGCGAATTCAAATTGGCGGTGACCAGCCCCGGCGCCCAGGGATCCACCTGCACTTGATTCGGGTCGATCCCGCGGCGCTTCATCGCGGCCAGCCAATCGGGATTAGCCCGGACCAGATCGGTGAAGCGTTCCGTCTCGCTTCCCATGACGAGCGGCTGGGCACTTTTCATCTCGGCCCAACTGGCGAGGGCTTTCTTGCGCAGGTCGACGACGGCTTCAAAGGTGCGGTTTCCCCTGCGGTCGTAGATGATGGCAAAGGCCTCGCGGCGAAATGCCTTGCCGGCAAAGGTCAGGACTTCGTCTTTCGGCGGCTCGTGCAGGACGAGAGTGGCGAAGGAGCTGTCTTCTGGAAAGGCTTCAAAGCCCTGCAGAATATCAACGGCCGTTTCCATTTCCTCGGCGGACAGCGGATCCAGCGGATGGGGAGCGGCAGCGAGCGCGGCGAGCGGCAGGAGAAGCAGAGCTGCAGTGAGCAGGTAACGGCTCATGGTGGACACCCCCCTAGTGAAGGAACAATGGAGCGGACAAACCAGCCTACTCCGTTTCCCCCCACACCGTCAGCACCACCTTGCGGTTGCCACCCTTATTGCGGTGTTCGCAGAGGTAGATCCCCTGCCACGTCCCCAGCGCAAGCTGGCCGCCACTAATCGGAATCGTCACGCTGCTCCCCATCAATGCTGCCTTCACATGGGCCGGCATGTCGTCCGGACCCTCCAGCGAGTGGACATAGGGCAAGTCCTCCGGCGCGAGCCGATTGAGAGACATTTCCAGATCACGCCGGACGTCCCCATCGGCATTTTCATTGATCGTCAGCGACGCGGACGTGTGCTGGATGAAGACCTGAAGCATGCCAATCTTGAACTGCGAGATTTCAGGCAGGGCAGCGAGCAGGTCGCGCGTAATCAGGTGACAGCCCCGTGGACGAGCGGAAAGAGCGATCTGTCGTTGCAGCCAGGGCATCTTGGAACCCTTAAGGGAAAGTTACCCCATCCTACGCGAACGGACGGGCAGGAACAGTTGTGGCTGAGCAGTCAAAAAGCGGCGACCAGGAGGAGAGCAAGATTTGTCACATTTACTAAGTGTCCAGTAACTGAGGTGTCGATTTTGTGAAAAAAATCACGGGCCACTTTAAGTGCCTTACTACACTGGTTTTGTGGAATATTTGCCATCGCCGTTTTCGACTGCCAATTTGACTATTTGTCCTCCCTCGTAAGAAGCCTCGTGGTCCTTCGTCGGAACCGATCGATTGAATGCCGCGGCGATGCAGTAGCCAAAAATCGAACGTCGGCCGCTGCTCCCTCCGCCCCTGTTTGCGGAAAACATTCTTCCCTTAAGTCGATTCGCCGCCCGAATCGAGTGTCTGGGATCAGCCGGTCACGCCGTCGTCCCTTGAACTGGGAACGTGTAGCCACACGGCGAAGCTAGGGCTGCACCAACAATCCCCAGTCCGCCCGTTCACCAGGAAACTGCCACGAATCCAGCGGCCCAAAAATATTTTTCCAAAAGCTTGACCTCGGGCTGCCGCTGCAAATAATACACCGCTTACCTACACGGGCCGTAGATGACTTTTTCCCGGCGAATTGCGGGAAGCGGCTAACCAACCTGACCCAATCGCCGAGCTCTTGCGGCGTGCATTTTCAGCGAGTGATCGCGGGCACGCAATGGATTTTCGCAGGCTGCCTGGCTCACCGAATTGCCACCGCGGGAGAAAGACCATGGAAAAGTGCAAGAACGTTTTTGAAGCCATCCTCAAGTACGGGCACGACGAAGACTATCTTCCCGAGCCGACGCCCGATTTCTGCCCCACCGATGCGGCTGCGGGATCGATGGAGAAGATTGACATTCTCCGCTCGAGGGTCGAACTCGGGCTCCCCTTATGGCACGACAATGACCGTTATGACTACAACGGTTTGACAGGCGCTATCCGCCCCCGCGAGTCGTAATCGCCGCAGCGGAAGCAGGCTGAGTTTTTGAGGGCGTTCCCGCCGGGACGCCCTTTTTGCTGCGCGGACCCCACGCTCCGCAGGCGGCAATTCCGGGCTAATCAATTCTCGCGGAGTAATCGGCACGGCCGCCCGCTTCGCTTTGCCCCCCCTCATGTTGTGACCTATAGAAACACAGAGATTTCACACATTCTCTGGATACCTCAAGGTCCGTTCACGGCGAGGCCGCCAGCCGTGGACTTACCGCAGCCCGTTTCATGAGCATTCTGGAAGTTCCCAGTCACGAACCACGCCCCCAGGAATGGCGGACCGATTTCGCGCGCACTTTGCAGCAGCAAAAGGAGCGGGCGAAGGAGGTTTTCCAGGCACGCCGGGAAAAATTCGCCGCCTTGCAAACAGAGCTGTCGCTTCGCCTGGCCGAATTGGCCGAGGAGTTGGCTCGCCAACAAGCCGATGCCTTGGAGCGGGGAATTGCCCTCGGTTCGGAACAGGTTGCCCTGGAAGCTCGACAAGCAGAGTTTCAACGCCGGGGAGACGAGCTGGCGGCTGGGTACGCGCAATGGGAAGAGTCGCAGGGGAACAGCCAGAGAGGACAGCAAGAATTGCTGGCTCAGTTGCAGGAGCGGCTGGCGAATTTAGACTTCCGTCATAGCGAATTGGAGAAAGCCCGGCTCGAGCTGCAAACTCAGCAGGCGGAATGCTCCGGCCGCGAAGCCGCCAATGCAGAGTCTCAGGCGCAAATGGATTTGCAGCAGACTAGTCTCGAAGAGCGTTCCCGCCAGCTTAGCCGTTTGCAAGGCGAGCTCTCGCAAGAGCGGGCCGAGTTAGACAATCAGCGGAATGTGCTGAAGAAGAGCGAGCAAGCCGCCCAACGGCAGCGGCGGACCATTGCGCGGCAATTGCGAACTCGCAAAGCGGAACTTGTGGCGGAAATGGAGTCATTGCGCAAAGAGGCGAGTGCCGTTCCCGGCCAGGATTTCGAACTGCAACTGCGGTGCTCCGAGTTGCAGGGAAAGTGCGACCGCCTGCGTGAAGAAGCGGCCGAGTTTTCTCAGTTGCGCGACGACTGGCAGGAGCGGCTGTCCGCCACTCAACAGCAACTAGCCCAGCGGCAGGGAGAATGGAACCAAGCCCAGAAGCAAGCCGACGAAACCCAATCTCGGCTCAAGAAGCTGGAATCGCAACAACAGGAAATCCTCCGCGAGCGGGACCAGTTGCGATCCAAGAATGACCAGTTGATAGCCGAGTTGGGACAGATTCGCGCCGAATTCAGCGCGGCATCGGCATCTGCCGAGGTTCAAGTTTCCACGGAGCAGGTGACGAGCGCGGAGCTCCGGCGGCTGCGCGACGAGAATAAGCAGCTCGAAGACTGGCTGGCCGAGGCGGAAGCGGTGGCCAAATCCGCCCGATCCGCGGCTGAAGCTGCCGCTGCAAAGTCGGCCCATCCCCAGGAGGACAGCCAGGAATTGACCGACCTCCATCGTCGCCTGGAAATGGCTACTGCCGACTGCCGTGACCTGAAGATCAAGAATACCGAATTGCAGGACAAGCTCTCGCAGACCCACAGCTCCGGTCTCAAATCGTCGGCCGCTGTGGGTTCGCTGGGCATGGACTGGGAAGCCCAAAAGCAGCGCCTCTTGGCGCAATTGGAATCCGACTACGACGCAGCCGACCCGGCGCAAAAGGCCAACCGCTTGACCATCGAAGAAGCGGTGCATGTGACCGAAGAGGTCATGGCCGCTAAAGATCAAGAAATGCGCAGTGTCCGCCTGGAAGTGGAAGAATTGCGGACTCTGCTGGAGAACCAATCCAGCAGTATCGGCCAGGTTGCGGTGGGGGCAGCGGCCTTTGCGGGCATGCTCGACAAGGACGAACTGGTCCGGCAAGAGCGCGAAACCCTGCAAAAAATGCAGGAAAGCTTGCGGGAGGAGCTCAAGAAGGCAGAAATCGACATTTCCATGGAACGGGCCAAAATTGCCCGCGACCGCGCCGAATTGGATGAGCAGCTCCACACCTTGAAGCGCGAAAAAGCTCAGCAAGAGGCAGCCGACCCCGCTTCGGGTGGCGATAAGGGCAAACAACCTCGCGGACGCTGGCTCAGTCGGCTGGGACTCTCCGACGGAAAGTAGAAGGCTGGTTAGAAAACCGCGCCTTTGACCTTCATCGGGGTGGACTCCCATCCCCGGCTCCCGGCCTTTCCCCACCAGAAATTCCGGCGCACGGTTCGAAAACCGATTGGAATTCCATTCGCTCGACGTTAGAATAAACACCGATTTCCAGGAAGGTGAATTTGATTCCATGGAGCGGAGTTTCCAGCCCACCCCCGTTCGCGTCAGTAAAGCCATGAGGGATCTCCCCTCGGAATTCGCCGAGCTCATGGAACGCGTGCACGACGGGTCTCAGGACGCTGCCTGGCAGTTGCTGGAAAAGTATGGACCGCATGTGAAGCGCTACGTGCGCCGCAGCTTGAACCAGGAGATGCGGTCCCGGTTCGATTCCCTGGACTTCGCACAAGTCGTGTGGGCTTCGTTTTTTCGCGAGCCCGACCGTTTTCGCCGCTTGGAATCACCCCAGGCGCTGCTCGCTTTCTTGGCGTCACTGGCACGCAACAAGGTGGTGGGGACGCGTCGCCAGATGGCGTCTAAAAAAAATGACGTCAACCGCGAGATCGGTTTTGGCGAGCTCGAGGAGGAGTTGGAGATTCGCTGTGCTACTCCGGACCCAACTCCCAGTGCCGTGGCTGTCGCCCGCGAGCGGTGGCACCAGATAGTGGACAATCAGCCTGAGTCCGTCCGTCGCATCGTCGAGCTCCGCTTCATGGGGGCGACCTATCCGGAAATTGCCGAGCAACTGAACATCCACGAACGGACGGCCCGGCGGGCCATTGATCGTTTGATCGGTGAGGAAGTTGACGTCTAGACTTGTCATTCTCGGTGGCGAATGACCATTTCACGCCGCCTGATGCCGTAATGAGCCCCGCATGTCCAATCCCGCTCGCAATCCTGAGTCTACGGCGCCGGAGAGCGTGGTTCGCCAAGTGATTGAGCGCTGGCGTGGTGGCGCTCCCCCCGATGCCGCCAATTTCCTCTTGGCGAATCCGGACGTGCGGGATCGCAAATCGCTGGCAATGGACCTTATTTACGAAGAATATTGCCTGCGTAACGAAGCGGGAGAAACGCTCGTCCCCAGCACTTTCTGTCAGAAGTTCCCCACCTATCGCCAATCGCTGCAGCGCTTGATTGACGTGCATCAGTTCCTGGATGCGGTTCCCGAGGGGCAAGAGGAACAAGAATGGAAATGGCCCGAGCCGGGCGATTCGGTGCTCGGTTTCAAAATCATTCAGAAACTCGGCGAAGGGGCGATCGCCAAGGTCTATCTCGCCCAGCAGCCGGAACTTGGCCAGCGGTGGGTGGTGGTGAAGATCTCCCGGAACGGCGCGACCGAAGCCCGACTACTGGGAAAACTCGCACATCCCGGTATCGTGCCAGTCCATTCCGTGCATCAAGATGCCACGAGCGGACTGACCTGCATTTGCATGCCATTCCTGGGGACTGCTACGCTCGTGGACTTGCTCGACCTAGCATTCTCTCAGGGAAAGCCGCCGCTGTCCGCGGATATTCTGCGGAACGTCGCCCGGCAATATCAGCCCGTCGGCAGTCGCGAAGCGGACGAACCGAGTGCAGCGCCTGTCTTCTGCCGGGGAACCTATGTCGAAGGAGTATTGGAACTGGGAGTGCAGCTCGCGGAGGCGCTCGCTGCGGCCCATGCGGCCGGCGTGATGCATCGGGATATCAAGCCCTCCAACGTGCTGCTTTCGCGGAGCGGGCGGGCGATGCTTCTGGATTTCAATCTTTCCACGGAGCTGGAAATGCCGCTGGAGCGCGTGGGGGGGACCATGGCCTATATGGCACCGGAGCGGATTCGCTGCCTGATTGATGACAACGTCAAGTCCGAAAGCAAGATCGATCCGCGGAGCGACGTTTATTCGCTCGGTGCGCTCCTTTACGAACTATTGTGCGGAGAACTCCCGTCGCGGCCGCCAACGGCACCGAGCAAACAGGCCAGGATGGAGGAATGGCTGAAGGGCCGCCTCACTCCGCCTCCAAGGCCGGCGACCTTCAATCCCCAGATCGATCTCCAGGTCGAAATGGCCATCCTCAAGGCGCTCCGTCCCGATCCGGCGGAACGCTTCTCCTCCGCGGCGGATTTCGCGAAAGCACTGCGGGAAACTCTCGCTTGGAAAGCTCGCACCGCTCGATGGCTGCGGCACAACCGCCGTGCCGTCCTGGCAAGCATCGCCGGCATGGTGGCCGTTATAGTCATCGCTGCCGCCGTATGGGCATCCGGAACGCCCTACGAGGAGCAACTGTTTCACGCGGGAGAACAGGCCTATTCGCAGAAGGACTCGAAAAAGGCGATTGAAGACTTCAATCGCGTCCTGGAGATCAAACCCAATCAAGTTGCGGCCTTGTTCGCCCGCGGGCAGGCGCAACGGCAGGCCAAGAATTGGGCAATGGCCCTGAACGATTTTCAAGCCGCTTTCGATCAGGGAGGAGGTGCAGAACTACTGTACTACGTGGGCTTTTGTGAAATGCGCCGCGGCTATGCCAGCGCGGCCCGCGGTAATTTTCAAAAAGCGATCGAGAATGATTTTGCTCCTTTGGAGTTAATCCATAATCTGGCCTATTGTTGCTCCCTGACCAATGAACGAGGAAGTGCTATCCACCGTTTGGAACAGTTGCTGGCGGAGAATCCGACGGCGTCTTTGCCGCTCTCGCATCACTTGTGCGCTCGGTTACAGTACCACGGCGTGCGGGACAAGCAGTTGCCGCTACCCGATTCCACCAAGGATCATCTGCGCCAAGCTCTGGCGGGAATCTCGAATAATCCGCTGTTGCACCTGGATGCGGCTGAAATCTATTCCTACCAGGCGACTCCCGCTGAACAGGAGTTGGCACTTGCGAACCTGCGGAACGCTATCTCCGCGGGTGCTTCGAAATTTGCTGTCGAGCTGGAGCAGCGCTTCTTGGGAGATTTGCTCTCGAAACTGACCCCAGAGGAACTGGAAACAATGGCAAGCCGACCCCAAAAAGGGTTGACTACCCCTCTTTATCATGAGCCCTCTTTGATTCTGCACCTCAAATCCAAGCCAATTGCTATGGACTCGCGGGCCGGCAAATGACGAGCGTCTGTGGCGACGCCGATTCACATTTTCCGACTATCTGATGTTTTTGTGCAACAATTGCCGGCAAAGGCTTTGACGTTAACCCTTGCCTGGCATGAGCTTACGAAAGGAGAAAAATTTCTTGTCCGGTTTGGCCGCTGGATTGCGACTTTAATAGTAGAGGCGGTGTCGCCTCATAATCGTCACAGGCTGCCATTAAGTCAGGATTCAGGGCCACCTACCGGAGATTGATCATGCCACTCGAATTTTCCTCCTTGTTCACCTCGCTTTTCAACCTGACAAAGGCCACTCCCAAAAAAAACCGTCCCACTTGTCGGCGATGCCGCTTGCTGGGGGAGCAATTGGAAACGCGCTATGCTCTGGCCGGCGATGTCATTACGCCGATTGACCCACTTCCCTCGCCCACCCAGGATATGCCGGCGGAAGAGGCACCTTCCAATCCTGGTTCCTCGTGTGACGATGCTCCTCCTATCGGCGGCACCGGAGAGACGCCTCCCACGAACAGCAACCAGGCACCCGTCATCACCTCCTTCATCTTCGTCTTGGAAGGAGCCTGGCTGACGATTAGCGGCTCGGTGATGGACGACCAAGACCCGACCGGTTACATCATCCAATTGACGGGAATCCTCAACGGCTCGATCGAGGTAGATGCGTACGATCAGTTTTCGCAGGTCTTTGCCTGGGATCCGGATGTGCATGGAACAGTTTTTGGCATCACTCAGGATGCCGCTGGGCTTATTTCCACTATGGTTTCCATTGCCTTTTAGGTGGGTTTTGGCCCTTTTTCTCCTTGGGGCGCTATCATCCTTTGGTAGAATACGCTTCGCGAGCGGACTTTCCGTTCTAGCAGCTGTTCCAGCCAGGTAGCAGTCCATGCCGGCCCTTGATTCCCACACCCCCGATGCGGCTCTCGTTTCCGCCATCTTGGCCGGAAGCAAAGAGGCTTTCGTGGTGCTGGTGGAACGCTATCAACAGCCCCTCCGGGCAGCCGCCCGCGGCCGATTGGGGCGGGACGACTGGGCGGATGACGTGGTGCAGGAAACATTCCTATGCCTGCTCAAATGGCTCAGCACCTACGATTCGCGGTTCAGCTTTCGCACGTGGCTTTGGACTGTGCTGCTGAATCAATGTACGCGGTACGCCCAAAAACAATCTCGCCAGCCGGCGAAGATGCTGGCTGGGCCTGATGCAGCGGGCGAAAGGCAATCCTCCGCGGGCTATCTGACCAGCGGCGAAGCATCCCCTGTCGATGCCCTGCTCGACAGCGAGCTTCGCGGCAATGTACACGCCCTCCTGGCCCGCCTCCCCCAGGTTCAAGCCGATGCCCTGCGGCTCCGATTTTTTGCTGGCCTGAAGTTCCAGGAAATCGCCATCGCAATGGATTGCAGCCTGACCACGGCCAAGACTCGCGTCCGGCTGGGGCTGCTTCAACTCAGTGACTGGCTGCGCGAGAGCCAAGCCAATTCATCGTTAGAAGCGGTGCAAGGCGACGGTCGGTCCCGGAAAGCGAGAGGTACTCCGTGAAGTTGCTATTGAATTGCGACGACGTGTTTGACTCCCTGTGCGGCGATTGCAATCTTCCCGGCGATGAAACGGCCCTCCAGGAGCATCTGAAATCCTGCGCGGCATGCCGGCATTGGGCAGACGCCGCTTCTCCAGCCCTGGGCCTGTTCCAAGAAGTGGCTGCCGCGATACCCGACGACGACGACTGCGCTGGTTCGCTAGGCAGCACCGTTTTGGCCAACCGCATCTGGGACCGGCTGGCGGCAGAGCGGCAGGAGGTCGTTCGCTCGGTTCAGGCGCGGAGCTTTTTGTCCCTGAGCCTGCATGCCTGGTCGCAGCTTGGCGCAGCGGCGGCGATTCTGCTCGCGCTGGGAACGCTGCTGTGGGCAGTCGCCCCGCGCGAAGGCTCCACCCATGCCGAGCAAGTCCTGCTCCCTCCCTTTGCATCGTCGCTTTCCCGGGCCAGCGCGCCGGAAGCGCATGGCTTTCTGCATCTCGCTTCGCTCCGCCTGCCGGAGAATTGCCTGACACCGACAACCCCCAATGAAGCCGCGCATTCGGGGGAGTGCTGCACCCGTTGCCATCAGGCGGGAGGCTATTTGCCGGCCTCGCGGACCTTGGCCTTCTCACAAGCGACTTGCATGGCCTGTCACAAGGGTTAGCAGCTTGCGCCCTACTTGCCAGGGCATATCCACTCACGGAATGAGCGGCCTACAATGGTTGCTTTCCCCTGCTTAGCGGCCATATTGAGGAGCCGTAGGCCTCAGCCGTTTTCTCTCACCTGGGCAAACAATACCGATGTTGAAGCCACCCCGTTTGCTTGTCATCCTCCCCTTACTGGCCGCCAGTTTCACCTTTGCTGCCGAAACCTCGTTTGAAGAAGAGGCAACGAAGCGCCTGCGCGAAGTGACGGCAGGGGATTCGTCCGGCCTGGCGGTGCTGGTTGCCCGCGACGGCAAAATCGTTTTTCAGGGGGGCTTCGGTTTTGCGGATATTGAGAAAAAGACCCCCATCTCACCCGATACAAAGTTTCGCATTGGCTCAATCAGCAAGCAGTTCACAGCGGTCGCGGTGCTGCGCCTGGCGGAGCAAGGAAAGCTATCGCTCGATGACTCGCTCGCCAAGTTCTTCCCGGACTTTCCTGGCGGCAAAGAAGTCAACCTCCGACAGCTCATGACGCACACCTCCGGCCTCCACAGCTATACCGACAAGCCGGAATTCATCGGCCGTGTGAAGGAACCGATCGAACCGGCCAAGCTCATTGAGTGGTTCAAGGATGACAAACCCGATTTCGCGCCGGGCAAGGGCTTTCATTACAACAACTCCGCCTATTTCCTCCTTGGCGAGATTGTCGCCAAAGTCTCCGGCAAGTCGTTTGGGGAGCATCTCAAAGAAACCATTTTCGATCCCCTGGAGATGATGGACTCTGGCATTTACGTCAACTCCAATCCTCCCACCGGAATGGCCAATGGCTATTCGTACGCCGATGGAAAGTTGAGCGCCGCGCTCGACTGGGACATGACCTGGGCCGGGGGCGCGGGGGCGATTTACTCGACGGTGGGGGATCTCTTTCGCTGGAACGAGGCCCTCTTCGGGGGAAAGGTTCTCAGCGAAGCTTCGCTCAACGCGGCGACGACGCCGGTGGAGTTGCCGCCGAATGTCGATGGCATGAATTACGGCTATGGATTGATGATGCTCGCAGTGAAGCGGCTTCCCGCCGTCGGCCACGGGGGCGGGCTCAACGGGTGGTCCACGTATCTAGTGCGCCTGCCCGAACAGAAATGCACCGTAGTAGTGCTTGCTAACGCCCTGCCGCCTCCCCCTAAGCATTCGCCCGGCGGCATTGCGCACTCCCTTGCGGCGCAGCTTTTGAAGGACGAGATCGCCAAACTCCCGCCTGTGACCGAAGACAAGTCCGTCGATCCGAAGACCTTCACCGACTTCGCCGGTCGCTACGACTACAAGGATTCCATCCTGACGGTTACGGCCGAAGAGGATGGGCTCTTTGCCCAAATCACCGGCGAGCCAAAGAACCGCATCTTCCCCAAAAGCAAGGACGCCTTCTTTTGGAAGGTCACGGATGCGGAAGTCACATTCCTTCGCGATGAAAAGGGGCAAGTAATAACCGCGCGGCACTCGCAAGGAGGGAGCAATTTCCGAGCGGCCAAATTCCCCGCTGATGCGATTCAACTGACGCCCGAACAAGTCGAGCCGTTTGTCGGCCAATACCGCTACGGCCTCTTTTCCGTCATGACGGTCACCCGCGACGGCGCGCAGCTCTTCGCCCAGCTCACTGGCCAGCCGAAATACCCGATTTTCCCAAAGTCGGAAACGGAGTTTGAATGGCGGGTTGTGCCGGCCAAGGCCCAATTCGTCAAAGGGGACGACGGCAAAGTGACCAAGGCCGTGCATCATCAGAGCGGGACCAGCTTCGACGCGCCGAAGATCAAGTGACCTCGCTAGCCTCCATCTATCTCGATAACAACTCCACGACTCCGCTGCTTCCGGAGGTGGCCGAGACGATGCTCCGCGCGGCCACGGACCTGGTCGGAAATCCCGCCAGTCAACATTCCCTCGGCCGCAAGACCCGCCGCGTGCTGGAAGAGGCCCGCGAAGGAATTGTCTCGCTACTCGGCGGCAAGACTGGCGGGATGGACGCGGACAAATTGGTTTTCACCAGCGGCGGAACGGAGTCAAATCAACTGGCGATTCGAGGACTGGTGGAAGGGAGAGCGCAGAGGCCAGAGGGCAGATTGGTCTCGCCGAATATTGTCATTTCCTCCATCGAACATCCCAGTGCTCTGGGCGCGGCAGCAGCGCTCGCACTAAGTGGCGTGGAGGTGCGCCGATTGGCGGCGAATGCGAATGGATTCGTTGACTCGACGCAGTTGGGCGAGCTGCTCGATGATCGCACGCTGCTTGTCAGTCTGATGCTGGCAAACAATGAAACGGGAGTCTTGCAGCCGGTCGCGGAATTCTCCGAGGCAGCCGCGGCGCGTGGGATCCCCGTGCATACCGATGCCATTCAAGCGGTCGGCAAGATTCTGGTCAACTTCCGCGAGCTCGGCGTTGCCGCGATGTCCATCGCGCCTCACAAGTTTCATGGCCCGCTCGGAATAGGCGGCCTCTTGCTCCGGCATGATGCAAAACTCCAGCCGCTGTTTCACGGCGGCTTTCAGCAAGGGGGCCTGCGGCCTGGCACGGAGTCGGTGGTCCTGGCGCTCGGCTTCTATACAGCGCTCGTGATGGCGGATCGGGAGTTAGCCGAGCGGCAGGCGCGAATGACTTCGCTCCGCGACCAACTCGAATCACTGCTGCTCGCCGGCGCCCCTGACGCAGTCTTCATCGGTGCATCCTCCCCTCGCTTGCCCACCACCACCTGCATCGCCTTCCCCGGCCTCAACCGCCAGGCCCTAGTGATGGCCCTCGACATGGCCGGCGTGGCGTGCAGCACCGGTTCCGCGTGTGCCAGCGGGTCGAGCGAACCATCGACCACGCTGGTGGCGATGGGACTGCCCAAAGAGCAAATCGACGGCGCAATTCGGCTCAGCTTGAGTGCCTTGACAACCGCCGCGCAGGTGGCAGAGGCGGCTCAACGCATCCTCAAATGTGTCAACCACTTACGTCGCGGATAATGTAGAAGGAATTCCCCCATGCCTGCTCGTCAAGCGGCTTTGATTTCTTTACAATTGGGGCATCCAAGGACGCCTGTTTGGAAGCGCATTTTGGCGAGCAGCCAGCCCCCTCTGTTGGCCAGCAAGCAGCCCTCATTTTCGCGGCGAAGAGCGGCATTTTTCACGGATCGGTTTCTGTGGTCAGCACCCTGTTTTCCATTCCCCGAAAGGCCCGCGGAGCGCACGCATCCGCGCGCCGCGGCACTGCGGGCCGCGCTGAAAAAAGTGCCGCCGCTCCAATGCCGCGCTACATCGGCGGAGCCGAGAATTTGGTCGTCCGCGCGCTCCAGCAGGTTCTCATCGGCGAAGAACCAACCTGGAATCCGATCGTTCTCACGGGAGTTTCCGGCTGCGGAAAATCGCTGCTGCTCGATTTGTTAGCGGGTGAGTTCGCCTCCACATTTCCGCAGGCCCAGGTCATTGCCACGACAGGTGCCGACTACGCCCGGGCCTTCGCCGACGCTTGCGATGCCGATTCTATCGGCGATTTCCGCCAGAAATTCGGCAAAGCGCAGCTCCTCGCCATCGACGATCTGCATCGCCTGGCCGGCAAGAGCGGCGCAGAGCAAGAGCTGATTCATTTGCTCGATGCACTCACCCGCCGCGGCTCACTCGTCATCATCACCATGCGGCACAGCCCACTCGATACATCCCTTTGCCCCATGCTCCAAAGCCGCCTCGCTGCGGGGCTTGTCGTGCCGGTCGTTCCGCCGCAGCCAGACGCCCGCCACGAAATTGTTGCCGCAATCGCCCGCGAGCAGCAGACCGAATTGCCTCCGGCCATCATCGAGCGGCTGGCAAAGCCTCTAACGCAAAGCGGCCAATCGCTGGTCACGGTGCCGCAACTTCGCCACGCGGTGCTGGAATTAGTTCAACGCTCGCGAAGCAAAAAAGTGCCCATCGATCCAATCTGGCTCGACGAGCTCACCGAACAAGAGCGCCCCGAGGCGCGGGCCGTGATGAAGCACGTGGCCGCCGCCATCGCCAAACAGTTTCAGCAAAGCGTTGCCGATTTGCGAGGCCAGACCCGCCGCCAGGCTATCGTTCAGCCGCGCAACCTGGCGATGCACCTTTGCCGCCGCCTCACCGACAGCAGCTACGCCGCCATCGGCCGCTACTTTGGCAATCGCGATCACACCACCGTGCTCCATTCCTGTCGCAAAGCGGCCACAGAATTGGCCGATAATGTGCCCCTACAGCGGCTCGTGGACGAACTGGCCGACAGCCTCGCCGCGGAGGAACGATGAATTTCGTGATTCAAACCCCTCATAGCTGCGTTGAAAGCCTGTCATTTTGTGTCGTTTTCACTTCTCAAAACTGACGTTACCGACGGCTCACAAATACCACCCAATATTCGCTCCCGCCAACAACATGAGCCCAACGACAAACCACTACGCATTCAACACGTTATTCACGCCTCGTTCTGCTGTTTGGGTTCGACTTAAGCTCTACTGTTGACAAACTTTGTGTCGACCAGCTTGCTCGCTATCGACATCAAATCTCCCCACATTATTACTACTACTGACTAAAGAGATCTTTTAATACAGTTTGCCGCGGCCCAGCTTGCCGCTCACCAAGAAAGGGATTGTCATGAAAATCATGTGTGACCGCGAGAAGCTGGCTTCCGCCTTTCAGACCGCCGCTCTCTTCGCCCCCAGCCGCAGCCCCAAGCCGATCCTGCAAAATGTCAAGCTGGAAGTAACCAAGGCGGGTGCCATCTTCATGGCGACCGATATGGAAGTCGGAGTCCGCATCGCGGTTGAGGGAGTGGAGGTGATGAAGGAAGGAATGGCCGTCCTGCCGCTGGCCAACTTCGGCGCCATTCTCCGCGAAAGCAGTGACGAGAAGCTGCAAATCGAAGCGAACACGAAGGGAACCGTCGTCAAAGGGGAATGGAGCGAATACAAGCTGACCGGCGAGGACCCTGCGGAGTTTCCCGTGGTCGCCCCGTTCGACGAGAAGAAGTACCACGTCATTCCCGCGCCGCTCTTCAAGCAAATCATTCTCCGCACCGAGTTCGCCACCGACATGGAAAGCAGCCGTTACGCTCTTGGCGGCGTGCTGGTAGAGCTTGACGAGAAGAGAATCATCGCCGTCGGCACGGACGGTCGTCGTCTGGCGAAAATGGAAGGGCCCGCGGAATCCGTCGGAGGCCACAAGACAGGCGACACGATGACCATCATCCGGACACAGTCGATGCGGGCCATCGGGCGGGCGTTGTCCGATAGCGACGGCCAGGTCCATGTCGCCGCTCGCGGCAACGACGTGCTGATCCGCACTGAGCGGGCGGTGTACTACTCGCGGCTGGTCGAAGGCCGCTTCCCGCGCTGGCGGGATGTGTTTCCGCAGCGCCGCGATGCCGCCAAGATTGATGTTACGGTCGGGCCGTTTCACTCCGCTCTTCGTCAGGCCGCCGTCGTCACCAATCAGGAAAGCCGTGGCATTGATTTCAACTTCGGGGATGGCACGCTGACCCTTGCGGCCAGCACCGCGGAGGCCGGCCAATCGAAGGTCGATATGCCCATCGCTTACAGCGGCCCGCCAATCTCTGTCACTCTCGACCACCGCTTTGTGGCCGACTTCCTCAAGGTTCTCAACCCCGAACAGACCGTCACCATCGACATCGAAAACGCCGAAGCCGCCGCCGTCTTTTTCGCCGACGACCAGGCCTATGGCTACGTCGTGATGCCGCTGTCGAGGGACCGATAGACGCTATGAAACGCCAACCCGACCAGGAAGAGCAGTTCCTCGGCGAAGACTATCGTCGCCGCCGGGTTCCCGTCCGTCCCGCCAAGACGATCGGCTCGGTCATGGGACAACTGCTCGCCAAGAAAGGCTACGGCCAGGTGCAAGCCGCCAAATCCTGCGAATTAGCCTGGCAGGAAGCGGTCGGCAGTCGGTTGGGCAAGGATACCCGCTGCGGCCCTATTCGCGGCGGCATTTTGGAAGTCACGGTCAATAGCTCTCTGGTCCTCCAGGAGCTGACTTTCCTGAAAACTCAGCTCGTCAAACAACTGGCAACCCTCGCCCCCGAACACAAAATCACCGGTTTGAAATTCAAAGTCGGTCCTATCGCATAGCTCACCTCCGCAGTGGGGCAGGCTTCCAGCCTGCCCTAAAGATGTTGTTTTTGGGCAGGCTGGAAGCCTACCCCACCTAGACCCCGAACGGACATCCGCCCGCCATGCCTGAAAACACGCTCGAAAAGACCCCGCTCGCCGCTATCCCCGCCGATTCCGCACTTCCCCCCGAAGCCAACGGCATGACCAACTCCAACGGCGATTCCGCCTCCGACTACACTGCCGACAAGTTCAAAAAGCTCTCCGACCGCGAGCACGTCCGCGAGCGCTATGGCATGTACATCGGCGACAGCTCCGTCCAGGGGCTGCATCACCTGGTCTACGAGCTCGTCAACAACTCCATCGACGAAGCGATGGCCGGCTTTGCCACGCTGATCACCGTCACCATCAACAACGACGGCTCGGTCAGCGTCGAGGACGACGGCCGCGGCATCCCCGTGGAAAAGCACGAGCAGACCTCCGAGCAGAAAGGGCGCGACGTCAGCACGCTCGAAGCGGTCATGACCAACCTCAACATGGGGGCCAAATTCGACAAGCAAAGCTACAAAACCTCCGGCGGCCTGCACGGCATCGGCCTCAAGGCGGTCAACTTCCTCAGCCGTTGGTGCGAAGCGACGATCTGCCGCGGCGGCAGCATGTACCAGCAGGAATTTGAAGCCGGCGTCCCCCTGGGCTCGCTCAAACGCATGGGGGCGACGAACAAGCGCGGCACCAAGATCACCTTCAAGCCCGACTCGGAAATCTTTCCCTCCGCCAAATTCCAGCACGATACGCTGCAAAAACGGCTCCGCGAACTGGCTTTCCTCAACAGCGGTGTCCGGATCAAGTTCGTCGACGAGCGGATCAACTCCTCCGAGGAATACTGCTACCTGCGGGGCATCATCGAATACGTCGAGCATCTCAACCGGGCCAGCGACGTGGTCCATCCCGACGTCATCTACCACAAGGCGGACGTCGACGGGACCCAGGTCGAAGTCGCCATGCAGTACTCCAACGAATACACGGAGAACCTGCACTCCTTCGTCAACAGCATCCACGTCCCCGACGGCGGCACTCACGTTGTCGGCTTTCGCACGGCCCTCACCCGCACGCTCAACGCCTATGGCAAGAAAGACAATCTCTTCAAGGATCTGCTGCCGACCGGCGAAGATTTTCGCGAAGGTCTGACCGTCATCGTCGCCATCCGCCTCGCCAACCCCGAATTTTCGGGCCAGACCAAGAGCCGCCTCAACAACCCGGAAATTGAAGGCATTGTTAACACCTCCTTCGGCGAGTTCCTTGGCAAATATCTCGAAGAGAACCCCAAGATCGCCAAGAACATCGTCCGCAAAGCTCTCTTTGCGGCCGAAGCCCGCGAGGCGGCTCGCAAGGCCAAGGAGACCATGCGAAACCGCAAGGGGCTGCTCGGCGGCGGCGGCCTCCCCGGCAAGTTGCGGGATTGCCTCAGCAAGAACATGGACGAGTGCGAGCTATATCTCGTCGAAGGTGACTCCGCCGGCGGCTCGGCCGAAGGAGGTCGGCTGCGGCAGTTCCAGGCCATTCTGCCGCTGCGGGGCAAGATCATCAACGCCTACAAATCGCGGGAGGACAAGGTCCTGGCCAACGAGGAAGTGCAGAGCATGATCCAGGCCATCGGCACCGGCATTGGGGCCGACCAGGATCTCGGCAAGCTCCGCTACAACAAGATCGTCATCATGACCGACGCC
>SXOA01000086.1 GCA_005778405.1 Planctomycetaceae bacterium
ATCCCATGTCATCGATCTTCTGATGACAACTCCAGCACTTCACATCTTTGGTGATCTGCATTCGCTGACGCAGAGTCTGCGTGGGATCGTCGGGCAGCACGATGACGACACCGACCGGAACTTGCGGCACCGAGTGGCCCAGCAGATGTTCCCGAATCCAGAGTCCGCGGCGCACGGGGTCATTGAAGAAGTTCGACGACCAGGCGACCTGCCAACTCGGCTGCATCAAAATGCCGATGCGGTCGTCTGGCAAATCGACCGGCTGGTTTGCCGGCCATTCCTTCAGCCCGTAGGCGGCCTCGACGCCACCTTTACTCTGGTCCTTCGGGCGTCTGGTCGTACTCGCTTTATCCGTCGCATAGAAATCCAATCTCGAACCGGTGTGGCTCGAGAGATACCTATCCAGCGTCAGATCGTTACGATTCCAGCTCGCGGGAACACCGTCACGTTTGAACCAGACGCCATTCACAAACGACTTCGGCGTGGTGAGCAGTTCCTTGAGCACGTTCTGGTCTTTCTCCAGGATGCTCAACACAAGCATGTTCGTATCGAGGACCAACTGATCGGCGTTGTGGACGTAGTCGGGCTGGGCGTCCTTGCAGACCTCGGGGGCTCGGTCGTAGCCGAAGTACTCATGGAAGAATCCGAGAATGCGCGGCTTGTAAATCTCCGGGGCATCCAGAATCCGGCGGACGTGTTTCTCGACATCTTCGCGCGTCTTGAGTCCGCCTGACGTGGCGGCCGCGAAAAGCCCAGGCTCGCGCTCGCCCGAGAAAGCCAGGCTGAGTGCGAAGGCAAGTTCGTCCGGCGAAAGCATGCGAACGCCCGGCCGCACCTCGGATCCGCGACCGATCTCGAAGCGATGCAGCACCTCGGGCGAAAGGAGCGGCGCCATGAGCATCGTTTTGCTGGCGGAGACCGGGTCCCCAGGCGACTTGGAAGCCTCGTGGTAAAGCTGAATCAGCGACCCGGTTTCCTCGGCCGATGGCTCACGCACCAGGGCATTCCGATAGAGCACGCGGACGGCGGTTTCGAGTTGTTCCCTCTTCGGAACGACCGTCGGATGCAGCAGTGGAGCGAACTCCTCAAAGGCCTGGGCCTGGCCTCCAGATCTGGCCATCGAAACCGAGCCTCCGTTTTTAGACAATTTGTGGGCGGTGATCTCGCCCACGATTTTCGCGGCGTTCCGGATCAGCAAGTCGGTGCTACCCTCATCGAGCCAATACAACGCCGAATAGTCTTTGATGCCGGGCTCGGAACGCAGCGCAAACGGTTGGGAAACATTGCCAGATTTAACCCGCAGCGACCGGAGGAATCCCGCCGAATAACCTGTGGGCGAAAGCCGCCACAGTCGCGGCGGCGGCGGCACGCTCGGGCCGGGTTTGCCGCCGAACAACAGCGCGTGCGGAAGATGGTTTCCTTCGTCAGGCCGGACGGCTGCCTTATCCTTGTCAACCGGCGCGGGCGGCAATGCGGCAAGTCCTTGTTGCAACCATTTTGTCACACGACGGACAGCGGCCGGGTCGGGCCGGGGTTCGTCCTTGGGCGGCATATCTCCCGCTTCCAACGCCTGCAACGCCGCCGCGAAACTGGCACGCCCCGCAGTCAGATTCGTTCCAAGGTCGTCGAGATTCAGGTCGCCTCTGTTCTTGTCCGCGTTGTGGCAACGGACGCAGTGGGTCTGCAGAAAGATTTCGACGAACTTCGCGTCGGTTGGCTCCTGGGCGTCTGCGCCGACAGGAACAAACAACGCGAACACGAATGCGAGAGCGATGTTAACGATGATCTTCATCGAATGCGTTCCAGCATGGGGGTTACAGCAATTCACGAATCGGCTCGCCAAACGGGAGGATGTGCTGCGGGCGGCCTGTATAATCGAGGATCGCGTCGTGCTGGTTGATACCGAGGTGACGATAGACCGTGGCCCAGAGATCATTGGGAGTCAGTTCGCGGCTATCGGGATGCTCGCCAAGCTTGTTGGTTGAACCGATGACTTGCCCGTGCCTCATGCCGCCGCCGCAGACGAGCACCGACATTGCCTGTGGCCAATGCTCGCGGCCGTATCGCATCCCTTTCGGCCCGTTGCTGGACTTGCTGATCCGCGGCGAACGACCGAACTCGCCTGTCACGACGAGCAGCACCTTCTTGGTCAGCGACCGTTCGTGCAAATCCTCGATCAGCGCCGTGACGGCTTGGTCGTAAACCGGGCTGCGTTTTACCGCGTCCTTGAAATGGTCGTGGTTCACGGCATGCGTGTCCCAGTTGTAGAAACAGCCGTTGATGTTCGGATTCTCGTAGACCATCGTCACGAAGCTGCAACCAGCCTCGACCAGTCGCCGCGCGAGCAACGCCCGCTGGCCCCACGCATGTTTGCCGTAGCGATCGCGCAGCGCCTGCGGTTCGCGCGACAGGTCGAACGCCTCGCGAGCCTTCGGGCTGGTCATCAGGCTGATCGCCTGTTGGTTAAAGCTGTCCATCGAGGAGAAGACTTTGTTGGAATCGACTTCGCGTCGTAGGCGGTCGAGACCCTGGAGCAATTGCATCCGATCGTCGAGCCGCTCCGCGACCTCGGATTTAATAGACAGGTTCTTGACCTCGAACTTCGAGCTGCTTGGGTCGCCGCCAAAAATGAACGGCACGTACTTGGGTCCGAGATACGCCGAACCCATCGCGTAGGTATCCACTCTGTCTCGCCCGCCGTCCGCACCTGCGATGCAGTTGGGCAAGCCGATTTCGATCTTCTCCCGCATCTTCGCAACGATCGACGTGACGGACGGCGCGTCGTTCACTGTTTCCGTGGGCGTGGCCGGAATCCGCCCGGTCATCACACGCTTGCTCCCGCCGCCGTGATCGTTGAATGTGTGGCAGATGCTGCGAATCAGCGTGTACTTGTCGGCGCACTTGGCGTGCAGCGGCAGCAATTCGCACACATCCATCCCCTGCACGTTACTCGAGATCGGCAGGAATTGGCCGCGATACTCCTCGGGAGCATCGGGCTTCATGTCATAGGTCTCCATGTGCGACGGCCCACCGGCCAGCCAGATGAAGATCACCGACGTATCCGGGGCTGCCGTGACATGCCCCGCCGCAGCCCGCGCACGCATCACATCGCCGAGACCCAGCCCGCTGACGCCGAGGGCGCCCATTTGCAAAAACGACCGCCGTGAAACTGGGCCGGTACATGGTTTCAAGTTCATTCGCTGTGCTCCGAAAACTTCGCTTCCTCAAATGTTCAAGCCCATCGTCCGGTTACTCGGCATTCCCCAGCATTCCCGGACGTCCCACTTCCACGAGGTTCTTGATCTCATCCACTGACAAGACGCGGCTCCAGACCGCGAGTTCGTCCACCCGGCCGCGTAACGCGCGGTTTGTCACCCTATCGTTTTCGATGGCAAGCCAGTTTCCTAACCGGCACGAACCTGGACGCAAGACCTGGTCGGCTCTCCAGTGTCGCTCGAGTGCCAGAACGCCGTTCACGTACACACGGTGCGAACGCGTTTCTCGCGACAGAACCGAGGCAACGTGAGTCCACTGACCCAGGGGAACTGAATTCCCAACGATCCGGTCCTCATACTGACCCGCGACCGCCACACCGCCCCGCGGATGCCCCTGCCGCGTCAACTGCAGGTGGACGTGGCCCAGGTCGTACCCATCGGAATTGAGAATCGCGTTGAACACGAAGTCCAGCCGATCGAGCTTCAGCCACGCCGCGATCGTCAGTCCCTGATGCTCGCCGGGAATGTCGAGCTGCACGAAGTCCGTATCCCGATCAAAGAGCAACGCCTCTTTGCCGGGCCAACGTCCGGTCGTCCAGCCTGCTCCCTCAATCCGACCGGCGGCCATTCCATCTTCGTTTTGCGTATTGACCAGCACGGTCTCATCGGCAGTGCGGCGAAACGGATAAAACGCCAACAGCCGATCGTCCGCCCGCATCGCGCGTTCGTGTTGCTGCCAACGTTGAAATCCAATCGCTCCGGGAGTTGGGAACGCGTCCGCATCAACTTCTGGCACCGCGCCAACGGCGCCCTCCACATAGCGCGACGACTCACCCTGCACGACTTCGGATAACACCTTTCCCGTGCGAGGATCCGCGACATTCACTTGCCCGTCGAACACGTACAGGTCGCTCGCGCCGCTCCGACGATCAACGCGCAGACCAAACTCCGTTCCCAGGTCCACGTAGTCCGCCGCGTCGGTCGCAATCGTGAATCCGCGCGCGGTTGGCGGCGCCGTGACGCGCACGTTGCCGTAGACCAGCCGAGTATGTTGTGCGTCGCGCACATCTAGCCGCGCCGGACTCGCCAAGACAACGTCAGCTCCCTGCGCGAATCGCAAATGGACAATCCCTTTCAGCAATTCGTACTCGCCCGGACCAATGCGAACCCCATCGGGCGATCGCCCTTCCGCGAA
Organism: Planctomycetaceae bacterium; assembly: GCA_005778405.1. Classification (GTDB taxonomy): domain Bacteria; phylum Planctomycetota; class Planctomycetia; order Pirellulales; family Pirellulaceae; genus SXOA01. Next base: position 4,411 of record SXOA01000086.1, read on the forward strand.
TTCCGCTCCCACTTGATCCACCAGGAGGGCCGCAAGGGAATCGGGCTTGGGAGAGGTGTTCGCAGCTTCTCGCGGTTGGTGTGTCGCAACGTTTTCATTCGCAGCACGATCAACATTCGTACTCGGCCAGAAAATAGCCACGACACTGGCGACGATCGTCCCCGCCACGAAAGCCAGCACCCAGCCCATCGGCGACGCCGGAAGCGAAACGGCAGGCGGCGACTTCAGCGAATTGTCGCCTGCGACTTCTGGCGCTAATGCGGACACGTAATCCCAATGCAACGCCGAATGCAAACTCATGAATTCTTGATACGCGCGCCGCGCCTGGGGACTGGATCGCAGGACCTCTCCCAGTTGTTGCTCGTCCGCATCCGAAGCGATGCCGTCGACGAGGCGATTAAACAGACCTTCGAGTTCCGCGTCGATCGTATTCATGAGAATGCCTCCTCGGCAATTGTCTTCTGAATGCATTCCAGCAGCGCATGGCGGATGCGCCTAAGTCGGTCCGAAAGCGCCTTGGCAGTCACTCCGCCAGCCGCGGCTAGGGCAGTTACCGATATCTCCGGTTCATAGCGCCGCGCGATCAGTTCGCGTTGCTCGGGCCGAAGCTTTTGCATACACGACGCCAATGCGTGCCGCCGAGCCTCAAACGCCCGTTCATCGGCCAACGCCTCGTCCGCCAGCAGCTTGGCAAGACCGTCATCGATCACCATTCGCTGCTGCTGCCGACGACGCGACGTGAGCCACGCCATTGCCTGCCACTGAGCGAACTGCATCGCCCACGGCAGAAACGGGCGACTCGCATCAAACTCTGCCGATTTCTCCCAAAGCACCAGGTTGGTCTGCTGTAAAACGTCATCCGCATCCGTCGCGTTCCAGACCATCGACAGGATAAAAGCGTGCAACTGCCGCTGCACGCGGGTGATTTGAGTTACAAATTCAGCGGATGCTGTCATCGGTGTTTATTGTCGTAAGGCGTTTACTGTAAATAAGTTGCGCATTACAAGTTACCCAGGGACGAGGCAGGTTAAAAACCGGGTTGGGGCGATTCCCATACTCATTTAGCCGAATACCAAAAAATCCCGCGTTGAAATTTCAGATTTTTTCCCCTTCGCTGCCTAGCGACGAGGTTTTCCAATTTCGCCCGGCCACTATCCGCAGTCTCAACCTCCAAACCGCAGCACCATGGTGTACTCGGGGTACTTGGTGTTGCCGCCGCGAGCGATGAGCATATGATCGGCCGCCCGTAGGGTGAAAAAAATAGAACGATGCTTCGAGCGAGGATTTCCGCGGCGAAGTGCCGGAAAATTGGGTCGAGGTGACGCCCGAACGGGTGGTTGCAGGAGCGCAATAAGTTATCATAAGATGCTCAAAACGAGTGAAAGGTTACGGCTGCGCAGGGGCGAACGCAGATGGCCGAGGGAATTCACCTGCTACGCCGCTCGTCGGTGGTAGTATTTGAGCAGTCCGCCCAGGCGCTCGCGGCAAACAATCTCGCCCTTGGCCTTGCCGACCGAATCCTCGGGCTGAATGATCTTGTTTTCGAGCCCTTGATGATTTTGTTCGGCATGAAAATGCTCCACGAAATTTGTCACAGCATGCCGGAACATCTTCTCGCCAAAGAAGATCATCCTTTCCAGACACTCGGATTTGATCGATCTTACCCAGCGTTCCGCGAAGGAATTGAGGTTCGGACTTTGCGGCGGCAGGCGGACAGGTTTTACGCCGACAGTTTTCAAGATCTCACGAAACTCCTCAGTGAAACTGCCATCCCGATCCATGATTAAGTGCGTCTTCCCTTTCAAGAATCCATCTTGGCAGTCGGTCAGGTTGCGAGCGACTTGCTTCATCCAGGCCGAATCGGGGGAGATCGTGATCCCGGCAATATGAACGCGGCGCGTAGCGATCTCCATGACGAAGAAGACGTAGAACGTGACCAAGCCACCGAGCGTCCAGACTTCCGTGGTGAAGAAGTCGCAGGCGGCCATCGTCGCGGTATGCGACCGAAGGAATTCAGCCCAAGTGGTTCGCTTGGTGCGAACAGGTGCGGGTTCAATGCCATGCTGCCGGAGGATGTTCTTCACGGTGGTGTCACTGATCTCGTGACCGAGGTTGGCCAGCATCCCTTGGATCTTGTCGAACCCAGCACTAGGATTCTCCTTTGCCAGCTTGACGGTCAGGTCCATCATTTCCTGACTAACCGGAGGGCGGCCGGGGCTCTTGCGCTCGAAGGTCCATTTTTGGGCGATGAGTTCCCGGTGCCAGCGGAGAAGCGTATCGGGTGTCACCAAGCTGCCAATCTCCAGGAGCCCCTTCCGCCCGACCTCCTTCCCTTTGGCAGCGAGACGGCGTCGCTGGTCGTCATTGAACCGCAGGCGCTTCTTGCCGAGCATCTCTCGGGCGACTGCCAATTCCGTCTGCACGTACTCCAGTCGCTGCTGTTGCTCACGGTGAATCCAGCCGGCCAGACAAGCCAGAAGAAAATGCCAGGCTGGGAAAGTAAGAGTGGACATTGGAGGAAAGAATCGAGAGACGCAAAGAAAGTCGTCATTTTGCACACGGCCAGCGTCGCCGCACCCTGCCAGGTCCCTTCGGCCCAGCTCTGTGTTCGGGAATGTTAACTCGCAAATTGGGCCGCAGCGGCCAAAATAGTAAAGAAAGTCGTTCGTCACAGAGTCCCCTCGGCCACCTCGTCTCACACATTCCCAGCTCGGCTTAATCCGGTTTGCAATAGAGCTGAGACGGAGTGCAATGGAGAGATCTAACCCTGAGCAGCGGCGACCTTGCCTACGATCTCGATGGACGGCTGATAGCTAAAGAGAAGTCCAGGGCCGGGCCGCCCGAAAGCAGCCCGGCCCTGGATTGAATTGGTCGTCGGGTCGCACTAGTTTAGCGGCGGTCACAATTACGGTACTCGCCCTGCCACTTGCGACTACGCCGCGTATCGGCGAATCGCATCTTGCTCATCCCAGTCGATGATTCGAATCGTGGAAACATCCGGCTCGTCGTCGAAAGAATCGTCAGGCAAGGGCAGCATCGAAAATCCTCGCCGGCGGATCACCCCTAGGGATTCTCCGGTGACGCGGCTCACCTCTCGGTCCAGTTCTGCTTGGGTCATCGAGCATGCCTCCTCAAATGAAAACAAGAAACGAAAAAAGGGCCGCCTTGCTGTGAAGCAAAGCGGCCCAGAAAAGAGTCCGTTGTTGGTAACGCCAGTTACGTGGCACTCATCCTTGGCTCAGCGACGGTCAGTTCGCTGGCCAGCAGGTTGAGGGACAGGTCGCAATCGACCGGTAGTCCCCGCAGCCAGCGAGTGAATTGCTGGGTCATCAAACCGGTTGCGATGGCAGCGGTATAAATGACGCCGCGGGCGGTACAAGCCCCGGTGACGGCTTCGGCTTGAGCAAACAGCGTTGTCGGGTAATAGTCCCGACCTTCGTAGTCAGCGACCGAGAGGATACGGATGACTTCACCCAGCATCCGGCCGTCGACCCAAAACTGGGCGTTTTTGCCGACTGACCGCCAAATGGCTCCACGTGCAGAAATGGAATCCACGCAGCAGAAGATGGCGTCGCCCACCGGTAATCCCGGCCGGTAACGGGCACAGATCTGGCTGACCTCTATGCTGGAATCAATCCGGGAAATCGCCTGGGCAGTCGCCAGAACCTTGGATTTTCCCACGTCCTCCTGCAGGTAGCCTTGCGTGGTGACGTTGACACCCTCGACTTCGTCGAAGTCCACCAGGGTGAATTGCCTGGCTCCCAGCGAAGCAAGTTGCAACGCCACCTGCCGACCGATGGCCCCCACGCCGATGACGGAAATGGCCAAGCCTTCAAGCCTTTCCTGGGGAACGAGCCCTTCCTGCCGGCTAAATCGATTGTTGTTAGAACCGCTCACCGGACACCTCCAGTCGCTCCGAGTAGAAGAAGGGATCATGCAGCCAGTCATCATCTAGACTGGCATCGATTCCCAGCGAGACTCTTGCCGCCGACTTCAGCTGGGATTCGCCCCGCAGAACCTCGATAGAGGGTTCCGCCGTAACCGCTGCTAAATACTCTTGCTCCCAGTCCTGTTCTTGCGAGGCGGGAATAGGACGGGAAAAGTCGACTTCCACGGGGAGCATCACGTCGCCTCCCGGACCGGCGTTCAGGGCCAGCCGGGCATACGTTTCACCCCCGTCGGCCAGGATGAACATGATCGCCCAGTCCGAACTGCCGAAGCAGCGGGCAAACGTCTTCTCATCCGTACTACTGGGACTGGCCGAGTCTCCCGGATGAGTATGCACCCAGATCCGGGCAAACCGCTCGACTTCATAGCCTAGATCGACATAGTCGTCAAAGTGGTCCGCCACCGCCTGGTCATCGAACTTCACGGTGACGGGGCTGCATTGTTGCTTGACCAATGAAATGTCTTCGAGCAGCAGCAGGTCATCGTGAGCGCTGATCCCGAAGCCGCCAACTTCGGTCGGCCCGAGATCACGCAGGAACAGCAGCTTCCTCCAGGCATAGGGAGTCAGCCGCAGGGGCAGGACAGCCATCCCCGCCTGCCGAGAACTCGCCAGGCGGATCGTCTGCCGGGGTTTCATCATCATCAGAATTTTCTCCTTTCTCAAGGCATTCGTTACAAATCAGAACACGGGAGCCGGGCCGGAATTTAAGGCAACCCCGACAAAACGATCCGTTGCACTCGCCGCAAGTGGTGCAGCACCCGCTACACAGCGTCTCGTCACAAGCCTCGCAGGAATTGCGGCAGCTGTCGCACACCGATTCGCTGCACCGCGAGCAGCCATAAGAATCCTCATCGGAGACCGAGGTGCCACAGTCATGACAATCCCGGCCCCCGCTCCAGCGCGAGAGGGCGACGTAGGCGCTGTTTGGGTTGTACGTCTCCAGAATCTGCTTCACGAGCGTGAAGAAATCCAGGAGACGTCCCTGAGCGGAAGTCTTGCGGATTGCAGTTGAACCTTCCCCTTCGCAGAGCCGGTCGTCGGTTACGTGCGGATGCTTTACGTGGTCATATCCTTCGGCCGGCTGGGGATCCTCGGCCACGACGCAGTAACAGGTACCCTTTCCGATCTCCTCCCAATGCAGCACTATGCGGAATGGGCCAAGGTAGGTGTCCTGCAATTCGATGTCCGGTGTGACGACACTGAGCTTCTTCTCTTGGAAGTTCAGGTCCACCTCCTCAAACTCTTCTTCCAATGCAGCCAGATCCGCGGCGATATCCCGCGGACCGAGAACCTGCAGGGGAGCGGGAGCTCGAGGAAGTTCAGTGCGAAACCGGTCGAGCCGCCGCCCGAGGCTGGCCGCCGAGAGGTCGAGGTCCGAGAGGAGGCTGTCCGCCGCGATCTGCCATCCCTTATCCCTGGCCAACTCAAACCGGCGGATCGAATTTGTAAGCTCGTCCCACTCGCGGTCGTATAGAACTGGGAGAGGAGAGAGCCGGCCAGTGCTGGCGAGGTGAGTATGAATCTGGACGGCGGCTCGTAATTGCCTCCGCATTAAACTTGTTTCGGTGGACATGGGGGTCTCCCAAATTGGCCAGGGGGAAGAGCAGCAAGAGCCGCCTTCCAGGCCGGACTAGCGAGCCCCTTCGATTTTTGTCGCCGTGAACGAGACCCGGTCCTGGTCCTGAAGCACCTGGTCGGCGGCCGCCGGCTGGCGGTTAACCCTGATCAAGTAGCCTTCCGCCTGGCCGTGGGGAACTTCACGTTTGAAGTGGGCGCGTACCGAGGTCCCTTCTTCGACCTCGATGTAGTCCGCGAAACCGCCGCCGTCGTTGTTGATGAACAGAACTCTCATGGGAGTAAAACCTTTCTGGAAATGGAAACAAAAGATAGACAAAATGGAAAGACAGTCACTTGGAAAGGGGCTGCCGCAACGAAGCCGGACCTTCCGGCCCGCTACGAGACGATCAGCCAGTGCTCAGCAATCGGATGCTCGATGGCTTCCGCATCGGCCGCCGCTCATCGTGTCACCGTGAGCCGCGAAAATGACCCGCTTTAGAACCTCGCAGTCACTAATCGGACGCAGGGCTGCGGTCATCGGCACCAGTTTGCTCGATTCTCGGCACGGAGGAACTTTCCCGAGGGGTTGGTAAACGGCCGTGAGCGGTCTCTGCCAGGAGCGAGGGATGAGTCGTGAAAAAATCGAGCAAGCTGTCCGCAGAAGTGGGGTCCGAAGACGGCCACCAGCTCGCCGACAGGGCGATTGCCGCCAGAACCAGCGGCGACAAGGCTGCCAGTACGAAGGCGGCCGCGGAAAAGATCGCTCCCCACTTCGATTCAGTCTGGCGGGCAGCGGCCGCTTGTTTACGCTCTTGTTCCAGCAGGTCTCGTTGCCGCCCGACTTCGGCCTGATCCTGGCGAAGCTGCTGCTGGTGAGCGAGAAGTTCCTGGCTGGCCGCGGCCTCGCGCTCAATAAGCCGCTGTGTTGCCTCCGTTAATTGCTGATTAGCGCGCGACATATCCCGGTTCTGGGCCGCCTGTTGGGCGGTTGCCTGTTCTGCGAATTGAGCTAAGCGACCGTCAGGCTCGCTGCACCCGGCAATAAAGGACATAGGTCCGACCAAGAGGATCGCAGTCCGCGAGCGATTTTTAGTCATCATCTGGGGGAAGCCTCCGTGATTTGAGGATTTGTGTAAGCAGCGCCTGTAGTCCGCGTCGGAGCCGCATCTCGCGGATCAGCGCCAGCACGACGACGGACATGGCGATGGAAAAAGAGAGGACGATGGTGGTATTCATAACCCGTTAAAAAAAGTAACCGGCGGCATGCATCCGCCAGAGGGGATTGGAACTGAGAACGGGAACCAGGAAGAATCTCTGCCCGTTTCTTCACATGCCCCGCGGGCCTATGCGGGCTGCGGTTCCAAACGAAAGCGAAGCTGGTCATCGGGAATCGGTGGCAGCTTCGGTGGAAAGGAGAGTAGCGTGTCGTCGTGCTTTACTGGGCGACTGGTTAGATGGTGAGTGAAGTGCACACTACCGCTCCCCGCCACAACCGGCGGGGAGATGTGGATTGCCTCCAAGTGCGAACCGTCTGTGCTTGCCGCCTATGCGGCGTCACGAGGTTCAGGCGGGTCATTTTCCCCGTGGCCAGCAGCACCATCCCGCGGAGGGAGCTGGTAACGGCGGCTGCGCCCGTCAGGGACCTCCAATCCGCGGACCTCGTGAGCAAACGCGAGTGCCTTAGTGATGGTGTTTGGGTCCACGCCTAGTTGGGCCGCAATTTCATCGAGATAGAGTTCAGTGGCGTACAGCCGGAAGGCTTCGTCAGCGATCTTTTGGTAGACGGGGGTGTCAGACTGCTTCTTTGCCAGCTCGGACCGGCGGCCCCGCCCGTCGCGGAAGTCTTTGCCGAACGCATGCCGCAGCAGCTTGGTTACCATGCTGCGTGAACACTTAAGTTCCTTGCGAATGTCGCAGTGCAGCATGCCCTGGTCATAGAGTGCCTTGGCCTTGGCCGCCTTCTCGTCCTGCGGATTTGGATCGACGAAGTGAATGACGACGTGTTCGGTGAGCGTCTCCCGACCGTCGAATTCTTCCGACTCCGTCCCCATAGAGATTCCCGCCACCGCGGACGCGACCGTGCCGGCGTTCAGCGTGAACTCGCCCCGCATCTGGCACCGCTTCCGTCCCTCACGTGGGACCTCTCGAACGATAATGCGGCCGCCCACCAAGTCCCGCAGCGCGTAGGCGGCAGCGGGCGTGGTTTCCTGCAGGCAGGCTCCCAGATTGTCGATCTGCTGCTGGAGCCACTCGATTGTCGGTTCCGGCAGGCGCGTCTGTTCTGAGCGAAGGAGCGAGTCGCGTTTTCGGATCATCTCCTGCAGATCATCACTGTGCTTCTTTAGCCGTTCATTGACACAATCATCAACAACGCCATTCTCCATTCGATCCAGGATGTTCTTTTGCTTCCCCTTGATCTCAACGATGGCCTTCTCCGCCGAGGCCAGCTCGCTTGGAATCTGGCTCTCTTCGCGACGCCACTGAAGTAAGAGCTGCTGGTAGACTGCGTCCAACCAGGCAGGATTGCCGACTATCCGTTTGCCGACCTCATCCAGAATCATTCGCTCAGCTCGGTCGCGGCGAAGCTGCGTTTTGCAAGTGCATAGGCCCTTCGGATAGTTTGGGCACGATAAGTATTTTCCACCGGCACCCGTGACGATGAAAAATGTATCTCCGTGTTCGGCGGCGGGGGCCGACGAATTGCATTCGGCGCACGTTATCAGGCCGGACAGCAAGTGGCGTGGCACTCGGCTGCCATCGGCTTCGCGCGACGCTTTAAGCGTGCCGTCGGCCCGCCGCCGGGCCGCGTATTTTTCGATGTTCTCCTGCAGCAGGTTCTGGGCCTTTTCGAACATGTCGTCCGCGATCAGCCTCAAATCGGGGCGGTACCGGGTCCATTTCTCACATTCCTCTTCGGAACGAGGCTCCTGACGCACCTTGCCCGTAAATGGATCTCGGACGTTCTGCGATTCTCCCCACGGCCAAATCCCAACGTACTTCCTGCTTTCCAGGACGCTGACGACTAGTCCGTGATTCCAAGTTGGGGAAGTCGCCCGGTGATCTTTGGGAGCACCCCGCTTGTTGAGCTCGCGAGCTATCCAGTTTAGTGATCGCAGTTCGACAACAAACCAATAGAAAATTCGCATCACCCAGCAGGAAGTTGCTTCGTCAACCTTGTACGCCATCTTCGGCCGCGCGGGGCGGCCGCGCGCGGTGGTCTCAGTGCCGGGAATGGGGATTGATGTGTACCCAAAGCGGTAGTCGCCGGTTGAGTTGCCGGCCGGCACAACTCCCTCCTGGCCACGCAGCACGCTCGTCCCGAGTTCCTTGATCATCCGTTCGTTGATGACGCTGACAATCGACGCAATCAACTCCCATCCTTCGCAAGCCGTGTCGATGCCGTGAAGAACCGTGATCACGCGCACACCCCAGGTGTAAACGAGTCGCTTGAGGAGCGGCATCGTAATGACTGACTCACGCGCTAGCCGGCTGAGCGAGTACAAGTACAAGACTTTGAATTCGCCACGCTCCGCAAATAGCATTATCCGGTCCAGGTCCTCTCGCGAGAGCGTCGTCCCGCTGACCGCGGCATCCGAAAACTCCAACTCGGGTGGAATCAGGTGTCCATTCCTTTCCGCCAATTCCCGGTTCTTGCGGTGCTGGTCAGGGATGCTTTCGTTGGACTGATGATGCGAGCTAAACCGCGCATAGCTGGCAGCAATATTGAGAAATTGCCGCCGCGCCGAGGCTGCTGCCAGTTTTCGCTGGCGACGGCGAATTTTTGGGGTTGATGGCCAAGCTTTGCTGGCCACCGGCGGCCCAGCGACCTTGCCGTTGCCGGTGCTGCCGTCTATTGGCGCTGCACCGTCATCAGGACGAACTGCCTCTCCGTCAGAGCGGAGACGGTCGCAGGCCGGTTGGGAATTAGAATGGTACGAGCCTTCTGAGCGAATCCCTGCCATCATAAAACACCTCCATGGAGGCGTCTGGCAACGGACCGGCGTTTGTCCCAGTGGGACAAACGAGGTGACAAAAGGTGAGAGGACGTGATAGTCGCTGACGGTAGCTGAGAGATCGCAAGTACTTATTGCGACTGCGGTTGCGAACGCAAACACAGTCAGCGTTAAGACTTGCGAAAAGGACCTAATCGAATCCTGTCCTCTCCGCTGGAGTAGATGCGCGTCTCCGTAAGTGATTACGGGGACTGAAGTAAGGAACTTACGAGGATTCAAAACAAAACTTTTGCGCAATCATCGACGGGCGTCCTGCTCGTCCCTGTTGGGGATCTTTCGAATATCCAGAAAAGGTCGAAGCCGGCATACCGGCCGGCCCAACCCCGGTGTCACTCGGCAAGTACTCGTCGAAAAGCTGGGGAAAGTTGGCGTATCGGTCGATGCACCGGTCAATGACGGCATGGATCAAAGGCTTTACTGATGCTGGCGACTCAGGGGAGTGAATTCTTCTGGGACCGGATTAGTTCGTTGGGCTGTTTCCACTGGATGCGAGCTGCAAAAGTGCTTCCATTGGCGCCGCGAGGATGAGCCTTGCCGCCGGTGATGAACTCCGAGTCAGTAACCCACGTCTCGTCTTTGTCGACGGCTGCCGCGCCGAAATTCCCCAGCATCACACCCCGCTCCGGCATTAACTCCTTTTCTGTTCGGCGAATGACCCGCAGCTTGGCCGGATCGACCTGAGCCATGAAGAGCGGCGCCCGATGCCTGGCAATGTGGTCGTTATTGGCTCCCCGGCGGGTGTAAACCAGGAACAATCCCCGGCTATGGACGACCCAATGCTGTTGCGTGTTGTAGCTCCCCAGATCTTTGCCGTCGTCGAACACCCAGGGCTGAATCGGAGCGTATTTTAATCCATCCTCGCTGGTGGTCACATAGCCGCGGTTGTCGTTTCGCAACGTCAGAAAGTACTTCCCTTGAAAGTTGACCAGCGACGGCTCGCAAAGGCCACGGACTTCGTGAAGCTGCAACTCGTCACCATGTCCCAGATACACGAGCTTGCCGCCGTCAAAAGACGCGTGCACCACGGTCACCGAGTAAGTCCCTCCCTGCGGACCCTGATAATAGATCGGCACCAGCAGTGTGCCGTCGTCCTTCACCAGCCATTGCACGCAGCCGGGAGCAACCTGGTAATAGCGGTTGCCGTCACCCTGGGGCATGGCGAGGGTTTGCCAGCTCGTCCAGGCATCGGCGGCGGGGTCGTAGATGGCGTAAGCAAACTCGTACGAGCGGGGCTGATCCAAGAGCTGAGTCCCGGCCGGGCTGTACCGCAGCTGAGTGCCGATGGCGATTACCTTTTTTGATTGCGGATGCCAGCCGGGGGTGACGTCGCACACGGCAATTGTCTCCCCATTCGCTCCTTTCTGCCAATCGAGTTCCTTGGGAAGCTTGGGGCCAGTCCAGGTTTTGCCCAGATCGGCCGTAGCCATGACGTGCAGACCGGAATAGTGGTCGTCTGCCACCAGATGCTTTTGAAGCGTCAGCAGAACCAGCGGCCGGCCCTCCTTTCCTCTCCCCGGAATTGACGTGACGCGGGGATGGAACCAGCAAAAGCCAGGATCAAGTTCCTGTTTGACAACTTCGAGCCGCACGGTGAATTCAGGTGCGTCTTCCCCATACAACAACGTGGATGCCAGGTTCAGGCTGGCGAAGAGGAAGAGATTGGCACACCGATGAACAGGGCACGTTCGCAATCGGCTAGACATGGCAACTCCGCTAAATGGAAAACGCTAACGGCAGAACCACTGCATCTCAAAATGTCCGAAATGCCGCGATGGCTCCAGCGTATAGGGGTTGTAAGTGAGGCGGGCGACATGACCGTCGGTCCGCGCCACCAGCCAACTGTAATCCCAGGCTCCCGAGTCGTATCGTAGGGGAATGCTCGGGCGGACCCGCGCCACCGGATGGGAAGCAGCAATGAGCAATGCCTCGCGAGTGTAAAGGTAGCAGGAGCCAGCTTGAATGAACACGTCGTGCGGCAACGGTGACTGACCCGGCAGCAGCAAGTCATCGCAGAGGCCCCGAATACCCAGCTTCCACTCGACTCCTCGGGAAAATTCCTGGGCGATGCGCTCGCGAGACCCATCGATCACGTCGCCATTCGACCTGTGGTGCAGAACCAGCCGCCAGTCATCGCGGACAAAATAGCGTAATGTCTCGAAGTCATAGACAAAGTTGCTGCACGGCGCGTTGGTGCCGTCATCCCAGCGGTCCGCCTCGTGGTACTTCGGCATTGCCGAATGGTCTGCTGGGGGAGAAGGGCCATTCTTTCCAGCCGTCGGCGGGCCGTCCAGATAGGGGCGGGCAATTGCCTGGCCTCCGTCCTCGTTGTACAGAAACAGCGATAACGACGGCCGCGGCCCAAAGCCTTCGGGCAATTCCACCGGCTGCCGCAACGTGGTAATTCCCGCACACCATCGGCCATCGACCAGGTAGGTCGCCCGCATGTCCATCGTCTCTTGGACCAACTCGTCGCTCGTGGAAACAGTATCGATGTGCTCGTTGTGGCGGAACTCGCTGTAGATTCTCAAATCGGCCCCGCGAGAAATGGCTTCTCGAAGCAATTGCGGATTGCCCGCGATGATCCGCCGCTGCGAATCGAGCGTCAGGACATTATGCCAGAGCGATGCGGAATGACTTGTCGTCACAGGATTGTCCTACATAGGCAAAGGCATGTCAGCCGCGGCCTTCGCCATCATTGGCATGATGCTGAAGCCTATTGATCCGCCGGCTCACGCGGCTTGCTGGAAGCCGCTTCCCGCAGCAACGCGAGCGCGGCTTCAACGAGCTGCTCTCCCGAGCCGGGCTCCGTCGCGGAGTTCGTGACCTCGTAGCTCCCTCCCGCGTAGGCGGCCCGAGTGGGAATGTAAATGGTCTCGACGCAGTTCGCGAGTTCGAGAACGAGTGTTGTCCGGAACGGGGAACCTTGTTTGATCGCGAGGCCGAGATCGACGAAGACCTCGCCGGGGAGACAGACGATCGCGAAGTCGCTGCCGAGCGTCATAACCGTGACTTCGACAGGAAGCGCCTCGCCGATGCCGGCGAACGAGCGGCTGAGTCCCCAGGTGATGTGCTCGGCGGTCTTCGCATGTGGATCGCGGTGCCGAAACTGGTCGAGCATAAGCTTCTTGTAAGCGGTGACATGTTCGAGGAATTCAACTTTTTCTTTCCGCTGAGCGGCCTGGAGGATCTGAATGGATGCAGCCACTTCGTCCTTGGTCGCATCTTGCAGCGGCAGCCGTACGGTCCGCGACTTGACGATGAGGTTGGTGCGCTGGAGGCGTTGCAGCTGAGGAAGTTGCTTTTGAATGGAATCCCCAAGGGAGTTACCGATGAAATCGGCTTTGTTTCGATCAGATCGACGCGGATCTGCGTGGTTGATGTCTCCGCAGCAACCGGTTCCAAAAACTGAGATCAACTCGGAACCGGCAGCCTTTCGCAGCGATTGCTCGATGAAGTGCGGATAGTCCGCGCTCCATTTCACTCCGCCCACGGTGTCCAGATGCAGGGCGAAGTTACTGAGGATTCCCAGGGACTTGCCCGCTTCGTCCTTGATCGAGAGCAGCCCGATCTGAGGATCAATGGGCCCTGCCGAGCGGACGACTTCGGCGTTGGCAAAGTTCATCCAGGTTCGCACACTGCCGTCGCGCATGACGAAGCGGCGATTGAACGACACCGGCAACTTCTGCTCGGCGATGCCGGCCTCCAAGAGCGCAGGCTTGGCGGCGGCCTGCGCTTTGACAATTGCCTCGACCGGCCCGTTGATCAGCTTTTCGATGTATGCCGCCCGCAAAGGATCTTGACGTTGGCCGCCAAGATTCAGGTACAACTCCTTCATATAGTCCGGCGCCGTGTGGGAGTGGGTCGCGGAAATCACGATGTTCGCCGCCGGAATGCCAGTCTTTTCGGATGCTCGTTTGCGCACCGCTAGGGAGAGGTCGGTGGCGATCCCGATTAAGTCGCAAACAACGAGAGCCGCCTCGGCGTGAGCATCTCGAAAAACAATTGCCTTAGCTTTGAGCGGATCGCTGGAGCCCTCCGCCAGACGTTCGTGGTAGTAGCCTGCCATGGGGAAACTAATGGGCGGTGTGATGTCTACTTCCGCGATGCCGACCTGCAGCGAGACGCCAATGCGTGTCTCCTTTTGTTGACGGACTTTTGGCAGCGTCGCTTGAGCGATGGCGACTTGTCCGCCCGATAGTCCAATCACAAGCACCAGCATGCCTAAAAGCACGCGGCGGCGGTTAAGATTCTTGAATATCGCAGGCATCATCGAATGGTTCCATTTCTTGAGTGGATAACAACGACTTCGCAGGCTTCAATGCCCATCGCGCGCGGCAGGTTACATCCCGCCAATTCCGGTCAGTAAATGCTACCAAAAGCACGAGGAGATATTCTGTCGGCGCTGCAGTTCTAGCTGCGAGGAAATGCTCGCCACCAGATTCTTAGATTTCAGTTCCGGCGAGCCGCGATGTGCGATGCCTTAAAGGGGGGACGGCTGCTGCGGAGTGAGCCGTACGAGTCGCTGACCCCTCTTTTACATTGGCCGCTAATCGTCCAGCGGCTTCTTTTTCATTTGCCCGGGGGAGTCCTTGTTCACGTCGTAGCGCCGCGGCGCATTCGCTTGCCGCCGCGAGAGACCCGCGCTGTCGAGCAGCGAGCGACCCATGACCTGCTCGAAATCTTCCTCATCCGGCGGCGGGCCGACCGCTCCCAGCTCGGCGGGAATATACCGCACTTCGTACTTGTGTTTGGCAATCGCGAACGTGCATCCGGGATCCAGACGCTTCCGCATCACTTTGACGCCGTCCACCTTGACGCCGTTACGGCTGTTGAGATCCTGGGCAAACCAATAGCCCCCCTCCACGGTGAGTTGGCAATGATTGCCGGAAACATTGGCAAACCGCAGCACGATATCGCACGTCTCGCGGCGGCCAATCAGCAGGGTGTTCTTCAGCAGAGGAATCGGATCGCCGCCGCCAATTGGAATCAATTCACCGAACATTTTCTGCGTCCCTTGTGGGGGCCGCAAGCGCGACTTACATTGCAGGAGAGACCGTCGCGGTTGCCCCGTTTCTCTGTTTGGAACCTGTTTTCTTGGCCTCGTGTAGTAGTCTATACGAGGGGGTAAGTGTCGTCAACAAAAACCATTTCGCCCCCCCTTGGTTCCTGGCAATCCGCCGGCCTCCGCTACCACGCTTACAACTTCTTTCTCCGCCAGAAGTTCGGCCAGCGGGTGCAAAAAGTCAGTCTCGACGCCGGCTTTACGTGCCCCAACGTCGACGGCACCGTGGCCATCGGCGGCTGCACCTTTTGCGATAACCGCAGCTTCAGTCCCAGCCGCCGCACGCCGCGGGTCAGCATTCGGGACCAGCTCGATGACGGCATCCGCCGCCTGAAGACCCGCTACACGGCCGAGAAGTTCCTGGCCTACTTCCAGCCGGCGACCAACACTTACGCGCCGGTCGAAAAGCTTCGCCCGCTGTACGAATCGGCCCTCTCGCACCCGCAAGTCGTGGGCCTGGCCATCGGCACGCGCCCCGACTGCGTACCCGACGACGTGCTGGACCTGCTGCAAGACATCGCCAGCCGGGCGTATCTCAGCGTGGAATACGGCGTGCAAACCATCCACGACCGCTCGCTGGACTGGATGAACCGCGGCCATCACTACGACGCCATGCTCGACGCCATGCACCGCAGCCGCGGCCGGGGCTTGGAAATCTGCGCCCACATCATCCTCGGCCTGCCGGGAGAGAGCCACGAGGACATGCTCGCCACTGCCCGCGAAATGGCCCGGCTCCGAATCGACGCCATCAAAATCCACAATCTTTACGCCGTCCGCAACACGCCGCTGGCGGAACAAGTGGAGCGGGGAGAAGTCACGCTCATGGAGCGGGACGACTACATCCGCGCGCTGGTGGACGTGCTGGAGATCCTGCCGCCGGAAATGATCGTGGAACGGATTAGCGGCGACGCCCCACCCGACTATTTCCTCGGTCCCTCCTGGTCGCTGGACAAACCGGCCATCCTTCTGGCTCTCGGCCACGAGCTGGAGCGCCGCGACACCTGGCAAGGGAAGTTTAGTACCCCGCTCACACCGTAAGCGGTACCCCACACCCTTTGTGTCAACCTCCGCTTCATCGCCGCTCTCCCTGGCCCTCGTCATCACCGAGCTCGAAGTCGGCGGCGCGGAGCAGGCGCTGGTCAACCTGGCAACCGGCCTCTCCCGCGAGCGGTTCAGCCCCGTAGTCTATGCTCTTCAGCCGTCGCCCAAGAATGACCGTTTAGTCCGGCGGCTGGAAGAAGCGGAGATTCCCGTTCACTTTTTGAACGTCCGATCTTACTGGCAGTTTTTCTCCGCCGTTTCGCGCCTCGCGGCGCTCTTCCGCCAGCAGCAGCCGCGAGTGGTCCAGTCGTTTCTGTTTCACGCGAATGTGGTGGCGACCCAGGCGGCGCGGAAGGCGAAGGTGCCGCGGATGGTGACCGGCATCCGCGTGGCGGACCCGAGTTTCCTCCGACAGCGCGTGGAGTGGTGGCTAACTCCCAAAGTGGACAAGATCGTCTGCGTCAGCCAGGGAGTCGCCGACTACTGCGCGAACCAGTGCCGCTTTCCCGCCGAGAAACTGGTGGTCATTCCCAACGGCGTCGATTTGTCGCGGTTTGAGAATCTTCAGCCCGCGGATTTGTGCGCGCTCGGACTTTCCGCCGGGCGGCGGGCAATTCTCTACGTCGGTCGGCTGGAAAGGCAGAAGGGGCTCGACAATTTGTCCACGACCGTGCTGCCGCGGGTCTTCCGCGAATTGCCGCAGCATGACTTGCTGCTGGTTGGCGACGGCCCGCAGCAGGCGACTTTGCAAACGCTACTGGAGAAGCAGGGATTGCGGAATCGCGTCCATTTCCTGGGCTGGCGAGACGACGTGCCACGGATTCTGGCGGCCAGCGACGTGCTCGTCTTGCCTTCGCGGTGGGAAGGAATGCCCAACGTGGTGCTGGAAGCGATGGCCGCGGGCAAACCGGTCGTCGCGACTCAGGCGGAAGGAGTGACCGAGCTGCTGGGGGACTTGGCCGAGCCGCAATCCTGTCCCGCCGGTGATGCCGCCGGTTTCGCGGAGAGAATCATCCGGCTGGCGCGGGACCGCGAACTGGCCGGCGAGCTTGGAGCCCAGAATCGGCGGCGGGCGGCAGCCGAATTCTCGCTCGCCGCCATGATATCGCGGTATGCAGCGCTCTACGAGTCGCTCCTCCAGTGACCCGGTGGGCTGCCGTCCTCTTATCATTACTTCGTCAACAGATTTTTTTGTGGTCGTAATCCATTGCCGCCAAACAATGTTCCGATGCTAGCAGCACTTTGCTAGCACTCTCCACGGACTTGCCCGAGTTGACTCGCTCGAAAAAAGGTTTAGGCTCTTCCCAGTAGATGCCAGTGCGAGCAATGAATCTGTAGTTACTCGTGATTAATATCTGATTATTTTAAGGTAACTTTACCAATAAATACTTAGTTCACCCGGTACGTCCGAGTGATTTTGCACGGGAGAGCGGAGCCGTACGGCCAATACAGGTCCGCAGCCGAATATCCCCGTCATTCGGTCTCCTGGCAAAGCCGGCAAAGGGATTTTGCCGGGATTTGACGGCAGGCACCGCAAGCCTGCCGGCATATGGCCCAGCCTGGGGGGCATGGAAGCTCCCCGGGGCCCTATGTTGCTACTCCACCGAGAATCTATGCACCGTCGTGCTGCGGTACGTCTCCCCCGGCTTGAGCAGCGTGGTGGGGAACTTTGCCTGGTTGGGAGAATCGGGGAAGTGCTGGGTTTCCAGGCAGAATGCCTCGTGCTGTTTGTAACCGTTGCCTCCGGCTGAGCCGTCGAGGAAGTTGCCGCAGTAGAGCTGGATGCCGGGCTCGGTGGTGGAGATTTCCATCACGCGGCCGCTGGCGGAATCTTTAGCCCGGGCCGCCAGGGCCAACTTGCCGTCCTGGCCTCGCAGGACGTAGCAGTGGTCGTATCCCTTCGTCTGGTGCGGCTCTTTCTTGAGTTCCCCAATCCGCTCGCCGATGGCGTGAGGCGAGGTGAAGTCCATTGCCGTCCCCTTCACCGGGGCAAGTTCGCCGGTGGGAATCGCACCGGCGTCAATCGGCAAGTACTTGTCGGCACTCAGCGTGAGCTGCGTTTTGAGGATGTCGCCGCTCCCCGCGCCGCCAAGGTTCCAGTAGCAGTGGTTGGTGAGATTGACGACGGAGGCTTTGTCGGTCGTGGCCGAGTAATCGATTTTCATTTCGTTGCTGTTCGTCAGGGAGTACACGACGGTGACCGCCAGGTTGCCGGGATAGCCTTCCTCGCCATCCTTGCTTGTGTAGGTGAACTTCACGCCGACGCTTTCCGCGTTCTTCACTTCCTCGGCATTCCAAACGACCGCATCGAAGCCCTTGAGGCCGCCGTGCAAATGATTGGGCCCGTTATTTGTCGCCAGCGTGTACTCCTTGCCGTCGATCGTGAACTTCCCCTTGGCAATCCGGTTGCCGTAGCGCCCCACCGTCGAGCCAAAATACGGGTGCCGCTGCAAGTAGCCTTCCAGCGTCGGAAAGCCAAGCTGGATGTTGGCCCGCTTGCCGGCCTTGTCTTGGGTCTCCATCGAGACGACCGTCGCTCCGTAGGTCATCACTTTCATCACCAGGCCGCTGGAATTGGAGCAGGTGAAAAGGGAAACCTCGGTGCCGTCCTTGGTCTTGCCGAACGCGGATTTGCTGATGCTCATGGCTAATTTGGGGGCTGAGGTTTGGGTCGCTTCGGTTTTGGGAGCCGCCTCGGCAGCAGGCAGAAAAAACAAGGTGGCGAGCGCGGCTAACGCGACCAGCCGACGGGAGGAGGAAATTGGCATGGCGGAGGCTCCGGGTGCGGATGTCAAACGAGTTGGCAGGGGTCATTATCAGGGGCCAATCAGCCGCTCGTCCAGGGGCGGAAACGACGGAAACACTGGCAAGCATGGACAGCCTGTTAAGCGGGGCCTAAACTCGACGGTTAGTTATCCGAGAACTGCTATTTGAACCTTCGGATACGGTCCTCAATTTCTTCTTGATTTCATCGCGGTTAAGGCCGGGAATCGAACAGAAGGAAACGGAGATAACGAAGGGAGATGAAATTGAATTTTCCTGCTTTTGCTTCCTTTGTTTCCTTCTGTTCAAAATTCTTCGGTCAGTTGGAAAGTTGATTTGGGCCAAATCTTTAGCCTACCCCCCATCCTCGCCACTCTGTCCATGACTACTCCCTCCCTCTCCTCCATCCGTGAAAGAGTCCTCGCCGGCGAGCGATTGAGCCTTGAGGATGGACTGGTGCTGTACGACCCGGCGACGTCGCTCCAGGAAGTCGGCGTTCTCGCCAACATCGTCCGCGAGCGGGTGAACGGCAACAAAGCGTATTACAACATCAATACGCACCTCAACCCCACCAACGTCTGCGTCTATCGCTGCACTTTCTGCGCGTTCCGGG
Organism: Planctomycetaceae bacterium; assembly: GCA_005778405.1. GTDB lineage: Bacteria > Planctomycetota > Planctomycetia > Pirellulales > Pirellulaceae > SXOA01. The sequence goes on from SXOA01000086.1 coordinate 23,409, forward strand.
CCGACCTCCGGAGCGAGAAGGGCTACGTCATGTCCGACGAGCAAATCCTGGCTCGCGGGCAGGAGGCGGTCGATAACGGCTGCACCGAGATGCACATCGTCGGCGGCCTGCACCATGTGAAGGACTACGACTGGTACGTCAACGTCCTCCGCATCCTGCACAACGCCTACCCCGACCTGCACCTCAAAGGCTGGACCGGCGTCGAAATCAACTGGTTCGAGTTCCTCACCAAAAAATCGGTCCGCCAGATTCTGCAGGAGCTGATGGAAGCCGGCCTCGGCTCCATGCCGGGCGGCGGGGCGGAGATTTTTCATCCCGAGGTCCGGAGCAAAATCTGCGAGCACAAGGCGGACGCCCACAACTGGCTCGATATCCACCGCACGGCTCACGAGCTGGGGCTGAAAACGAATTGCACGATGCTCTACGGCCACATCGAAAGCGCCTACCACCGCGTCGACCATCTGATCCGTCTCCGCGAGCTGCAGGACGAAACGGGCGGCTTTCAGACCTTTATTCCGCTGGCGTTCCATCCGGAAAACACCGGACTGTCGCACATCAAAAAGTCCTCCGCGATCATGGACCTGCGGACCATGGCCGTCAGCAGGCTGATGCTGGACAACATTCCGCACATCAAGGCCTACTGGATCATGCTCGGCATCGGCACCGCCCAAACGGCCCTCGCCTACGGAGCCGACGACCTCGACGGCACCGTCCGCCACGAGCTGATCTACCACGACGCCGGCGCGACCACGCCAGAACTGCTCACCGTGCCGCAAATCCAAAGGCTTATCGTGGAAGCGGGGCGCGAGCCGGTGGAACGGGATACGCTCTACCGCCGCATCGAGCGCGACGCGGCGAATCCTGCGGCGTGGACGGTGGGGGAGCAGATTTTGGCCGCGGTGTAGAGAGTTCGCCTGCATTTCGCTCCGAGACGACAAGAGGTTGCGGCGAGTTGCCGGTGCGAAAACGGGAAACCTAGGCTTTCTCGGTTCGATACGAGAAGTGCTTGACCCTGGCCACCCGGCGAACTTGTTCAAGGAGTTTCATGAAAGTTATTCTCCCGGCAGCTTCAGTCCCGCCAAAAGCGCGTTAGATGGACGAAGCGCGTGCTACGCGCCGCAGCCGCGTCTTCCGTCTAATCCGTTCAGTAGTGTACATTTGAAAGAATACAATATCAAGCTTCCCAAGCCGTTTTGATTGACGAGGCGATTTGAGCCCGTTACTATGCGGACGTAGTTCGTATAAACAATGGTTCGGCGGTATAGAAGAATGCCATGCAAATCGTTGCCTCCCGTCATCACAAGCAACATGCAACCGTGCTCCAGTTGCCTGGTTGCCCAATTCCCTGCTTTGAAATACCTGAGCGGGCAGAAGCAATTTTGATGGCCGTCACCGCGGCTAAGGTTGGTGAGGTGATCGCGCCGCAGGACTTCGGTTCGGGACCCATCCAAGCCATTCATTCACCGGAGTTCATCGACTACTTGAGGACGGCCTACGAAAGCAGCCGGCCATTCTTTGAGGGCCAGAAGCCCGCGATTGCGGACACTTATATCGGACGAGGATGGAGGAACAAGCCAAGCGGCTTTCCAGGCCGCATGGGGTACTTCGCATACGACACGACTTGCCCGATTTTAGAAGGCACTTGGCTGGCAGCTTACTGGAGCGCTCAATGCGCCATCACGGCAGCAGAACTGGTGCGGCAGGGCGAGCGCGCTGCCTACGCCCTATGTCGGCCTCCCGGCCACCACGCCGCGCATGACCTGCATGGCGGGTTCTGTTACCTGAATAATGCCGCCATCGCCGCTCGGGCGTTGCAACAGGGAACTGACCAACGGATCGCGATCCTCGATATTGACTACCACCACGGGAACGGGACGCAAGAAATCTTTTATCAAGATGCGACCGTGGCGTACTACTCCATTCATGGGGATCCGAATCTCGACTATCCATTCTTTTGGGGCGCCCGAGAGGAAACCGGGGAAGCAGCAGGAAAAGGACATAACCACAACTGGCCCCTGCCTCTTGCGAGTAACGAAGAGACGTTTCTGGCCGCACTGGACGAGGCGTTGACCGCCATCGCCTCGTTCGACCCGGCTTACTTAGTAGTGTCTGCGGGTTTCGACTTTATGGAGGATGACCCTGTTCCACTCGGTGGGGGCTTTCGCGTTGGTCAAAGCGGTTTGATTGCCGCGGCGCGTCGAATCGCGAGTCTTCGTCGTCCCACGGCGATTGTGCAGGAAGGCGGTTATCGTGTTGACAAACTTGGCGGCTATGTCGTGAC
>SXOA01000087.1 GCA_005778405.1 Planctomycetaceae bacterium
GGACGAGGACATCCTTGGGTTCATACTTCACCTCGGTAATCCCCGGATAGCCCTGCGGCCGGTTCCCAAACGGATCGGCCTTCAGCTCCCTCTCCCCTTGGGAGAGGGTCGGGGTGAGGGTTTTCCCCTGTCCTCTGACCACCATCGGCACCTTCATCCCCGGCTCATACAAGTTCGTCTTCGCCCCCGGAAAGGCAATTCCATGATCGGACGTGAAGATGACCAGCGTATCGTCGTAATGCCCGTTCTCCTGAAGAATCTGCACTAGCCGCCCCAACCCCTGATCAATCCGCGACACCGACTGATAATACTGCGTTAACTCCTCGCGGCAGGCCTTCGTATCCGGCAGAAACGGCGGGACGAGGACATCCTTGGGTTCATACTTCACCTCGGTAATCCCCGGATAGCCCTGCGGCCGGTTCCCAAACGGATCGGCATTCAGCTCCCTCTCCACTTGGGAGAGGGCCGGGGTGAGGGTCCTCCCTCCTCCCCCGCTCCGATGCGGATCGGCCGTGCAAAAGTACAAGAAGAACGGCTTGTCACTCTTCGCCGCAATCAGTTCGCGGCAGTTGTCGGCCATCTCGACCGGGCTGCGAGCATTGCCCGGCAGCGCCAGGCCGAACTTGTAGACCTCCTCCGGTCCAACATGCAACTTCCCAATCCGCGCCGTGCGATAGCCCGCCTCCGTCAGCCGCACGGGGAGTGACTTGATGTTGTCCGCCGTGCGGAAGTGGTGGTAACTATGCTCGTGCCCATACTGGGCGTTCGCGTGGTTATACATCCCCGTCAAAATCACGCTTCGACTCGCGCTGCACGACGCCGTCGTGCAAAACACGCTCGTCATCCGAATGCCGTCCTTCGCCAGGGCATCGAGATGGGGCGTTTTGATTACCGCGTTCCCGTAACAGCCCGCATCCGGCCCCATGTCGTCGGTGACGAAGAGGATGATATTGCGGTCAGCGGCGAAAAGTTCGCTCGCTGAGCCCATTAATCCAGTGATGACAAACAATAGAACGGTGCGAATCATGCTGACTCCAAGGGAATGTTCTACGGAACTACCCTGCAAGTTGGAAGACGCGCGTTGAACCGGGCAATTCCCTCGGCAGAGACTTTCGTATTCGCGACAAGCAAAGTCTCTAGTTGCGAATTGCCGGCCAACAACTCCAGGCTCTGATCGGTGATTCTTGTCGAACGGAGGTCAATCCTCGTCACTTTTGGCGGAACCTTGAGCCGCCGAATTCCGTCATCCGTTACATCGCTATTTCCAAACGCCAACGCATGAAGTGATGAAAGGTCCGTGAAGTACCCGAGGTCATCGTCCGTAATGGGATTGCCCTCGCATCCGACAGATTCCAGTTTGGAATGCATGTGCAAGTGAATTAGTCCAGGACCATGTACTTTCGTGTTCTCAACATTGAGAAACCGCAGGTCCTTCATTTTTGCCAAGTGTATGAGTCCGGAATCGGTAGTTTTTGTGTTTCCAATGTTCAGAGAACCAAGATTCGTAAGGACGCTCAAATTGCGCAATCCTTCGTCGCTGACATTTGACTTGCTAACCGAAAGACGGCGTAATTCCGTCAGTTGTGCTAACCAAATCGTGCTCGCGTCAGTCAAGTGACTTTCGACTAATTCAATCGCCCTGAGTTTCGGATGCGTTGCCAAATGCCGGGCAGCATTTTCACTTACGGCCACGTCATAGAGGGTGATTCCCGACAACTCCCGCAACTCATCCAAAGCAGCAATGCCGTCATCCGTTATGTCCATGCCGCGTCCGGTCAGATGGAGTTCTCGCAACTTCGGCATGGTTCCGATCACTGCCAGATCTGCGTCGCTGACGTGTTTTGACCGAAGCGTAACCTGCTGCAGACAATTGTGGCCGCGCAGAGCTGCAAAACCATCGTGCTCAAGCCAATCTCCTTCTAGATGAAAGTGATGCATGCCTGGGAGAGTCGCCACCAGGTCCCAAAACTGCTTTACGTCTTGCGAAGACTTTGGCTGTACATCACTTGCTCGGACCGTAAAAACGTCGTGAAAAAAATCCTCTCCGAGCCATTGGATGTAAATATCCGGTATTTGGCTACCCGGTTCTCGCGGCCAGTTAAATCCGCCCGGTGCCCATGAGTAGTCGCCAGCCATGGTCCGCTGGTAGTCGTAGTCGTACAGAACCCTACAGCCCAGGCCACGCAACGCAACCACCGTTTGAGCCTGCCTCCTCGCGCGTTCCAACCGCCAGCCGAGAGCACCTAAAAGGACGCTGCAGAGGACCATAACGATGGTGAGCGACCGCAGACTGAATTGATACCACCGCCGCCGAGGCTTGGCGGGAGCGGGCTTCGCAGAAGACGGAGCGACGGTGGTTTCAGCGGCGCTCATGGATGGTCTTTAGCTCGATCAGTGCTACTTCACCAGCAAACTTCCCAACAGTTCCCCAAACGCCTTCTCATTTTCCGCGATGGTCGCCTTGGGACCGTAGAACTTGACGAAGTAGTTGCCGGCGGCTTTGGTTTCGATGATGGCGGCGAGCATACGGAAGTCTTCGCGGTTGACGGTCTTGCCGCCGGCGAAGGGGCCGGCGGGGGAGTCCTTGTAGGTGCCGGAAATGTCGACGATGTGGACCGGGTTGCCGCCGACGGTCTTCTTCTCCAACTTGGCTTTGTCCTTGGTGTCGCTGCCGTCGGCCTGCAGGAACTGGCCGTACCAGCGGTCGATGTTCGCCTGGATGTCTCCCCCCGCACCCATGATGGTCAGGCGGCCGGCGATTTCGTCCCCCTTGGCGGCGGGAGCTTCGAACTCCACCTCAATGATGTTGCTCTTGGGCTTCTTCTTCGTCCAACTGCCGGGTGCCTTGAAAGCCAGTTTGCCGTCCGCGACGGTGAACGGAGTCGGCTCCTTTTTCTCTTCCTTCTTCTCCTCTCCAAAAACGGAGAAGGGCAGGCCAAGGAGGGCGGCGAGGGAGAGTGCGGCGATGAGCTTGGGCATGGGAATGTTCCTGGGGAGAATGCGGGTGTACTGGGTAACTCGATTGTAAGTGGGGCCGCAGGGCTTGGGAATCAGCGACGGCACTTCACGCAGTGGGGAAAATGGCCATTTTTTCCGGGCGGAATCGATCTAGGAGAATTCCCGCTCCCCGCGTTAACTTAGTTCTGGTGCAGTGGCCCCGGATAGCCCTGCTAGCACTCACGAAAAGGATTCTGACCCATGACGACAGCCGATACAAAACCTAGCGACGCCGGAAAACAGTTGATAGAACAACGGCTGGATGCCCTGGATCGAGCCTTGCTCGGCATCCTCCCCCGGAGCGAGCGACTGGCCCTGGTCATGCAAGTGGAAACCCGCGTTCGCGAGCTGACGGGCGGAAACACCGCCGCGCAATCCAGTTCCGAAATGGTGATGGAGCCCGAAGCAATTGCGGACACACTCACTCGCAGAGAAACATCCAACTCGCCCAAGCGGCGGTCGCGTCTGGCCCTCTCGTCGGGCATCCTGGGAATTGTCGCGCTGGCCCTGCTGTTTGCCATCCCAATTACCTACCTGGTGGTGATGTTCATTGGGGAAGGCTTAGGGGAATTCGTCAGTATCGCCTTGCTGAGCATTCACATGCTCGCCGTGGCGATCGGCGGACTGGTGGCTCTGGTCATGGGAATCGCGGGGCTCGTCAGCCTAGCCAGACGAAAGGGGCGGTTGGTGGGGCACGGGTGGGCGATCACCGGGCTGTGCACCGCGCCGCTGCCGACGTTCGTCGGCGGGCTGATGGTTCTGGTCACGGCTTTGTCGCTGTTCGCGGTCCAGACCGTGGAGCTTTCCAGCACAGCGCCCCCTCAGCTCGCCAACTGGAGTGGGCCCCCTCCCGGCACCCCGACCTCTTGTGAGCCAACCTTGGGGTCGCCATACGCGCCTGCTCCATCCTATCCACCCAGTTTGCCCTCGCCCTTACCCCTAAGTGCCGCTCCGACTTATTATCCCCCTGGCAGCCAATCTCCACAATTCTGTCCTGCGCCCAGCCAGCAACAATCCACCATCGGATTTCCATCGTCATCATCGTCTGATTCGAGGGTCTCGCAGGTACCGACTCTTCCCCTTCCTCCGGCACCGACGAGTGGGACGCCGCAACAACTCGTGCCGCCGCCGGCCAGTGCTGTCCCAGCGCCGCTGCGGTAGTCGCCCTACATGGTTGCTTTGTTCAACTCCGTCAGCGGACCGACCGCGACGGTGGTGTTCTGGGTAAGCGGATACTTTTTTAGCACGGCGGCGATGTCTGCCAGCGTCACCTGGCGATAGGCTTCCGCCCCTTCGCGAATCGTCTTGTATTGCCGCCGCTGCACCCAGCCGTTGCCGACGGAAAACATGCGGCTGGTGGGGCGTTCGGCGGAAAGGACGATTTGGGCGCAGATTTTATTCTTGGCCTGATTCAATTCTTCCTCGGTCACTCCCTTCGCTTGCGCGTCTTCAAGCAGCTCGCGAATGAGCTGCAAATTGCTGGCTGCTTCATCGGGTTCGCAGGCCATGACCGTCATGTAGATGCCGGAGCCCTGATATTCGGAGACCCCGATCGAAGCCGATTCCGCCAGCCCGGTATCTATCAGCTCCCAGAAGAAGCGGCTGCCGGTGTCGTCGCCGAGAATGGTCGCCAGCAAACGGGCGGCATAGCGATCGTCGTCCTCCGCGCACGGGCCGGCGGCGATTTGAATGATGTATTCCTGCATTGCCAGTGGCTTGTGCAGCACCACAAAGCCGGGGTTGGGTTTGGCCCGCGGAGCCACCCGCGCGGCCTCGAACGGTTTCCAGGAGCCGCAGCTTTTTTCGACTTCCGCAATGAGCTGGGCGAAGTCCACATTGCCCGCTGCGGCGAGCACGATGTTCCGGGGGCTATAGCGGCGCTCGAAATACTCCAGCATCTGCTCCCGCTTCAATTCGCCGACGCTTTTCGCCGTCCCCAGCACGCTCCTCCCCAACGGGTGCGGTCCAAAATGAGCCGCCATGCATTTATCGTGAGCTCCATACGGCGGCTGGTCGTCATATTTGGCAATCTCTTCCAGGATGACCTGCTTCTCGGTGTCAAAATCGGCCTGCCGCAGGGCGGGCCGCATCATGTCCGCCAGTAGCTCCACAATCTTGGGTTGGTCCTCCGGGAGCGTGGTGGCGTAATAGACCGTCTGCTCCTCACTGGTGAAGGCGTTGCTGCTGGAGCTGAGCTCGTCGAGCTCCCGGTTCACATCCGCGGCACTCCGGCCGGTGGTCCCCTTAAAGACCATGTGCTCCAGGAAATGGCTCACCCCCGAGACGGAGTCCCACTCATCGCGGGCCCCGGTCTTCACAAAGAATGCATACGAAGCCGAGTACGCCTGCGGATTCACCTCCGCGACGATCTCCAGCCCGTTCCCGAGAGTCTCTGTCTGAAACCGCATGTTGGTTTGCCTTTTGGCTAGGAATCGTCGACAGACGTATGTGAGAAATGTGGACTAGTGCCTATTCTACCGCCCACCCTTACCGGAACGACCGGGGGTTGGGATGCGGCAGCGGATCCCGCGAAGCTTCCTATTCGGCACTGCTACCGACTGCCCGAGCGGGCGGATAAAATCGGCGACTTAATACGTTGAATCTGCCACTGGAACTTCACAGGTCTGCCCCTATGTCCGCTTACCAATTCCCCGAGATCACGAAACCTCCAAAGGTGGGCAAGAAGGAAGTCCTGCTTATCGCGAGCGGCGATTTGCGGCTTTCCGCGAACCAGAAATGCTGGCCCGCCCAGGCGGAGATGGAAACGGCCTTGACGGAAGCCGTAAGCGAATGCGGCTATGAGCTCAAGCGGGCCCACGCCTATCTGCCGGCGGCGCAACACGGCTTCATCGCCTCGCAAAAACAGGGCCTGGAGGTTTTTGCGGGCATCGACCCGAAAGCGCCGCTGATTGTGGCCGAGGCGGTCTGGCAATACTCACATCATGTGCTGCCTGGCCTCATCACGCATCAGGGGCCGATCCTGACCGTGGCGAATTGGTCGGGAACCTGGCCGGGGCTCGTCGGCATGCTCAATCTCAACGGCTCGCTGACGAAAGCGGGGGTGAAATACAGTACGCTCTGGAGCGAGGATTTTGAGAGTGACGATTTTCGCCGAAAGCTGGCCCACTGGATGGAAAAGGGAAAGCTCAAGCACAAGACCGACCACGTCACGCCGCTGAAGGATGTCAAGATTCCCAAGGAGGAGCGGAAACTTGGCCAGGCGCTCGCCGCGGAGTTGCTGGAGAAGAAGGCCATCTTGGGCGTCTTCGACGAAGGCTGCATGGGGATGTTCAACGCCATCATTCCGGATGATTTGCTGCATGCGACCGGCTGCTACAAGGAGCGGCTTAGCCAGTCGGCCCTGTATCACGAGACAATGCAGGTGAGTGATGTCGAAGCCGCCGCCGTCCGCCAGTGGATAGAGGAGCGGGGAATGAAATTCGTGACGGGGACAACACACGAGACGGAATTGACCGACGAGCAAATCAAACTTCAGTGCCAGATGTATGTGGCCGCTCTTCGCATCGCCGACGACTTTGGCTGCTCGGCCATCGGCATTCAATATCAACAGGGGCTGAAGGACTTGCTCCCCGCCAGCGACCTCGTGGAAGGGACGCTCAACAACACCGACCGTCCGCCGGTCACCAGTCGCGACGGCAGCCGCGTGCTGTACGCCGGCGAGCCGCTGCCGCACTTTAACGAAGTGGATGAATGTGCGGGGCTGGACGGCCTCATCACTTACCGCCTGCACAAGGCGATGGGCCAGCCGGTGGAGAACACGCTGCACGATCTCCGCTGGGGAGACTGGGACCAATCGAAAACCGTCAACGATTATGTCTGGGTCTTCCTCATCAGCGGCTCTGCACCACCAGCCCACTTCACCGGCGGCTGGGCCGGAGCCAGCAGCGAGCGCCAGCCGGCGATGTACTTTCCCAGCGGGGGGGGAACGCTCAAGGGGATTTCCAGGCCCGGTGAGATTGTCTGGTCCCGCATTTATGTGGAGGACAATCGTCTGAAGATGGACATCGGCCGGGCCAGTGTCGTGGAGCTGCCACCGGAAGAGACCAACCGCCGCTGGCAGGCGACCACCCCGCAGTGGCCGATTATGCATGCCGTTACCTACGGCGTTTCGCGGGACCAAATGATGGCCCGCCACAAAAGCAACCACATTCAGGTCGCCTACGCCGACAGTCCCCAGTCAGCCGACCGCGTGCTCCTGGCCAAAGCGGCGTTTGCGGATGCTCTGGGAATCAAGGTTTTCCTGTGTGGAACGAATAAGGAAAGTGAAACTTGGGAGTGATCGTTTTACTCCGGTCATGATGTACTGAAAGGTGGGTAAGCCGGCAGCGGCTTACTCCCATTTTTTCCTCTAACCCCCGTCCTTCCCATGTCGCTCATTAACTGCCCCAACTGCGGAAAACAGTATCACTACAACAACCAATTCGCAGGCAAACAGGTCCGCTGTCAGGCCTGCAACAACATGTTCCAGATGCCGGTCATCAAAGACGATGGGCTGGAGCTAGTGCCAGTGGAGCCAGTCGGATCGGGACAGCATGTGCCGCCGCCAGGTGCTCGTTCATCGGGCGGAACCAAGGTGGCGGACGTGATCGATTATCAGCTCTTCGGCGACGACATGCAATTTGCCGAAGTCACGCTCGATCCCGGTGAAATGGTCATCGCCGAAGCCGGGGCCATGATGTTCATGACCAGCGGCATCAAGATGGAGACTGTCTTCGGCGACCCGAGCCAGAAGGGGCAGGGATTCTGGGGGAAGATGATGAGCGCGGGAAAGCGCGTACTCACGGGCGAATCGCTGTTCATGACGACGTACAGCAATATCGCCCAGCGGCGGGAAGTAGTGGCGTTCGCCGCTCCTTATCCGGGCAAGATCATTCCGCTGCATCTCGACGAGCTGGGGGGCGAGATGATTTGCCAGAAAGATTCCTTTCTCTGCGGAGCCCGCGGCGTGCAGGTAAGTATCGCCTTCCAGAAAATAATTGGCGTCGCCCTGTTCGGCGGCGAAGGCTTTATCATTCAGCGCCTGCAAGGGGACGGCATTGTGCTCGTCCACGCCGGCGGAACCCTCTGCGAAAAGACTCTCGCCCCCGGCGAGACTCTCAAGCTCGACACGGGCTGCCTCGTCGCCCTCCAGCCGAGCGTCAATTACGACATCCAGATGGTCGGCGGCTTCAAGAACACGCTGTTCGGCGGCGAAGGGCTGTTCCTGGCGACGCTCACCGGCCCCGGCAAAGTCTGGCTGCAATCGCTCCCCTTCTCGCGCCTGGCCGGCCGCATGATGGCCGGAGCGGGCAAGGGGAAAGACGAAGGCTCGGTCCTCAACCATCTCGGCGGCCTGGGGAGCATGGTGATGGGGGGAGGGGATTGACCGCAGGATAAAGAGGAATGGAACACGGGGAACACGGATGTAAAGGCAAAGTCAGTTTGTAACGATCGAGATGCTGCTCCTTTCCTTTCATCCTCCAATCATCCACTTGGAGATTCCGCCATGGTCGAAGGAAAGCACTCTGACCTGACCGAGAAGTTCATCAAGGTGTTTTACAAGGTGTAGGCGATCCGCGGGGCCAGCCGCAAGTGGAACCTGCCGATCCACCACTGGAAGCAGGCTCTCAATCAATTCGCCATCCTCTTCGAAGGCCGTTTACCCAATTACATTGAGCACAGGACGTTCCCTGCCAAGCTGACCAAGAATGAATTACAGGGTCTGCTAAACTACAAGAGAGCGCCGAAAGCTACTTCTGCCTTCTGTCCATGTCCAACTCTCACCACCCACGTCCCGGCCTGCAGTTCTCCCTGCAGACGCTGATGATTGTGATGGCGATGGTGGCGGTGGTGCTCGGGGTCTATCGGGGTCTGGGTTGGCAGTGCCTGGCCTATTACTACCTTCTGCTGTTTGCCGTCGGCCCGTGGTTTGCCTTCCTGCTGAGCGAGTGCCTGCCAATCCGCTATGTCCCGTTACGCATGGCCATCGGCAATTTCCTGTTGCTCTTCCTGTTCATCGGAGCTCTGAAGATTTCCGAACTGCTCATCAACGGCCAGGTGGTCCTGCTAGTCGGCCTGGCGGCGCTCCTTCTTTGGACGCCGCAATACATGATCTTCTTTGTCTGGCGAGGAAGCTTGGAGCGGTGATTTCCTACACTTCATACGCCTCGGCGAACGGGTTGCGTCCCTTGGGCATCCATTTGCACATGTAAATGCCCACGACATACAGCAGGCAGAGGGGCAGGGCCATCAGCAGCATGCTGTAGGGGTCAGCCGGCGTGAGCACCATCGCGATCACGAAGATCGACAAGATGGCGATCCGCCACTGCTGGATGTAGAGCTCGATCGTAAAGATGCCAATCCGATTGAGAAACAGCATCACCAGCGGCAGTTGAAATCCGATGCCGAAGCCAACCGGCAGAATCAGCACGAAGCTGAGCCACTCGCCGATGCGCGGATCGAATTCGGCGTTCATGCTGGTGTTGAACATGAACAGAAAGTTGAGGACCGGGTCGAAGACGAACAGATAAGCCAGCGACGCTCCCCCAAGGAACAGCAGGATGCTGATGGGAAGATACATATACACGTAGTTCTTCTCATGGGGATAGAGTCCAGCCGCCACGAAGTTCCAGATCTGAATGAAGATCCAGGGGCTCCCCAGCACGAGGCCGGAGACCAGGGCGGCTTTCATCCAAATCATGAAGGCCTCCTGGGCGTTGAGGACCAGGAAGCGGACCGCGATTGGCTTCCAGGCCGCCAGCGGAATCATGGGGACATGCGGGGGCTCGATTGCCGCGGGAAACTGCCGGGCGAGCAACAGCTTGTTGAGCCTCCGGGATTGCTCGGCATCGAACTTTGCTTGCAGTCCCTCCCGAATCGTCTTGGCAGTGGGATCGTCCTTGCCGGCCGGTGCCTGAAATTCCGCGGACTGATGCAATTCGCGCTTGCCCGCAACCGAGTTGAGAGCCGCCAGAAGTTTGCCGAGTCCGGCGGCATCCACTTCTCCCTTTTGCTCGGAGAGCGCGCGGATTTGCTTCTGCTGGTCCGGGGTGAGCAAAGTCCAAACTCGCCTGGCCGGAGTCGCCTCTTTGGCCAATCCCGCGGCGACTAGCGCGGAGCACAGTTCCTTCGCGCCAGCGGGTTTGATGTCGCCGGGAAAAAAGTTGTGGACGGAAAACTCAAAATGCTGCAATTGCTCAGGAAACGAGGCTTTCAAGGACGCGATCAGCTTGCCCGTTTCCACTTCGAGCGGCTCGGGAATGAGATTCCGGTCGTAGAGCATGCTCTTAATCTCGGCAGGGAGTTCGGTAACGCCCATCTCCTCTTCAAGTTTGTTCTCGGCCCGAGTTCGCAGGTAATTCTTCATCGCCCGTTCCAAGGGCTGCTGGAAGAACTTGACGACTCCTTCAGCAATGACGAAGCCGATGATGGCCGTGACGACCAGGCCGGCGAGAGCTTTGAACAGGGATTTTCGCAATTCCTCCAGGTGATCCCCGAAGGACATGGAAATGCCTCCCTCGAAATTGTCGTCGTGGACTTGCTTGGGCATGGCAGAAACTCCTTAACGCGGAACTTGATTCCAGCATCAGGCGGGAAGGATGGAAGAACCGCCCGCAAGGGGCAGCGGCAAGCTCAGCCAGATGGCGAGCACGAAGCGTACGGTGGGAATCTGCCGTACCAGGGCGGGTGTCGGGAACTCCGAGGAATTGCCGACATCTTTATCATACCCACAGCCCATCGCTGGGACAAGGTAGAAGCGGAAACCGATTGTCTTGCTTAGAATGCTTTCATGCCCTTCATTAGCACGACCCCCGAAAGCGAAGCCACCGGCGAGCTCGCCCAGGTCATGGCCGGCTGGCGGAAGGCAAATCCCGACCGAGACAAGTTTCCCGGCATTTTGCAGTGCTTTGCCCACCGGCCCGATTTTTTGCAGCAGGTGATGGCGTTCAGTTATGGCCTGCACTTCAGCGACGGGCATTTGAATCGCCGGACGAAGGAGATGCTGGCCACCTATGTTTCGGGGCTCAACCGTTGTCCGTACTGAGTGGGCTCACATGCCTATTTCCTGCAGTTGCAGGGAGCCGATGCCGAGATCACCGCCGCCCTTTCCCGAGGGGATCTCGCCGCCGCGCCGGTGACCGCCGCGGAGCGGGAGCTTTTGAAATTTGCGGAGTTGTTGACGAGACATGCTTACAAAAATACGCCCGAGGATGTGCAGCGCGTCCGGGACGCCGGCTGGACGGAGCCGCAGATCGCGGAGGGAGTTTACGTCATTGCAATCTTCGCTTTCTTCAACCGCGTGGCCGATGCCTTTGGCCTGGAAGATCCCGGCTATGGAAACATTCAGCCGCCGGCGGGGATGCCGAAATGAATCGTGACATCACCGCGAAAGATCGGCTGTTCCAAGTCGTCGGCACCTGCTTTGGGCTGGGATATTCGCCAATCTTGCCGGGGACATGCGGAGCACTGGTCGCCGTCGCGCAGTATCTGCTGATCGTCTGGCTGCTGCCGACGACGAGTGAACATGTTGTCTGGTCCGGCCAGACGCTTGCCCTCGCAGTGGCCCTCCTGTTCTGGACAGCAGTGACGATTGGACTTGCCCCTTGGGCGGAAGAGTTTTTCGGCAAAAAGGATAGCGGCATCTTCGTCACCGATGAAGTCGTCGGCACGCTGCTGACGCTGCTCCTCTTCCGCGTACCCGAGCACCCCTTTCTAACGCTGCTCTGGGCGTTTCCCCTGACCCGCATCATCGACATCGTCAAAATCCCGCCCGCCAAACGTCTGGAAAAACTCCCCGCCGGCTGGGGCGTCGTGGCGGATGATTTGCTGGGGTCGGTGTATACGGCGGCGCTGCTCCACTTGCTCTGCCATTTGTGGCCGAGGCTCTTTGGGATTGCCTAGCGGGGACAGCACGGCGACGCGGTGGTTGCGCCCCGGCAATGCGCCATTGGCTACAATGGGCGGCTCCTAGGATTGCAGAAGCCCCTCATGCTCAGCCTCCTCTCCAAAGACCGCATCATCGCCCCAGGCGGATTCAACCGCTGGCTGGTGCCTCCGGCGTCGATAGCCATTCATCTTTGCATCGGCTCGGTGTATGCCTGGAGCACGTTCGACCTGCCGCTGCGCAGGGTCCGCGGGGTGGTGGGGTTCAGTGCCGAGGATTGGACCGTGGTGCAAGTTGCTTGGATCTTCACCATCGCGATTGTCTTCCTGGGTCTCTCGGCGGCTTTTGCCGGCAAGTGGCTGGAACGGGTGGGGCCGCGCATGGTGGGGACCGTGGCGGCGGCCTGCTGGGGAGGGGGCTTTCTGGTGGGTGGTCTGGGCATCTGGTTGCATCAGTTGTGGCTGCTCTATTTCGGTTACGGCGTCATTGGCGGCTGCGGGTTGGGGCTGGGATATGTGTCGCCGGTTAGCACGCTCATCAAA
>SXOA01000088.1 GCA_005778405.1 Planctomycetaceae bacterium
GCTGCTCTACGAACTGCTCACTGGGACAACGCCGCTGGAGAAGCAGCGTTTCAAGGAAGCCGCCTGGGATGAGGTCAAGCGCATCATCCGCGAGGAAGAACCGCCTAGGCCGAGCATGAGAATCAGTTCAACTGCCACGCTACCGTCGCTAGCCGCCGGCCGGCAAATCGAACCGGCCCGGTTGACAAAACTGGTCCGCGGGGAGCTCGACTGGATCGTGATGAAGTCCCTGGAGAAAGACCGCAGCCGCCGTTACGACACAGCCAACGGTTTTGCGGCCGACATCAACCGTTATCTCGCGGGCGAGGCAGTGCAGGCCCATCCGCCGAGCGCGGGATATCGGCTGCGGAAGTTTGCCCGCAAGAACCGGGCGGAGTTGACGACGGGAGCCATGTTTCTCTTCATTCTGATGTCTGCCGTCGCGTTTAGCACCTATCAGGCCATGCGTGCGCTCATTTCCGAGCGAAAAGCCCAGGAGGCCATGGTCGAAGCGGTCGCGGCTCAGTATGCCGAGAAAGAGCGGGCCGAGGGTGAACGCCTGGCCAAGCTCGAAGCCCAAGCCAACGAAAAGCTGGCCGGCGAACGACTCGTCCAGGTCGAGGCCGAGCGGAAGAAAGCCGACGCCGCGAAGGTCGAGGCCCAGGCCAAGGAGGCCGAGGCGAACGCGGTCGTGGCGTTCTTCGAGAACCAGGTGTTCGCGGCGGCTCGGCCGAAGGGACAGAACGGCGGACTGGGCAAGGAGGTGAGCCTGCGCGACGCCATCGCCGCCAGCCTGCCGGCGCTCGGGCAGGGCTTCGCCGCTCAACCGCTCGTCGAGGCCCGGTTGAGGCTGGCCCTTGGCAAAACGTTCGGCTATCTCGCCGAGCACGAGCAAGCACGAGACCAGTTTGAGCAGTCGCGAAACTTGTCTACGCGCCACTCGGGCCCGGAGCATCCCTACACGCTCGCGAACATGAGTAACCTGGCCAACATCTACGCGGCCCAGAACCGCCCCGCCGAGGCGTTGAAGCTGCGTGAGGAAGTGCTGGAGATTCAGCAGCGGGTGCTGCCCAAGGACCATCCCGAAACGCTTATGAGCATGAACAACCTGGCCATCAGCTACGCGGACCTGAATCGGCACGCCGAGGCGTTGAAGCTGATCGAGGAAGTGCTGGAGATTCATCAGCGGGTGCTGCCCAAGGACGATCCCCACACGCTCAGCAGCATGAACAACCTGGCCATCATCTACTATTTCCTGAACCGCCCTGCCGAGGCGTTGAAGTTGCACGAGGAAGTGCTGGAGATTCGGAGGCGGGTGCTGCCCAAGGACGATCTCGATACGGTCAAGAGCATGGGCAACCTGGCCAACTGCTACGCGGACCTGAATCGGCACGCCGAGGCGTTGAAGCTGCATGAGGAAGTGCTGGAAATTCAGCAGCGGGTGCTGCCCAAGGACCATCCCGAAACGCTCATGAGCATGAACAACCTGGCCCACAGCTACACGGACCTGAACCGCCCCTCCGAGGCGTTGAAGCTGCTTGAGGAAGTGCTGGAGATTCGGAGGCGGGTGCTGCCCAAGGACGATCCTCACACGCTCAAGAGCATGGGGGTTCTGGCCCAGTCGCTCATCCAGTTGGATCGCGGCGCGGAAGCCATTCCGCTCATCGACGAGTGCGTGGCCACAGCCGCCGGGCAGGCGGTCGATCCGAGCCTGATCCCAGGCGTCATCGCTCTCCGCATGGGGCATTTTCGGAAGGTTAGGGACTCCGTCGGCTGCCGGGCCACGGCCGAGATGTGGGAGAAGCTGAACGGCACGGACGCCGAAAGCCTGTACAACGCGGCCTGCTTCCGGGCCATTACCGCCGCGGTGGAAGCGAAGACTCCGGGGGCTGACGCCGCCCGGCTCGCTAAAGACGACGCCGACCGGGCGATGGAGTGGCTGCAGAAGGCTGTGCAGGCGGACTACAAGGACGCCGCACACATGGCGAAGGACACCGACCTCGACCCACTCCGCGATCGGGAGGATTTCAAGAAACTGCTGGCGGAGTTGGAAAAGAAATGACCCCCGCCGAATTGCTTCCGCAAGTGTACGGCGAGCTCCGCCAACTCGCAGCGGCGAAGCTGGCGGGGGAGAATCCAGGACACTCTCTCGATGCCACCGCGCTCGTTCACGAAGTTTTCTTGAAGCTCGGCGGCGAACGGTCCTTTGCATCCAAAGGGGACTATGTTCGTGCTGCTGCCAAGGCGATGCGCCGGATCCTCGTCGATCATGCTCGCGCCAGAAATGCCGCCAAGCGCGGAGGGGGCAAACGGGTCGAACTGGAAACGGACCACCTGGCCATCCCGCACCCCAGCGAGGGCATCGAGGCTCTGGACGAAGCCCTTTCCCGCCTGGCCCAAGAACAGCCGCAACTCGCCGAGCTGGTGCAGCTTCGGCATTTTGGTGGCCTGACGCTCACGGAGTGTGCCGAGGTTCTCGGTGTGTCGCCTCGCACGGCAGATACGTGGTGGGCGTATGCCCGGGCGTGGCTCGGTGTTGAGCTCAAGAAGGAGTACTCCTGACACCGGCTTTCGTCCATAATGAGACCCATGTGGCCCGAAGCGGAAAAAACCGAAGAGCTGCTCGCGGGGGTGCGCGGGGGGGATGCGGAGGCGATCAATCGGCTAATGGACCGGCATCGTGATTCCATCCGCCGCATGGTGCAGCTCAGGCTGGACCAGAAGATCCAGCGGCGGATTGACGCCAGCGACGTGGTGCAGGACGTCCTCATCGAAGCGAGCCGGCGGCTCAAGGACTATCTGGCCAATCCGGTGATGTCGTTTCATCTCTGGCTGCGGCAGATTGCCCAGGACCGAATCATCGACGCCCATCGCCGGCACCGGGTCAGTGCCAAGCGGAGCGTGGACCGGGAATGGAACCTGGCGGTCCCTTCGGCAGACGATCATTCCACGATGGACCTCGCCGCCCAGCTCGTCGGCCGCGAGCTCACCCCCGCCGCTGCCGCCACGCAAAAGGAAATGGCCCGCTGCGTCGAAGGGGCCATCGCGCAGCTCCCCGACCAGGACTGCGAAATCATCATCATGCGGCATTACGAGCAGCTCTCCAACCAGGAAATCGCCCAGGCCCTCAGCCTGACCGAGCCAGCGGCCAGCATGAGGTATCTCCGGGCCATCCGCAAACTGCGGGAGCTGCTCGGACAATCGTCGTCGGCCGGAGAAAGCTAGAAAGGAGTGGCTCTAAGCGAGGCCAGGAAATTGCAACCGCTAGACTTCCATCGCCGGCTCGCCGACGTAGAGCTGTAGGATTTGGCTTTGGACCTTGATGGCCCGGATGAGAACCCAGATTTGCTGGGGTGTGAATTTTTGTGGGTCGGTGCGGGCCAGCGTTTCCAGGTCGTCCGTCATGGCGGCGTGCTGGTCAGTGGCCGCTTGCAGGCGGAGCCCCATTTCTCGCCACATGTCAGTCAGCGCCCGGTCATCCGCCAGCTCATCGTAGTTGTCCGTCGAGTTGGTCAGCAACAGACAGAGCCGGGCCACGTCGCGGGCATCGGCCCCCGGCTGAAGGCGTTCGATCCGGCTGGCTAGTTCCTGGCAGTTCATCATCGGCCCCCGAAGTTCCTCACCACTCGCGTCAGCGCCTCCGGGGGATTCCGCGCCCCTTCGACGAGCCGACTCTGAAACTTTAGCTTGGAATTACAAGGGGGAAAAGAAAATCGCAAGTTGAAGCGGGACTCAGGGAGCCTTGCAGGTTCAGCCAGTAATTTCGTGCATTTTGCGTTATCCGTCGCAAGGCTTGCTGTCGCCAAGGCTTGTGAGAGAATGCAAGCAGGAGGGGCAATGCTACTGCTGGTCGATGGTTACAACCTGCTGCATGTTTCCGGCATCTTCGGCCCGGTTGGGGCACCGTCAACGCTGGAGCAGTCCCGCAGGGCGCTGCTGGAGTTTTTGGCGGCCCAATTGCCGGGGCCGCTGCGGAGGCAGACGACCGTGGTGTTCGATGCCGCCGCCGCTCCCCCCGGACTGCCGTCACAACTGGTGCATGCGGAAATGATGGTGCGATTCGCTCCCCGCAAGCAAACGGCGGACGACCTGATCGCGGACCTGATCGCGGGCGAAGCCGACCCGCGGCATTTGAGCGTGGTTTCCAGCGACCACGCGGTGCAGCGGAGCGCTCGGCAACGGGGTGCCAAGTTCGTCGATAGCGATGTCTGGATCCGCGAGCTGCGAAAGAGTGCGGCGGCGAGCTCCACAGCCCCGGTCGGCGAAAAACCACCCGGACCAGCCGGCAACCCCTTTCCACCCGGCTACGCAGCAGCCGAAGCGGCCGAGCTGTTGGCATTCGACGCGCTGCCCGCCCGAGGCAATTCATCGCGGCGGCGGAAATCGTAACCAATGCGGCGGAGAGTCCAGAAGGTGAGCAGGATGGTGGCGGCGGCGGAGAGATGGGCGCAGTAGTAATACAGCCAGTGAATGAGCAAACTGAGCCACACATCCTGATCGGAAACGATGGACCTGGCAATGAACGGAACTTGAGACCACGCCATAACGAAAGGCGGAAGGGCCAGATACAAGTTCAAAAACAACAATCTCAGCCACGTCCGCTGGCGTGAGAGACCATGAAATGCCGCTGGCAGAACTGTGAGGCTGATAACTACGGGCATGAGTTCTTCGGGACGGTAGCCGGAGAGTGCCGACCAAAACTCCTCGACACCGTTCCTGTTCCAGTGCATGACAACTCGGCCCAGTCCGAGCAGAGCCGAGAGCTCCGCAGTGATTAGCAGGAGGCTTCTCGTGCTGAACTGGTATCTGGCGGAACGTTGGTGAGAATCCTGTCGAAATCGACTGCCGCTGCAAAGCCCGTAGAAATTGAGAACCAGAAGCGGTGAAAGTAGCATCAGAAAGTTGAAGGCCGCGTACTCTTCCACCATCACTTCCACAAGGTCGCTCCGCACGAAATAGATGCCCATCATTTCAAAGCGGAACAGCCAGGCCAGGAGCAACAAAAACCTGGGAATTCGCAGATACCAAGGTTGTCCCGCAAAGGAACACCAGCACACCACCAGAATTAGCTGCCCCATTTGAAAGCCGAGCGGCCAGGCAAGCGCCAAATGGTAGCGGATGGCAAAGCCACTTTGCAGGAGAGAAGACTCAAGTAATGTATTGCCCGTGCTGACTGCACCGGCGAGGCAGAGATGAGCGATAACCAAACTAATCATCAGTTTCCGCGGGGTCCAAAAATAACCGCCAGTGGACGCAATTGGGTGAGGAATCTCATTCATCGAAATCTGGCGCATGAAGTTCGTGGTCCCATCGCTAAGCCTAATCCCCACCATTGTTTGCGGCCATCAGGGACGGGGCTAGGTTTCCCCCCAGGGTTTCAATTACGATAGGAACTCACCCCAAACACTCCTCGAAGAGCCGACCGGGGAAATTGACCGGAAAAAGGCTCCGAACCGTTGGCGGGCAGGCTCCGTAAATGGCCTGTCCGCCTGTATTTACCGCCTGAAGAATCTCGCCGGCCCCGGCGCAGTCAAGAAACAAGCCCAGCACCGCTCGCACTCATGCCCTTGCCTCTCATTGCGGACATTTTTGACGTCGTCCACCTTCAACTGGGGGACGCGGTGATGAGCTGGCTGACGCCGGTGTGGGTCATGGGTGTGGGGGCCATTCTGGGGCTGGTGCTCTGTCTGGTGCTGTGGGGAATCGGTAACCTGCTTGGCCGCATTCAGGCCCTGGCCGATCTGGTCGAGCAGCCGCAATCGCGGTGGATGGCCGTGGGGGTGCTGACGGCTGTGTATCTGGCGGGTGCCTTGATTTTCTTTGTGCCTTGGGGGGAAGCCGCCCGGCATGCGCCGGTGAATCGGGCCGCCCAGGGAGATCCCCAAGGGGGAGCGCCGGTGGCCACGGAACGGACCGCAACCGACTTGGCCGCCACTGTGGTGGCCTGGGCCACCGCTTGTCTAGTGGTGGCGATGGGGAGCGTGTCTTTGGTTTCTCGCCGGACGAATTCGGAAGTTCCGCTGGCCGTGCGGGAAGGGGTGCTGCTGCCGCTGTTCGTGGTTGTTTGCTGCGTGGCATCGTTCGGCATTCTGGGGCTGACGATTGTCCGCAAACCGACGGAACTGCTGGAAAACCTGTGGGCGTATCCAAAACTTATCTCGCGGGGAAAAATCACCAAGACCTATGACATTCCCGCGGCAACCAGTGATTTTCAGGAGCCCAAAGAAGTCAAGATTGATGTCGAGATCCGCAAGAAAGAGTTGATGCAGATGATCTTCCGGGCGGACCAGCGCGTGAGGGTCAAGACGGAAACGTTTGAAAAGCACTCCTTCGCTGCCCAAACCATCAACGTCGCCGCGAACGATGACACCGTTTGGAACCGCAATCCCGACGGCACCTCGCCGTTCGCTGAATTGCTGGTCACCGAGATGTTCGTCCGGAACTACGGCACCCAGCCGGCCAAGCTGGAAATCACGTTTCGCAACACGCTGGCGATGCCGGAAATGTTCTCGGTGGTCTACGCCGCCATTGCCATCGCCGCGGTCTTTCTGCTCTATCTGGCGCAGCGGACGTTCTTTCCCAAGCTGGCGGCAGTGGCGCTTTCCACCGCCAAATCAGAAATGGCCCAGCCGCTGTTTGTCATCTTGTGCACGGTGGGAATTTTCGGGCTCATCGTATTTGACTTCGTGCCGTATTACACGCTGGGTGAAGACATCAAGATGCTCAAGGGGACCAGCCTGAACCTGATCCTGTTCCTGGTCCTCATCCAGGCAATCTGGGCCGCGAGCACTTCGGTGGCGGATGAAATTGAAGGCAAAACGGCCCTCACCGTGCTCTCCAAACCTGTCAGCCGGCGAGATTTTGTTCTGGGCAAGTTCGTGGGCATCGCCTGGACCGTGGCGGTCATGTTCGTGATGTATGGAGCCGTGATGCTGGTCACGGTAACTTACAAAACCATCTATGACGCCCGCGAAAACTCCACCGACATGGAGCAAATCACCTGGCAGATCTGCCATAACGAGATGATGCAAACCCTGCCAGGACTTTTCCTGGCTTATATGGAGACGCTGGTGCTGGCGGCTCTCAGCGTGGCGATTTCCACTCGCATGCCGATGCTGGCGAACTTCATCATCAGCTTCTCGATTTATGTCCTGGGGCATCTGACCCCGCTCATGGTGCAGTCGCAGTCTGTCGCGGAAAATGTCCCCGCGCCGGTGGTCTTTTTGGCCAAGATTTCGGCCACGGTGTTGCCAGTGCTGGAACATTTCAGCACCGACGCCAGCTTTGCCACCGGGTTGCCGGTCCCCACGGATTACACTCTGTGGGCCTTGGTGTACTGCGTGCTGTATAGCTCGGTGGCGATGCTACTGGCCCTGACGCTGTTTGAAGATCGAGACCTGGCGTAACTTCGCTTTCTGGACGACGCTGTGAGGCAGTTCCACGGCTTTGCGTGGGCGTGGAATCAAGATCCGCCGTTTTTCCATCGCCCTAAAAGGCGTCGGTTCGGAGCGTTCCCACGTCAAACGTGCCGCCTACGCACATCAGCGAAAACGTGGTGCCGCACCACGCCCAGTATCCGCTGCCGCTGCCGATGGCGACGATCGTGGCCAGCCCCAGCACGACCAGGCAGCCCAGAAAAACGCCTCGTGCATAATCATGCGCCGTGGACGCCCTGGGCAGTCGGGCAAACAGGACGCTAGCAAGGCCGAGCACTTGTACGGCGGCAGCCGCCCAAAACACGAGAGGGTCAACAA
Organism: Planctomycetaceae bacterium; assembly: GCA_005778405.1. Lineage (GTDB taxonomy): Bacteria > Planctomycetota > Planctomycetia > Pirellulales > Pirellulaceae > SXOA01. The sequence continues at coordinate 7,734 of SXOA01000088.1, forward strand.
ACTCATTCATCGGTGGCTCCAGATTCCATTCCAGAACACCCTGCCGGTAAGGTCGCTGCGGGGCGAGCGGCAGAGGCGGGGGGACTGTAGCGAAAGGAGCCGTTAGAGGCAAGGAACATTTCTTGGATTTGCCTACCCTCAGTGGCACCTTGCGGACTGGCGACAGGCTATGGTAGGCTCACCCAATTACCCCTAAGTCCAAGCCAGATACGAAGTTGTCCCAGGAGGTCCGCGGTGGGTGTTAAGAAATCGGGTAAGGGTCGGCGAAAGTTAGGTCAGAAGAAACGGCGGATGCGCGCTCGCATTCGCCATCGCAAGAAATAACCCGCGATGTCTTCGTAAACCCAGTTTCCCTAGGCTCGCTCGGGGCTGGAAGTCTGACTGCCCAACGATTCCAGGTCCGCTTCTTCTACCGGCGGATTTTCATGTCAGTTCCCCGACTTCAAAGGCCCCGCCGCCAGGACATGCGGCCCGGTGAATCTCTTTGCGATCATTGCACGGCCAAGTGTTGCAAGTACTTTGCGCTCCCCATCGACACGCCGGAGTCGCGCGAGGAATTCGACTACATCCGCTGGTATCTGCTGCACGAGCGGGCCTCCGTTTATGTCGACGACGGCACATGGCATCTGCTGATTCACACTCCCTGCCGCCATTTGCGGCCCAGTAACCTCTGCGGCATCTACGAAACGCGGCCGCAAATCTGCCGCGAATACACCACCGACGGCTGCGAGTACGACGAGAACTGGACCTATCAGCAGTACTTCGAAACTCCCGAGCAGTTCGACGAATACTGCGAAGCGATCGGCCGCCCCAGCAGCATCAAGGGACAAAAACGACGCCGCGGCATCCGAAGTCCCAGGCCAGTCGGGCTGCCGATGGTGTAGAGCCGGAGTCAAGGGTCAGAGTCGTCGCGGCTGATAGACCTTGACTTCCGAGCCGTCGGCCAGGAACGCGGAATCGGGGGGACGGGAAAGCGTTTCCGCAAATTCCGGCGCGTAGAACTGCGGGACTGGTCCAGTGAGACTGGCTCTGGCGGCCGGCCAGTATTCCCAGGGAGGGTGCTCCACGCGAAACTCCTTCGTGCTGCCGTCCCGCTGGCGGCTGTAGCCCCAGTAATGCTCCGCGATGAATTCTTCCTCGCTGCCGGCGACGAGCGGCTGGCGCTCCCCCGCGCATTCCATCTGAATGCCGCACCAGGATCCGCGATGACGCCAGGCATATTCCACGCAGGGCGCGGATTGTCCGCTGGCGGACTCCTCCAGGGAATACCGCACCTTCTGGCTCTTCATCGGCAAGCGAACGTATTGCTCGTTATACGCCCAGCGGGCGACCGTGGAGACGGCCCAGCGGGGCACGATCTCGCGAATGAATGCGACGCCGCGATAGACTTCGCCGGCGACCTCGCGCCGCAGATAAAACCGCAAATTCACTTCTTCAAAGTTGCGATGAAAGGGAATTGGCACCCCCAAGAGTCGCGTGTCCAGAAACATGAACCCCACAATGCTGACATACGTCTCCCGCTGATGAAAATCGAGCTGGGTTCCCCGCGGCACAAAGGGCTCCAGAATGTCCGCCGGAATTTTCCAGTTGAGCATGGCAAGTGCCCGCCACTGGGCGGTCAGAAACACCCGGTCGCTCACCGGCTGGTTAGTCGCCGCGGCACGAACCGCACTCGAAGTCGCAACGCTCATAGCTGGCCCTCCGCGATTAGAGTACCGCATTGCGGGCGATGCGTTAACTGGGAAAAACGATAGGAGTCAGGAGTCAGGGGTCAGGAGTCACCAAAGGTAACATCAGTAACTTACCCCTGACTCCTGCCCCCTGCCCCCTGACTCTACGCCAGCGGAATCTTGATTCCCTGCAGCGCCTCCATCACCCGCCCCATCTTCGGTGCCGCCGGGACCGTTTCGGCTGCGGATTGGAAGCGTTTGACGCGGGTCTGCACCAGGTGCGGCATCCAGAGGGCTTTGCCGACGAGCTCGATCAGCACCTCGGGGTCGAACGGCTTGCGGAGGTAATAGGCTCCCCCCGCTTCGTGGCTACGCCGGACGATATCGGGAATCTGGGCGCTCGACATGAACATCACCGGCACTTCGTCCATCCCCGGCTCGCCGCGCAGGTCGCGGCAAAGGGCCAGACCGCTTTCCCCCGCCAGGTTGACATCGCAGATGATCAGGTCGAGGGCCTGCCGGCGGGCCGCTTTGGTCGCCGCTTCCCGGTCGCGGGCACAGTGGCATTCATAGCCAGACAGGTTAAGCACAGCCGCGACGCCGGTCAGGGTAATGGCGTCGTCATCAATGATGAGGATGACAGCCGGCTCCTGAGCAATGGAACTCATAGGGGCGAAAACTCCGGTGGGTAGACTCGGCGGCTCGCTGAGGGGACTTCATCTTTTTCGACGAGGCTTCCTGCTGGCCCACAGCAAAGTTCCCGCGAGCTACGCAGTCGACAAGCGCCGAAAAACCGGCAAAAACGGTGCGACCCTTCGTGGGTTGAGCGGTGTTCAATCCGAGGTTCTTCGTTGCCAGGCACCATTGTCCGGCAGCTCCACACCCCCTAAATCGTTGACAGCAGGCGAGTTAGCTCTACAATCGCCCATGTCGCAGGTTTTGAGGCCAATCGGTCAATTCCCATCTGTTTCCCGTTTTCAGGAGTTTGCATATGTCTCGCCTCTCGTATTTCGGATTCGCCGCGCTGATCGCCTGCCTGGTTTTGACAACTTCGCTCTCGGCCCAAGGACGAAGCGGAGGTTTCTTTGGCGGCGGCGGGCGAAGCCTGGTCGGCCTCGCGGCGAATGAAGCCGTCCAAAAAGAAATTGGCACCACGGATGATCAGAAGGCCAAGTTGACGGCCCTCGGTGACGAGTACAGGACAGAATCACAAAAGGTCCGCACCGACGCCGGCATTACTGGTGGCGGAGGCGGCGAGCGCCCCACCCAAGAACAGCTGGCGAAGATGACCGAGGGAATGAAGAAGGTCAACGATTCATTCACCGCCAAGCTCAAGGAGTCCCTCAAGCCTGAACAGCTGGAGCGAGTGCAGCAGATTGCCTATCAGGCCGCCGGCACCGCCGCCTATTACGATCCCGAAGTGATTAAGGCGCTCGACATCACCAAGGAACAGCAGGAGAAGCTGACGACCGTCAGCAAGGACTTAGGGGAAAAAATGCAGGCTCTGTTTGCCGGCGGCGGCGGCGGTGGCAACCGTGAGGCATTCACCAAGCTCCGAGATGAACAGATCGCCGAAATCGCCAAGGTTATCACCGCCGAGCAGACCGAGAAGTTCACCAAGCTCAAAGGCAAAGCCTTCGACGTCTCGACCCTCGGCGGCCGCGGTGGACCCGGTGGTGGTCGCCCCGGTGGCCGTCCCGGCGCGAAGGCTGGCGAGAAGAAGGTTGACTAACTTTTCTGCCTGAACATGATCGTCACTTGTGCCGCCGCGCGAGGCATTGCTCGGCGGCCATTCAGAAATGAAGAGATTCTCACAGAGAGGCACGAAGCGGAGGAAGAGATCTGGCAAAATAATGGATGGCAAAATGATAAGAAATCAGAATCCTATGGTTTTGCCTTTCATCATTTTGCCAACCCTTCCCTTCTTCTGCTCTGTGGCTTCGTGCCTCTGTGTGAGAATCTGCCCCCCCGATTCGCTCGCTTCCAAGGAACTCGTCAATGCGACTTCGACTACTGGCACTCGCCACACTGTTTGTCTTCACCACCGTCTCCGCATATGCCGCGGACTGGTCCCGTTTTCGCGGCCCCAATGGGAACGCGTTTAGCGAAGAAAAGGGGCTTCCGACCAAGTGGTCGGATTCGGCCCAGGACGGATTGGTTTGGAAAACCAGTCTTCCTGGCGCGGGTGCGTCTTCTCCCGTGATCGCAGGAGACAAGGTTTTCGTCACCTGTTTCATGGGGAGAGTACCCGACTCTCTGGAGAGAATTCTCGTCTGCGCCAGCCGCAAAGACGGCAAGATTCTGTGGAAACAGGGTGTCAAAGCGAAGGCCAACGAGGACCGGGGCGATTCGATGCTGATGTCGCATGGCTACTCTTCCAGTACCCCGGCGACGGACGGCGAGGGTGTGTATGTGCTGTACGGCAAGTCGGGCGTGTATGCCTATGACATGGACGGCAAGGAAATGTGGCACAAGGAGGTCGGTAGCGGCTCGGCCATGAACAACTGGGGCTCCGCCTGCAGCCCGATTCTGTACAAGAACCTGGTCATCGTGAACGCCGCCGCCGAAGGGACCGCCCTGATCGCTTTCGACAAAAAGACCGGCAAGGAAGTCTGGAAGAATCCAGCCGATAGTTTGTACGGCTGCTGGGGAACGCCCATTCTGGTGGACCTGCCCGGGGGCAAGCAGGAATTGGTGCTCTCCGTCCCCGGCGAAGTCTGGGGGTTCGATCCGGCGAGCGGAAAATTCTTGTGGTACTGCGAAGGCGTGAACACGAACGCCCTATGCAGTAGCGCCGTCGCCAAGGACGGTATTATCTACGCCATTGGCGGCGGGCCTGGCTCCGCTGGCGCGGTCGCCATTAAGGCCGGGGGCAAAGACGATGTTTCCAAGACAAATCTTCTCTGGTCGAAAAATGTCGGCTCGTACGTGACCTCTCCGGTCATTGTGGGCGAGCTCCTTTTATGGGTAGACGACGGCGGCTATGTCCAAGGTGCAAAACTTAAGGACGGCGAGGTAATACCCAAGAAGCGTCTCTCGGCCAGCGGCGGTGCCGTTGCGCCTCCTGCCAGCGGCCGCGCTCCCGGTGCACCTCCCGGAGGAGGCGGATTTGGCGGCGGCGGACGAGGGCGCGGCATGGGTGGCGGAGGCAAGGAATATTACGCCTCGGTGGTTGCCGGCGACGGCAAGCTCTACGCCGTCTCGCGGAGCAAGGGAACCTTCGTCATCTCCGCCGATCCCAAGCTGGAAGTGCTGGCCACCAACAAGATGGAGGACGACAGCATCTTCAACGCCGGCCCGGCGATTCTGGATGGCAAGATTTATCTCCGGTCGGATAAGTTCCTGTACTGCATCGGCAAGAAGTAGAAAACTGGCTGCTCGGAAGTGCATTCCTTCGGCGACGTGGCCTACCCCGTCGCTGGAACCGCGGTGCACAGCTCGATGTAGTGTCCGTCAGGGTCAATCAGATAAATCTGAAAGGCCCCGTCGGGACGGCGGCGGCGGGGGAGATAGGGAATCTCGTTCTCCCGAAAGAACTTCTCCCAGGCATCCATGTCGTCCACCATCAGGGCCCAGTGGTTTCCCCGGTTGTGAGAAATGACCGGGCTCGTCCGCTCGCCAATCAGGTGCAGCTCCTGGTCGGCCCCCAAGCGGAACCAAGCCCCAGGAAAGGCGAAATCCGGGCGGGGCATCGGCTCGAGCTTTAACACCTCGGTGTAAAACTTCGTGCTCCGCTCCAGATCGGCGACGTGCAGGGCGACGTGATTGAGTTGCAGGGTTTGCATGGAGACATTCTACTTGTCCGACTCGGGCCGCTGCCACTTCCCTTGGCGGAAAACGCATTCGTGGGGGTCAAACGGAGTGAGCTTGTCGAACTGGAGCGCGGGAAGCGAGGCCAGGTTTCCTGTCCGTACGGCATCGGTCCAGGAGGCCAGCGTCGTTTGCGTCCTCGCTTCCCCGCGGCCACTGAGCCGGCTGTCGAGAGTCAGTTCCAATTCGAGCACTTTGCGGAGCTGCTCGTCAGAGAGCTCCTTGCCGGAAGCCGCCGCCAGAAACTCCTCGCGGCTGAGGATGCCTCGGTGAGCGTCCAGTTCCTCGCCAACGGCCAAGTGGGCAAGCGCGGCGCGGGCCAACTGGCCGTGCCCGCGGCGAAGCTGCCGAAGTGCTTCGAGCAGGCCCTGGACGGGGTCTTCTTCCTTTTTTCCCTTACCGACGGACGCTGATGTTTGCCCGAGCAGGGCCTTGTCATGCCGCGGATCAAACAAGTAAGCGGCTGCTCGAAAGCGGGCTTCTTCTTCTCCGGGACGAGCCACGGAAACAAGGCCCAATAGCGCGCCGCGGCCCGTCTTGGCCGGATCGAGCCAGGCCGCAATTTGAAACAGGCGAACCGCCATCAGCCGGGCCTCGGGATCGAGCTTTTTCTCCGCCAACTCCTCGGCATATTCGCGATATTCCTGCGGCCGGACCGGATTGAGCGATTCCAGCCGCTCGGCAGAGACCGTTTCAATCAGGTCCCCGATTTCGCTCCGCGGGATGATGATGTCCCTTTGCCCAGCAGCGTTTTCTTCGCGGACCACCACTTCGTTGCCGTTCTGCCGCACCAGGTGTCCCGCCACGGGCTTGCTGGAACCCTTTTTGTAAACAACGACGGCATGTGCCGGCTGAGTAAGCAGGAAGAATGTCAAGAATGTGATGGCCCAACTAATTCGCCCCATACAACATCCCCAGTTTCAACGTGGCCGCTTCACCCATGTAAAGCTGGAGCAGCAGGTTCTCCGCCTTGGCGTCGGCCGTTTCCAGGCTCGATAGCACCAAGGCAGCCAGTTCCGCCTGGCGGGGACGCAGGACAGTGATCCGCTCCACTGCCGCCCGAATGATTAGCCGTTGCAGCAATACTGTCTTTCGCAGATCGCTCGTTCCCAGGAAGCGGGCCGCCTCCAATTGCTCGGCCTGGCCCGCTTGGCCGCTGGCGGATTTTTTTTCGCCGGCGAACTTCGTCAATGCTTGCACTAGCACTTCCAGAACTTGCCCTGGAGATTCCGCCGAGGCGAGCTCAGCGGCCGAAACGCCGGCCAGGCGCGTTCGCGCACGATAGCTCTCGGCCAGTTGCTCGGCGGCTTGCTGCACCAACGAGGCCTCTTTGGTGTTGTTTTTGCCGCTCCCCAAATCGTGCTGCACACTCAAGAGCAGCGCGCGGCGGAGCGAATCGCTCCCCACAAACGCGCTATCGCCCAGCAGGCCATTCACCAGCTCCTGCACCTGGTCCGCCGGCAGCTTACTTCCTTCCACCTGGTCCGACATCGCCAGCCGCAGTTGCTTCCAGGTTTTGAAGTGCGGCATCATGAGTTGAACCGCCTCCTGCTCCTCCTTCGACTTTTCGGCCAGCAGATAACGGCCGACGGCCAACGACTGGTCGTAAGAGAGGTCCGGAATGTTGGGGGCGAGCTGCGCCAGCGCCCGCAAGCTGCCCAAGCGTTGAATCGGCGGATGCTCGTGAAAGGCCCGCAGCGTGGCCACCATCAGCTCCACTTGCTGCTTCTCGCGATTGGAGAGGGGCCGCGGCCTGGCGGCAGCCGGTTTGCTCTCTGCGGCGAAGGCATCTTTCTCCGCCTCCTCCTCAGGCTTTTTCGGCAAGAGCAGCCCATCGAAGACGGGAATGCCGGATTCTCCATGGCTGAGCGCGGCGGCGAGAGTCGCCAGCCGGGCCAACTCCACTGTTTCCTTCAGCAGCTCTGCATGGTTCCCCGCGGCCGGTGGCTTTTTATTCAGGGACGTCCCCACCTCCAAGCGTAGAACCTCCCAGCGGTCCTCTTGGGACTGGGCGGAAGAGACGCCGGCCGCACCGAGCGACTGGCGGACGCTGCGGGCCACATCCTTGGGATCGCTGGTCCTCGGCTTCGCCCCCGTATGCCGCACCAGCTCCTCCGCGAGCAGCGACTGCAAGCCTCGGTCGCTCACCTTGACCAGCAGGTCCGCCATCCGCAGCGTGACCAGGGGATTCTTCGACCGGGCCAAGCGGGTAAGCAGCTCGTGATGATCCCGCCAGTTGGCTTCCGACGACGGCAACAGGGCCGCCAGGTACGTCGCCTCCAGCGGCTCGCGCTCCTCCGGTGCCGAAGGAAGGCGGCCATGTTCTAGCAGAAACTTGTGGAGCACGGGGGCGCTCGCCGGATGACGGGGAGCGGCGCTGATCAAATGTTGGAACAGCAAGAGCGAAAGAATGGCCTCTGATCTCGCCGCCAGCTCCCCTTCGTTCCCGTCGGCCGTGATGGTTATCCCCAGCGCAATCGAAAGGGCTGACGCCACCGCCGCCGGCCGATTAGGCCGCACGACGGCCGCGCGCAGCATCTGTCGGCCGAGGCCAACCCCCCAGAATGCCCGTTCGTATAGCGAGTTGTCGGTTGAGAGCGGCGTGGAGTGCTGCGGAATGAGGGCCACGAGCGCCGTGCGGAGCTGCAGTGCGGCATCTTCGTCGGGCTCGCGAGCGTGGCAAAGGGTGATGATCTCCTCGACAGCGATGCGCTCGGACGATGCGGGGGCCAACTTGGCTCCAAGTTGGACCAGCGCCGTGTAGCCGGCACTCCGCTGCTCGGGTGTATCACGGATGAGCTGGCCATAGACCTCGGCAAATCCGGGAACTTCGCGCCTCGTTTCCGTCGCGACAATTGCCAGCTCATAGCCCCACCACTCGGGCGGACCCTTGGGGATTGGCGGTTTGGTTTCGCCGTCGCCGGTGGAGGTTCCCATTCCCATCTCGGGGCCGCTGGTCACTGGCTCGTTCTTCGGCCGCGACATGAGGATGCCGATCACAATCAGCACACAAGCCACTACCCCAATCGAGCCGTATGTCGCCACCCAGCCAAAGAGCTTGCCGCGGAAGGAAGCCCGGCGGTTGGCATCGAGCTTTTGCTCAACGAGCTGGTCGGCATCCTCGAAGGTGAGCCCCCATTTTTCCGACGCCATCCGGAGGCGATCCCAAGCCTGGCGATTGAGCCAGGTCTTGTCGCCGATCGCCGCGTCGACCATTTCCACAAAATGAGCAAGGGCCTCGTTGCCGGTAATCCGCCGCAGCTCCAGCTCGGCGGCGACTTCCCCCAAGACCTCCAAAATGACCTGTTCGCTGAGCTGATATTTTTCCACGCCGCCGGCGACGATGCGGGCCTCGATCTCGGGGCCGATAATGGTCTTTCGCGCCGATAAGTCTTTCCGCAGCCGGTTGCGGAATTTTTCCACCACCGGATCCTTGGCTTTCGCGGCTCCGCCATGCAGCGCGCGGATGGCTTCTTGGATTTGATCGTCCGGGAGGCCCAACTCGCGGGCGACATCACCCAGCCGGGCCAGTGCCCCGGGAGTGAGCCCCCGCGCCTCCGCCAGAATCGGCCCCGCCTTGTCGCGAAACGCGGCCAATTGCGATTCGCGGAGTGAGGAGGACGAGGAGGGCATGAGGGCAGAGGTCAGGGTTACTTGGCGAGGTCTGCTTCCAGCGCTGCGAATTTATATTTCCAAGCGGCGGATTTGATTTGCGGATGCAGAAGCTTGAATTGTTTCCAGACTCGGGCGGCACTCGCGCGGTCGGTTTTGGTCAGACAGACGAGCTGGTGGTACTTGGCTTCCAGCCATTCCTCGCGTCCTCCCTCTACTCCGCCCAGCAGCTTGCGCCACAGTTCCAGGGCGCGGGCGTGGTCGCCTGCCTGAAAATGGGCGATGCCCGCTCGCCGCAAATACTTTTTGTCGCTGGGCATCGCGGCCACGATTTTGTCGAGCCGCGCCGCCGCCGCCTTCCATCGCCCCAACACTTCATCATAGTGGGCCAGCTTGGAGTTGATAGCCAGCGCATTTTTGACGCCGGCAATGGCCTCGGGCGTATCGCCGACGAGCGACGCCAGCCGCGCGTAGATTTCCGCCGCTTCCTCCTGCAACTCCTGGCGGTTCGCGTCGGTGGCCGCGGCGACGGAGTCGTCCGCCTGGCGGGCCACGATCACGAGCGCCGGCAGCTCATACGGCGAGCCGGCGGCATTGGCGGCAATCCAGGCCGCCCCTTTGTTCATGGCCGTCTTATCCCCCGTCTTTTGAGCGAGTTGCAAACGGCGGTAATGGAATTCGGCGGCGAGAGGACTTTGCGGCGACAGTGCTTCGCCGGCCGGAGTCGCTGTGTCCAAAAGGCTCGCGGCTCGTTTTTCATCCACGGGCGCGGTATCGAGCGCGATTTGCAAACCAATCAGGCAGCCGCGAAGTTTCTGGTCGGCGCTCGCTCCTTTGGCGGCCAGCAGCGTATCGACGGCGGAAAACGCCTCGGCAGCCGCGGCAGAGGCGCGGGCTTTGTCCCCTTTCAGCTTCGTCCACTTCTGAAATTGGAGCTGGGCGATTTCCAGCCGGGCAGAAGCGTAATTGGGCTCGGTCGGCCTGATGGCGACGAGGCTGGCGAGCGCGTCCTCGGGGGAGAGATCCTGCTGCAAACGGGCGATCAGCAGTTCCGCCTTGCCCGCCTGCTCCGAATCGGGGAAGTCACGCCGCAGCGCTTGTAGCGCCGCGACCGCGGAGGCGGCATACTTTTTTTCCTTCTTCCTTTCGGACAGCTTCTGAAAGCTGGAAAACTCCATCCAGGCCGCCTGCACCGCCAGCTCCTTTTCTCCTTCGATCAGCACCGGCGCTGCCTCGTGGAACAGCCGGGCGGCCATTTCCAACTCATCGAGCCGGAACTTGCACCACGCCAGGTGATAGCGGCACTGGGCGGCGGCGAACAAATCGCGGGCGGCTTCGGGCAAGTCTAGCGCGGCAGCCAGCGCGGCGGCGGCAGCCTGATAGTCGGCAGCAGCCTTGGTTTTTTCGGCGGCGAAAAACTGCGCGCGGCCCTGCAGCCACGAAAGATAGAAACTGGCGGACTTTTCCTGCATCTCGTCCAGCTTGTGCTTCGCCACAAGTTGACTTAGCGTTTCGAACTGCCGCAGCCGGGCCAGGCCCCGAATGCCGGCGGCAATCAGCGTCCTCGCGGTCTCGCCATCGCTGGAAGTCGCATCCACTGCCGCGCCGGCGCGAATGGCGGCAATGCAGAGGCTGTTCTTGCCGGGCGTGGGAGGAGAGGCGAGAGTCTCCACCTTCTTTTTTGCATAGTCGGCTGCTCCACGGAGATTCGGCGCATTGAGCAGTCCCTGCAATTGCCAAAAGGCCCCTTGGTCCCGCAGTCCCGCCGGCGCGCTCGCATGTTGCAGCCAACTGAAACACCGCTCCGCGGCCCTCTGCTTGCCGAGTCCCTGCTGGGCGAGCGCCAGTCCCAGTACCGTCCGCGCCCGCCAGGTCGATTCCAGCCCCAGCGAAGGAACATCCTCCACGTCGGCAAAGTCCTTCTCGTCGTCGACCCCCAGCACGTCGCAAAACTGCACCTTGGCCGCAGTGAAATCCGCCTCGGCATTCTTGGCATCCCGTTTCGTTACCCCCAGGTAGTACCGGCACCAGCCGTGGTAATAATTGACTCGGGCAATCACCGCTTGCTGGCGGAACAATTCTTGATCCGCCACGCGACGGGCGTCTTCACCCTTGATGGCGTCCAGCCCCTCCGCCGTCTTGTCGGCGGCGGCAGTTAGCTCTTTTCCCTTGGCTTCGAGCTCGGTGGCAAGCGGCCGGAGAATCTCCGCCGCGCGAGCCAGAGCCTGCATGTCGCGCGGGTCTTCCATCCACGCGGTGAGAAGCGATTCCCCGCGCTGAAACTCCGCTTGCAGCAGCCCCACCTGCAGCGCTGGCGTGCTGGCCTCGGGACTGGCGAGCAGCAGCTTGTCGATCTGTTGCTTCAGGCGGTCGAATCGGGACTGGTCATCCGTGGCATCCATCAGGGCCTGTGCATACGCATCCGCCAGCTTGCGAGCAGCCCTGTCTTTCAACACCCCTCCCTGCTCCACCTCCCGCTCGAGCAGCCGCACGCGGAGTTCCGAAAGACCGAGGCGGGAAAGATAACGCTCGACTTTGGGGGCATCGTCCTGGGCGTTCAGCGGCGCGAACAGGTCAAGCAGGCACACCGCCAAGGCCAGCCACCTGAAAGGGGTCGGGAAGGGTTTTCGCGGCGAAATCGCTGGCTCTCCGGGCAACTTACCTGCGAAAACTCTTCCCGACCCCGTTTGGTTACTACTTCTCATCCAACGGCACATAAGAAACGAACGGAAACCCCGCATCCTTGGCGGCTTGGATGGCGGCGGCAGGCAGGTCGAAGATGGCGTCATCCGAAACACGCACGAACGCTCCCTGAATCTTATTGTCGAACTGCCGCAGCACCTGCGTCAACTCCTGCTGCGTCTGGATTTCCCGCCCGCCGACCCGGTACACGAACCTTCCACCGCTCCCCCTCACTACGTCAATCACCGCGGGCTGAAAATCCCCAACCGCCCGGGCCGAGGCCCGCTGCACCTTGATGGCCGGATTGAGCTCCCGCTCCGTCTCCACAAAACTGGCCGTAGTCATGAAAAAAATCAAGAGCAGAAAGACGCAGTCAATCATCGGCGTCATGTTCAGCTCCAGGCTCCCCCCATGCTTGCCGCTCCGGCTGGTGAGTCTCATGACTTTATCTCCAAGGTAGGCCGCGAGTCCTCTCGCGAGCCAGCAGGGATGTGCGCGGACTGGCAACCGGCTTTTGCCCCGAGCGCCATCGAACCGGATGGCTCGCGAGAGGAGTCGCGGCCTACTTTTCTTGCTCCCTCGCTCATGACGGCTCCCTGGTCGTGAACCGGACGTTAGTGATCTTCAGCCTCTCCAGGGCCTTGATCAAATCGTTTACCACTCCCGATTTCGCCTGCCGGTCCACCCGCAGGACCACGTTAACCAACTCGACGTTCCCCTGCTTCTCGTCGATGGTCTCCTTCACCAGCACGGCCGCTTCGGGCAGCGTATAGACCCCCTGCGTGATGAGGATATCCCCATCCTTGTCCACATTAATGGTGATCGTGGCTTCCGACTGATCCTCGGTCCCCTTCTGTTCCGGGGGATCGAGCGGGCTCTTGTTGATGACCGAAACCTGCGTGCAGGACATGAAAAAAATAAGCAGCAAAAAGACGCAGTCGATCATCGGCGTCATATTGAGCTGCAAATTCCCGCCACGGTTGGTTTTTTTGGAGAGCTTCATAGCCACCCGCATTATAAGGGGCCGGGAAGCGTTTCGCGTCCCGGAGCCCGCAAATTGAAATGGCCCGCGGAGCGTCAAGGCCGTGTGTTCCCAAGGGGACCGTGGAAACAAGGAGAGTGGTCCCTCACCCCGGCCCTCTCCCAAGGGGAGACGGAGTTACGCCTGCGAGATGGGCAGATAACGGTTCGGCGAGGTGAGTACCAGGATGGCCGCCGCGGTGCAGAAGGTGCGGCTGGTGATGCAGTGGTGGCCGGTCCAACTGCCGTCCTGGTTTTGCACGGCGATGATCTTGTCCCGGACGGTGGGGAACCACATGGTCCAGTCGGCGCCCCCTTTTTGCAGCATCGTTTCGGTGATCAGGTGGAAGGCCAGGAACTCTTCGCCGCCGGCTTGGGAGAAGGCGGTGTTGTCCTTGCTGATGAAGGCGGCGACGTCGGCGAAGGCCTTCTTGGCGATGGGCTCTTCGTCCATGCCCAAGGCGTATAGGACGCGGATGCCGGTGGCGTTTTTGTAGAGCGTGTGCATCCAGCTTCCCTGGTTCTGGTTGAGCTGCGACGACATCATTTGCACCAGGTGCTTGGCGGTCAGCTCCGGAGAGCCGCCGACCCGCATGCCGGAGTAGTGGGCGGCCCGGAGGCAGACCCAGCCCATGACGGTGCCGAGCGTCGGGGCCCAGGACTGGTTTCCCCAGTGACCATCCGGTGTTTGCGAGCCGACGATGGCGGTAATGACTTTTTTCAGGCCGTTGCGAACCGGCTCGGTATCCCAGCCTTCGCCGATGACCTCCGCCAGGAACAGGGCGGCGAAGAAGCTGTGGGCGTGGCGGCCGATTTTGTTCTGGAGCTGCGTCCCCTGCTGCGAGGTGATGTCGTCGTTTGGCATGTTTTCCGCCGCCCGCAGAATGAACGACACCAGCCGTTGCACCTCGCGGCTGCGGGGGCCTTCGACCGGCGTATTCCCTTGGGCCATGAGTGCCAGGCCGACCATCGCCGAGCAGCCGATGTCGGTGGGCTGGCCGATATCCACGCCGCAGCCACCGTCGCGGTGCATGGTCTTCATCAGGAACTCATCCCCCTTGCGAACCGCCCGCTCGCTCTGCGGTGTGAACTCGTTCCAGGAGTCGTCCTTGCCCGGCTTCTTGGGTTCCGCACCGGCCGGCGGCTCTTTCGCCAGTTCGCTTTTGGCATCTTGGCCCAGCAATTGGGCGGTAAAGCCGGGAAGGGCGAGCAGACTCGATGCGGCCAAAAGGGTGCGGCGAGAGAGGGACATGACGACCTCCGGCAGACAAAGGGGGGACAAGCATGATTATCAAGGGTGGGGAGTGCAGAGTCAACCGAAAGGGAGAAAAACTGCTTCCCGTGGTCTTCCCTGCAGGGACCGGATGCTCAAGCGTTGAAGAGAAAGACGGGCATCACGCGGAGGCGCGGAGACCGCAGAGGGAAGAGAAGGGAGGTTGAACTGGCAAGAAAATTGGCCCAGACGGTAGAATGCCGGGCATGAAGGTTTGCAGTCAGCTAATCAATCTCGTTACAGCTATTGGCAGTATTATACTGGCAGCCTTCGCACTGTATTTGCTCAGCTACGCCCCGTTCCTGGCGCTGACACCGAATTCCAATATCTTTACCGAGTATCGTGCTCCCGCGTTCTATCGGCCCGCGGAATGGACAATTGCCCATACTCCCCTTCAGTCGCCTTTGCTGAAATGGGCCGAGTGGCATGACGTGCGCAATACGATAGAGATCCAGGTCCTCTTTTTTTACGACGGAGTCTCCAATCCGGGAGAAGAGATTGATTGGAATATGGCCTCGCCGTGAAACGCGCCTCAATGCGGGACGCCGACGTCCGCCCCTTCCGCTGCTAGCGGGTGCATGGTAAACTCGCGAAATTTTACACATCTCGCGGCAGCCGCATTCCTGTCCGCGCGATTTTCCTGCTGGACCTCTGCGTGGAAGGACTGTCCGCACCGTGCCCAAGCGTACTGACATCAAGAAGATTTTGCTCATCGGCTCCGGCCCGATTGTGATCGGGCAGGCGTGCGAATTTGATTACTCCGGCACGCAGGCTTGCAAGGCCCTGCGCGAGGAGGGGTATGAGGTGGTGCTGGTTAACAGCACCCCGGCCACGATCCTGACCGACCCGGAGAGGGCGGACCGGACCTACATCGAGCCGCTGACGTGGGAGATGGTGGAGAAAATTATTGAGAAGGAGCGACCGGATGCGGTGCTGCCCACGGTCGGCGGGCAGACAGGGCTCAATCTGGCAATGGACCTGGCAAAGCACGGCGTGCTGGCAAAGTACGGCGTCGAAATGATCGGGGCCAAGCCGGATGTGATCGACAAGGCGGAAGACCGGGCCTTGTTCAAGGCAGCAATGGAGAAAATCGGCCTGGAGTGCTGTCGCGGCGAGACGGTGACGAGCGTCGAGCAGGCCCGTAAGGTCATGGAAGATGTCGGCCTGCCGTGCGTCGTCCGCCCCAGCTTCACGCTCGGCGGCAGCGGGTCGGCGATTGCTTATAACCGGGAGGAGTTCGACCAGCTCGTCCATCGCGGGCTCGATCAGTCGCCGGTCAAGCAGGTACTGATTGAAGAGTCCATCATCGGCTGGAAAGA
>SXOA01000009.1 GCA_005778405.1 Planctomycetaceae bacterium
CATCGTCCTCAAGCAGGCGGACCAGGGAAAAGACGTGAAACTCTCCCCTGGCGACAAAACGCTCATCGTTCGGCGCGGGGATTTTACGTTCGAGACCAACAAACTGGTCTTGAAGAAGGGGGACAAGGTCACGGTCCATGTCGCACTACTGGCCGGCCAGGTGGAGGTGAAGCATGGGGACAAGCTCCTGGGCCAGGGCAAACTCCCCGCCAAGACCCCCATCGCCGGCGCGGTGAACCAGGAGACGTCGAGGGACTACGCCTTGGAATTCAACGGCAAGGACTGCTACATAGATCTGTCCACTCTCCATTATCTCGGTTCGCACCCGATTACTCTGGAGGCGACGATCGTGCCGTATCAGGTGGAGGCATCGGCAGCCGTCATTGGCGATGCGGGAATGGCTCTGCACTTCCCAATAGGTGGAAGTGGTAAGGCATCGTTTGGTCGCTTCATCGTCGGAAACTACAATGGCGCATTCTCGAACGCTTTCTCCCGCGAAGCGCTTGTCTCGCGACGCCCTATTCATGTGGCGGGATGCCTTAGTAAGTCAACCGCGGCGGCGCGCGGGGATGGAACGACGCTGCGGCTGTTCATTGACGGAAGACTTCAGTCCACGACCGAAAGACAACAAGGTCTTGAGCCCAGCCGATTCTCGTTTTTGATCGGCAGCGATCCTCCGATCGACAATCCCAGCGCGCCGTTTTCCGGCCTCATCGACGAACTCCGCATCGCAAAAGTTGCTCGCTACGACAAGGACTTCGCGCCGAAAACCCGCTTGGAGACCGACAAAGACACGCTGGCCCTGTACCACTTCGACGAAGGGACAGGGGACGTGCTCAAGGACTCCTCCGGCAACAACCACCATGGCAGAATCGTCGGGGCCAAGTGGGTCGAAGTGCCGGTGTCGACCCCCGCGCGGGTTTCGGCGCTTCAGTTCGATGGCGTCAGCAGTCGAGTCGTCATTCCGACGCTGGCGTACAAGGGAGCCGAGCCACTCACGATCGAAGCGACGATTCGCACCGCAGGTCCTCAGAACGGCCCCGCCAAGCTGGTGGCCTGGCCCTGGGGGGGATTGAGCGTCCATCCCAGCGGCATCCCCATGTTCAGCGGTTGGGATCCGGCCGTGCAGAAGCAGGCGATGAATGTGAACGGCCCCAAGGCTATGCCGGTGGGCCGCGACGTCCGCCTGGCAGCTACCTGGGACGGCAAGGTCATGCGGCTACTTGTCGATGGACAACTCGTCGCGGAAAAAGCAACGGAGCCCGTCATCGATACGACGAACGACTCCGTCGCGTTCTTGGGGGGCTATGGCGCTACGAAAGCCAGCTTTCCCTTTTTGGGGAGCATGAGTGAAGTGCGCATCTCCAAGGTCGCGCGATACAAGGCAGACTACAAGCCCGAGGCACGCCTGAAATCCGACGCCGACACGCTGGCTCTCTATGAGTTCCAGGAGGGTACGGGCGACGTGCTGAAGGACTCCTCCGGCAACAACCACCACGGCAAAATTGTCGGCGCGAAGTGGGTAACTGGGCTGGCTGCCACCGGGGAACCCGCCAAGCCACCAATCGCCACCGGCTGGCACGGCTGGCCCAAAGACGCCCCCGCGCCAGCCATCGCGCCGTTTGATGCAAAACAGGCCCGCAAGCACCAGGAAGAATGGGCCGCTTACCTCAAGGTTCCCATCGAACACGAGAACAGCATCGGCATGAAGTTCGTCCTCATCCCGCCGGGGGAGTTCATCAGGGGATGCACGCCGGAGCAGATCGAGGAGGGCTTGACGCGGATCGCCAATTATCCGCAACAGGTCAAGGACGAAGTAGAGCGCTGGTTGAAGAGCGGGGGTCCGCGCCATCGCGTGATCCTCACAAAGCCGTTTTACCTGGGCGTCCACGAAGTGACCCAACGGCAATATGCGTCGGTTGTGGGGAAGCACCCATCGCTCTTCGCAGTAACCGGAGAAAAAAAGGAGGAAGCAGCCAAGGTCGCGGGCCTCGATACGGCGAATCATCCCGTTGAGAACATGAACTGGTTCGAAGCCACCGAATTCTGCGACAAGCTCAGGCAAAGAGAGAAGCTCACCGCGCCCGATGTTCGCAAGGGACCAGATGAGCGGTTTGTCATGGAGAACGGCTGCCACTTGCCGACGGAAGCCGGATGGGAATTTGCCTGTCGGGCTGGAACGACCACGAAGTTCTGGACGGAGGAGAATCCGGAGCGAGCAGGTTGGTACGCAGAGAATTCCGGAGAGCGACCTCACGCCGTCGGTGAGCTGTCGGCGAACCCATTTGGACTATTTGACACACACGGCAATGTTTACGAATGGGTACAAGACGGCTGGCAGCTCAGCTACTACGAGCAGTTTACCGATGAGCCGGCAATCGATCCGACTGGTCCATTAACGGCGAATTCCAGACGCGTTTTTCGCGGGGGCTCTTGCCTTGTCCCGGCGACGGTCAATAGTTGGTCCTCGTATCGCTGCAACCTTGATCCGAATTTACGCGCGCCCTTTCTTGGTCTTCGCGTCGCGCTGACGGTGGATGCGGTGAAAGGGGCGATTGCCGAGGGCAAGACCACTCCATCCGGTGCAACAGCCGACCCCCACCGCCGCGCGGCAGAGGCGATCCTCAAGCATGGAGGGACCATCTACGGCCACTCCACCAAGGAGTATTTGTCCGGAATCAAACGGATCGAAGACCTCCCCGACGCACTGCTCGAGATCCATCGGTTTGAGCTGCCGGCGGTTACCGAGCAGGGGAACGAAACGCTGCGCGAGCTGGCCGGACTCAACCATTTGTCAGCCGCCAACCTGAACGGCGCGGGGATTTCCGACGAGGGTATCCGGCTGCTCGACGGGATTGAGATTACCGCGCTCGACCTGCAAAATACTCCCATCTCGGACGCCACGGCGCTGCGGCTGTCGCGTCGGAAAGACCTGTTGGAATTGACGCTGAACTCGAGGTCGATCACGGACGGGGCGTGCGGGCATCTCAAGCAGCTGCGGCAACTCCGAAGCCTGGGATTGGCAGGGACTAAGGTAGGGGATGCCGGGCTCAAGGAATTGGCCGGCTTGGACGCGTTGCGGTACTTGTCGGTCGGCCAGAACTGCACCACCGGTGGGCTCGCCCCCCTAGAGCAACTTCCCGGTCTGCAAACGCTGCAGCTATCGGGATCGCAAGTCGGAGACGATGCCGTCGACCTGTTAGGCAGGTTTCCCGCCCTGCGGCTCGTGGATGTGGATAAGACCAGGTTCACGGCAGCGGGAGCGCAGCGGCTCCAGGCGAGCCTTACCAAGGGGATCGTGCTGCACCCGGGCCTGGCGGCACTGGCCGATGAGCAACAGGCCGCCGCTTGGGTGCTGGCGAACAAAGGGGTGGCGTTCCAATACCTTCTGGGCCCCATTACTGAGCCGCCAAAAGCCTCGTTCGCGGTGCTGGCGGTCCGCTTTGGGGCGGACGCCCCGACTTCGGGTGCCGAGCATCTCCTTCCGATGCGCTGGGTGAGTCAAGTAATTTGGCCCAACTTGAAGAATGCCGACCAGGAGGCGGAACATCTCGCCGCGCTGGGCCCATTCGACGTCAGGCTGGGGAATTCCGATCTCTCCGATGCCGGATTGAAAACTCTGGCCGGCATCAAGCAACTCCAGTACCTTGGTTTTTCACTCGCCAGCGACCTCAAGATCAGCGACGATGGCTGGAAACACCTGCGGGGGTGTTTGCATTTGAACGACTTGGAATTGGCGAAGTCCGCAATTGGCGAAGAGGGCCTCGCACATGTGGAAAGCGTGACGAGTTTGCGCGGCCTCACCCTTCACAACTGTCGCAACCTGACGCCCGAGGGGCTCAAGTCTCTTCGCCCACTCACCAATCTGCGCAGCCTCGTTCTCAATTATTCTCCGGTCGACGACCAAGCGGCGCCACCCCTGGCGGAGATGGCGAGTCTGCGATTTCTCGCGCTGCAACACACCAAGTTCACTGCCACAGGTATCGCGGAGCTTCAGCGGGCGCTCCCCAAGTGCATCATCATCTGGGATGGAGGAATGGTCATTCCAGGAGCCAGCTCCGCCAATCCGCCGGGCGGAACGCCATGAGTGATTCGGTCCAGTGGCAGGGGGCCGGTCCTACCCCGCATTTCTCATCATGCGAAATGAATCATCGACAGGCTGCTGCGACACAAGCCTGACCGATGTATCTGGAGAGGTCACTTCCGCGGTCATGGCATGACTTCAGGCAGCCCGCAAAGTTAGACTACCCACCACTTCCACCGATGGATATTTCATCGACCATTGCCGCAAATGGCCCGATTCAATGCCGGCATGAGCTCCTTGGCGAATAGCTCCATGCTGTGTACCCAGGACGCTTTGTCATCCCAGTCGTAGCCCATCAGGACGAGCGTGCCGAACTCACCAGTTTCCTCGATCAGCAACAGCAATCGGCGCAAGACTTCCTCGACATCGCCGGCGATAATCTGCTCGGTCATCAAGTAGTCGAGATTGCACTGCGAATCGGGCATGTCGAGATCCCGCTTGTAGATCCGGCGGCCGAGCCCCTTGTCGAACAATCCGCCGATGTACTCGTAATTCCGTCCCAGGGAGTTCTGGCGGGCGCGCTTCACCGCCTCGGCCGTGGTGTCGGCCAGGAAGATGGAGCGGGACACCTTGAAGTCGGAGCGCTGCGGAGTGCGCCCCGCTTCCTCGGCCGCGGCCGCATAGGTCCGCCACATATCGGCCACGACGTTTCCCGCCACCAGGCAATGGGCGAAAGGTTGATATCCTCGCTGCCCCGCGATTTTCATTGTGAACGAGTTCCGGCTCATGCCGGGCATCGCAATCGGCGGGTGGGGCAACTGGTAGGGCTGGTGGATGTAGCCGATCAGGCTCTGGGTATCGACTGTTTTCTTGAGCTCGAATTGCCAGAATTCCCCCTGATGCGAATACGGCGGGCCGTGAGACCAGAGGTCCAGGATGACATCCATCGCTTCCAAGGCCATCCGACCGCCGTCCTTTGGATCGACGCCGAACAATTCCTGATCCGCCGTCACGCTGCCGTTCCCGAAGCACAAATTCAGCCGGCCCTTGGAGAGATGGTCCAGCATTGCTAGCCGGCTCGCCACATGGGCCGGATGATGCTGATTCAAACAGACCGGAGCCGGCCCAAGCCGGATGGTGGAGGTCTCGCCGAGCGCCCGAGCGATGAAGATTTCGGGCATCACGATAGTTTCGAATTTCATCGTGTGGTGCTCGCCAATCCAGAACTCCTTGAAGCCGAGCTCCTCGGCCCGGATGATCAATTCCAAGTCTTCGTCGTAGCCCTGGGAAAGGGGCTTTTCCGGCGGGTGAAACGGCATGATGAACATGCCGTAATCAATCTGCGAAACGCCTGCGGCCATGTGTTGATTCCTGGGCGAGAGGTGAACTGAAGAAACAAACCCTAGCGAATGGCGATCGGATTTCCCGGCGAGCCGGTCGCCCCCTTCAGGCGCAACGGACAGAACACGAAGCAAAACTCGGTTGCCCCGGCTGCGGCGAGCTCTTCGAGATCAAGGTTTTCGAGATGATACACGCCGTTCTTGGTCAGGTTCCACTGGTGAACCGGAAATGCCAATTCCTTGTTTTCATGGGGAACCGCTTCGATGGCCCAAGTATCTGCTCCAATCAAAGCCACTTTGTGTTCGGTCAGAAATCTGGCGGCAGCCAGGCCTAGACCTGGCTCCCCTTCACCGTAAGCCTGGTTGTCTTTCATCCACAACTTGCCGTGGCCGGTGCGAATCAGAACCACGTCCCCTTCCTCGATTTTTAGCTTCGCCTTTTCCAGGCAAGCCAAAAGTTCATCCGGAGTAATCACGTACCCAGCCGGCAGTCGCTCCATTCCGCGCAGGGCGCAAACATCGAGCAGAATGCCGCGCGTGAAAAAGACGCCGGCATTTTCCACGCCGAGCTTCTTGAGGCCGTACGGATCGCCAAACTCCGCCAGCTTGTTGCCGTTGTAGAAAACATCCTCGCCATTCAGGCGAATGCCGACATGTCCCAAGCCATCGAACTGCGTCCCGACCTGGCCAATCTCGCCGCTGACCAATTCATCATTCGAGACAATCTGGTTCGAGCCGGTTGGCAGCCCGGTGGGGAGGCCAGGAATCGTCAGGCTGAAATGGCGTTTGCCGGGCATCGGCATCTCCTGTTCATACAGCCGGCCGAGTTGGAACGTGCGGCCTTGCTTCACGAGCTGGGCGGCTTTCACCGTTTTCGCAGGCTGGATGCGATTGGCAGCGCCGCGCTGATCGTCCGCTCCGAATTCCGACGGCCAGAACTTGTCGCCGATCGGATTCTTGTCCGTTGGCTTTGACTCGCCACTGACCCAGGCGGCAAGGCCCATTAGCGCCGCGCCGAGAATCGTGCCGGTCAGCAAGGTTCGCCACGGGGAAGAAATGTGCGATCGCATCATGGTGCTGGTTCTCCTGGATTGGAAGAAGTTGCGTTTGGCGGCGACGGAAGCCTTGGTCCAAGGATGGCGGCGATCAGCAGCGACACGGCGAACAAGTCGACCAGACTGCGGACCGCAATCACGCGATTCTCATTGTCCCAATAGCCCTTGATTCCTAACACAAGAAACAGCAGGCCCGCAAGGAGATTCAAGCCAGTGAGATAAATGGGAGGCCGCAAGCCGCAAGCCCGGTCTTTGGTCCAATCGACCACGAATGAGCGGAGGAATTCATTGACGATGCTGCAAGCGATTTCGACGATGGCAGTCTGCGTCTTTTCGTGCACCGTATATCTCCCGGCGGCGGACGGATTCAAAACCGCCAACAGCCTACTTGCTCCTGGCCCGAAGACGCGGAGCCAGTCAATCATCGTCCGCGGAAGCTGGGGAGTGTCAGCAATTCGCGTGATTCCAAGCGAACCGGCAAACGAGTTGTCGGTAGTCACCGGCTGAGAGACATGCGGGAGTCGAACGCCACGGAAGCATGATGATACACTGATTCCTGAGGAAACGGTTCCGCTCAAGTGCATGCGTGTCATCATTTGCAACCCAAGGCCAGTCCCGGCACAATGGGGCCATGTCCGACGTCACCCGCATCCTGTCGCAGATCGAATCCGGCGATTCGGCGGCGGCGGAGAAGTTGCTGCCACTGGTTTATGAGGAATTGCGGAAATTGGCCGCGGCCAGGCTCGCCCAGGAGAAGCCGGGGCAGACGTTGCAGGCGACGGCTCTGGTGCATGATGCGTACCTGCGGCTGGTCGATCAAAAGGTTCCGCAGCAGTGGGATAACCAGCGACACTTCTTTGCCGCGGCGGCCGAGGCCATGCGGCGGATCTTGATTGACCGGGCCCGGCAGCGGCAGAGTCTCAAGCGGGGCGGCAGCCGCAACCGGGTGGACCTGGCGGACATCGAGCCGGCGGTCTTGCCGCTGGAATGTGATGACCTGTTGGGACTCGACGAGGCGCTCACCAGGCTGGAACAGCAAGACCCGCGCAAAGCCCAACTCGTAAAGCTCCGCTTCTTCGCCGGACTGACGACGGCCCAGGCCGCCCAGGCTCTTGGCGTCTCTGTCGCAACTGCCGACAATGACTGGGCTTACGCTCGGTCCTGGCTGCGGCTGGAAATGGGCGGCAGCCGAGACGCGTCGAGCCGGCCCTAATTTTTTCGGAAATCCGTTAGGGACTGCACGGCTCGATTTCGCATAGTAAGGGGACCGAGTTTCCTTCAATCCTGGCGAAGGTGCTGTATGCCCAACCTGCAGCTTGATGAAGAAGCGATTTTCCATGTAGCGCGACTGATCACCGAGCCTGACGTAAGGTCCAAGTACCTCGACCAGATCTGCACCGGCGATCAGCCGTTGCGGGAGCGGGTCGAAGCGCTGCTGCAGGTCCACGAGCAGGAGCGGGAGTTCCTGAAATCGGCTCCGCAGTTGGCGGTCACCACGGATCGGCCCGCACTCACCGAATCGCCGGGCAAGACGATTGGCCGGTACAAGCTGTTGCAGCAGATCGGGGAAGGGGGCTTTGGCGTGGTCTATATGGCCGAGCAGGAGCGGCCGATCCGTCGCAAGGTCGCTCTGAAAATCATCAAGCCGGGAATGGACACCCGCGAGGTCATCGCCCGCTTCGAAAGCGAGCGGCAAGCCCTGGCACTGATGGACCATCCGAATATCGCCCGAGTTCTGGACGGCGGAGCCACCGACAGCGGCCGCCCTTACTTCGTCATGGAACTGGTCAAGGGAGTGCCGCTGACCGAGTACTGCGACCAAAACCAACTGGCGACCGAAGAGCGGCTGCAGCTCTTCATCAAGGTCTGCCAGGCCGTGCAGCACGCCCACCAGAAAGGGATTATCCACCGCGACCTGAAACCCTCCAACATCCTGGTCACGCTGCACGACGGCCAGCCGGTGGTCAAGGTGATCGACTTCGGCGTGGCCAAGGCAATCAACCAGCAGCTCACCGAGAAGACGCTCTTCACCAGCTACGGGCAGATGGTGGGGACGCCGGCCTACATGAGCCCCGAACAGGCCGAGATGAGCGGCCTGGATGTCGATACGCGGAGCGACGTCTATTCGCTCGGCGTGCTCCTTTACGAGCTGCTCACCGGGACGACGCCGCTGGAATCCGACCGTCTGCGAACCGCCGGCTACGCCGAAATCCAGCGGCTGATCCGCGAGGAGGAGCCCCCCAAACCCAGCACCCGCCTGAGCACGTCGGGAGAAAAGCTCACCAGCATCGCCAAACACCGCGGCATCGCCCCCGACCGACTGCAGCGCCTGATCCGTGGCGACCTCGACTGGATCGTGATGAAGGCCCTGGAGAAAGACCGCTCGCGACGATACGAAATGCCCAACTCCCTGGCCGACGACGTGTCTCGCTACCTGAACCACGAGACCATCCTGGCCCGCCCCGTGGCCACCTCCTACCGCGTCCGCAAGTTCGTCCAGCGCAACAAGCTGCTCGTCGGCGCCGTCTCCGCCATCGCAGTATCGCTGTTGCTTGGCACGGTGGTCAGCACGGGACTTGCCATTCATGCAAGCCGCAAGCAAAGAGAGCTACAGTCCGTCCTAAGCTTGCTGCGAACGGAATTGCTCGACCGGGCGCTGTCGGACGCATTTGCCGGTGACATACCAGCCACGGAAGACTCGTTGAAGCGAGCGACAGACGCTCAAGCTTCCCCTGACTTGATCGAGGTGATTCGCGCTTTGTCTCTTTTGTACGGCGGTCAGCTTTCCGACGCACTCGCCATTTTGGATGCAGCTGAGAAGAAACGCCCAGACGACCGAGCCGTGCTTGCGGCGGCTTGCTGGGCGCACGTCTACGCCGGACATTCGCAGGAGGTTTCAGTGCTATGGGAGCGACTCCATCGCATTGAGCTGCCGAAAAGTTCCGTCAGGAACGACTATGAGCGATTGCTCGTCGCTCAAACGAAGGTTTTCGGTTCGATAGATTTGCCGAAGCTCGTTGCGGAGCTAGACGAAATAATCATTCGTCACCCGCGATGGGGAATTGCATACGCAATTCGCTCCGAGGCGAAACGCGAGCTCGCGAAGGATACGCGAAAAATAGTGTACTTAGACGACGCGAGAAGTGATTCATTCTTCGCAGAGCGCTACCATCCCGACAACCCTTTCGTCCTGGCGACCAGCTTATTGGCTCACACTACTTCCATTGAGCTTGCCAGGCACCAGAATCTGTCGGTCGACGAAATCCAGGAGTTGGAAGCCCGTGCTGCAAGTATTGCCAAACAATTGGAGCGATGGCCAACGTATCTCCAGGCAAGTCTGCCGCGACTCGAATTCTACCGACTGTCAGACCACCCAGAAGCACTAAAAATGGAATGTGACAGGTTGCTTGAGAAAGGATTCGGCGGTGACCAGTCGAGATTTGCACGGATACTGACTGAAGAAGATGCGGATTACATGCGGGCAGCCCTGGCGCAGAGCCCGGAATCTCTCGCAGGTCAAACGGCAAACGCGATTCTTGACGTAATCAACGGGGACACTGAAGCGGCACTCAACACGCTCGAAAAAATGCGGCGCGAAAACACTAATCTGAACGACCGGTGGCTTATGTTGGACATCGCGCTGGTTGCCCAACAACCAAACCGCGCGCGTGCACTCGCACTAGAGTGCCTGCAGCAGCTGCCATCTAGAGACTGTCCAGCGCAGGTAAGAAATGCTCTGTGGATGACCCAATACTACGCTGGAGAGATTGATGAGGAGAAACTACTCGTGAAGGTCGGACCCTGTCAGATTGAGCAGTCCGTCGCCCATTACGCGATCGGAATGCGGAAACTCTCCACCGCTAGAAGTGCTGCTGAGATCGCGGAAGTTCAAAGGCATCTCAAGCTCGCCGCTGAGTGCGTCATTCCCGGCTGGTGGCACACGACGTTTGCAAAGGCGTACTTGAAGCTCATCGAAGATGGGCGATTACCACCAGGCCGAATCACGAAAACCGAGTCCTCGGCCGCATCGCCAAGGAATTACGGAGATCAACCCCAAGGGTATCGCCAGCCATGAGCCGCCAACTCGACGAAGAAGCCATCTTCCAAACCGCCCGGTTGATTGAGAACCCAGAGGCACGGCGGCAATATCTCAATCAAATCTGCACCGCCGATCAGCCATTGCGGGCCCGGGTCGAGGCCCTGCTGAACGTCAACGAGCAGGACCAGCAGTTCCTCAAGTCGGCTCCCCGGCCGGAGCCAACCGTGGACTTCCAGGGGGATGACAGCGCGAAGTCACTGCTGCTCACGCGCGACGGCAAGCGGCTCGTCACGGGAGGATTATGGGATGGCCGAATTCGAGTCTGGAAACTGCAGTGAACGTGGCTAGCGCCGAGCGTCGCGGATTCACGCCCACTGTGGAAGTGAATTTGTGCGAGCATGCAACCCTGGCGAGCGTCCACGTCCTCTGCGGAGAAGTCCCAAGGGGACAGGTTCTTGAGGCACCCCTTGATGCCGCCGGCGCACCTAGCCATCGCAATCCCACCGCGAACGTCTACGGCATTTTTTTGCCGCTGGGCATTTCAAAGCCGAGGTCGGTGCCGGGCTTCTGATCGCTGGTGAGGTTGCCGCCGTGGTCCACGCCGTCCAGGCCGACGCTGTAGATTTTGCAGGACTCGGCTCCGGCAATCATGACGAGCGGCCGGTTGGTGAAGGGGTCGATGGGGACCGTGGGAAGGAACTCGCTCACCAGGTCGTCGAGTTTGGCCGGCCACTTGCCGTGCTGGCGGCGATAGAGCTCGGCGGCGATGGCGGCGTCGGCGGAATCCCGCTCGGCGGCGCTGCGGGCAAAGGCGCTGACCGTCTGCGAATAGGCGGGAGACAAAAGTAGCGTGTAGGTGTAATAGAGCCTGCCCGACAAAGTCCCCGCGAGAGTGTGAATCTCGTCCTCGGTCGCCCGCGCTTCTTCCCAGGCCTTGAACAGGCTCTGATCGGCCCCTTCCGAAATCCGCAGGTTCAATTCCAGCATCAAGGAAGCATCCAGCACCCGCCGCGGCTGGCGCTCGGCCAGTTCGCGGGGCATTCCTGTTTGGAGCATCTCGCCGGCGTCGGCCATCTGCTTGGGGTCCAGGCAAGCCGAATAGGCAAAGGCCCGCTCCCCCACGAGCGCTTGCTTGAGACTTCCCGTCGTGCTGATTTTTCTGAGCGCCGATTGCAATCGCCGCAGGTCGGCGTCCGAAACCTCCGCCTCGCGCACGAGCTGCTGTGCTTCCGCCAGCGCGACTCCCGTAATGGCAATGCGGACCAGCTGCGAGATCAGCGTTGGCTCGTCGTCAAGCGCGCGGGCCATGCCGATTTGGGCGATGATGCAACTGGTGGCCTCGGTAATTTCTCCTTGGTGCCGATGGACGTGGAACTGCAGCGAGAGGGCCCTCGCCCCTTGCCGCATCCGCTGGGTTTCCGGCAAGACGGCACCAATGCCGGGGGTGAAGTCGACGGGAAAACGGGCGGCTGCGTCGCGGCGAGTAAATTCGTGAAACGTATCCAGCGCCTGCTGCTGGCCGGCGAGGTATTTTTCGACCTCGGCAAGCTGCCTCCACTCTTGACCGCGCGGCGGCGGCTCGGCACCTTGCCCCACAATCGGCAGAGCCGGAACGCCGGGAGCTTTGCTAGCGGCCTCGCAGATGGCCAGGGCGGCCATCAGTTCCTTGGTCATATCCGGCCGACCTTTCGCCGGCTGGTAGAACTCGTTGATCTCCGCCGTCGTCAGTGGCTCACCCCGCGATTTCACCCGCTTGATAGCAGCATCCAGCCTAGCTGCCGCCTGCCGGTTCCAGATGATCCAGGGGAGGGCGACCGCGGCGATGAGGGTGATCACCGCTACCCCTAAACAGCCCAGCACCAGGCGGCCGGTAGAGATTTTGGGACGGGCGGGAAGTGGAAATTCCGGGTTGTCGAGGACAGGTCGCTTCACAGAAGTAGACATGGTTAACCCGCCTGAGGGCAATTTTCGGCTCTGTAGATTGTAGTCGCCTTTGAGTAGGCAATCTTCCCGCATACCGCTGGATCCCCCCTTCAGGCTGCCACTCGTTTTGACCTAGGCCCTTACGCAGTCACGCCTTACAATCCGGCCCGCGGGAGGTTCCGCCTGCTGGCGGCATTTCAAAGACCGCCTGAAGGCGGGACTCCAGCGAGAGGCCCAAGGAGGGGAGAAGCATGGCTAGACTTTGGTCGATCTATTTGATGCTCGCTGCGCTGGCATTTAACCACTTCGCGGCCAGCGTCCTCCGCGCTCAGCCAGCGGCTTCGCCGCCGCAGATGCAGGCGGACGCGGAGCTGACGAGCATCTGTTTTGTGAATGCCGATTTGGGCTGGGCGGTGGGGGACCGCGGCACCATCTGGCACACGCCCGACGGCGGCCGGAACTGGCAACTGCAGCGCTCCCCAGCAACATGCCGCCTCGAGACCGTGCAGTTTCTCGACCCGGAGAACGGCTGGGCGGTCGGAGGCTGGACGCATCCTTACACCCATCAGACCAGCGGCATTGTGTTGCGAACGCGCGACGGCGGCAAAGTCTGGCAAGTTATTCCGGACCTCACGCTTCCCGCTCTCAAGGTCGCGCGGTTTTTCGATCACAAGCGGGGCTGGGCCGCGGGAGATGGCTCGCCGCTCTATCCCGGCGGCGTGTTTCGTACCGAAGACGGCGGCCGCACCTGGATTCCCATTCCCAAGGGGCGGACGCTCGGCTGGACGGCGGCGGACTTTCGCAATGGCGACCGCTATGAGCGCGGGGGAGTCGTGGCCGGGCGCGGCGGCGAAGTCGCCATCGCCAGCATGGTCGAGCTCAAGCCGGCACGGACCAATCACCTGGGGTCGCGGTATTTGCGAAAGCTGGTGCTGGCGGGTGAATCCGGTGGCTGGCTGGTGGGTGATGGCGCGCTGGCACTAACGACCAAGGACGGCGGCTTCACCTGGAGCGCGCCGGCAACGGCATTGCCTGAGGAGGCTCGCGATTTCGACTTTCGCGCCGTCGCTGTTTTCGGCAATCACTGCTGGATCGCCGGCAACCCCGGCAGTTGTATCTTTCATTCGCATGACGCGGGGCAAACGTGGCAAACGTATCGCACCGAGCAAAGCCTGCCGCTCCGCGCGCTCACCTTCCTGGATGAAAATCGTGGCTGGGCGGTGGGATCGCTCGGCACCATTCTGGCCACGCGCGACGGCGGCCGAACCTGGCTCGAACAGCGCAGCGGCGGCACCCGCGCGGCCATGCTCGGCATCTTCAGCGAGCCGGGCCGCGTGCCGCTGGAAGTTTTCGCCCAGCAATCCGGCAACGAAGCCTATCTCGGCGCGGTCGAAATCATCAGCCGGTTCGACGAAGACGCCACCAGCCGCCAGGCTTCGGTTCCCGAGCGGACGCACGAGGGGTTGCTGGCCGTCGGCGGCTCGCAGGCTGATACGGCGTGGCGGTTCCCGCTCCGGCCGGCGGCGATTGCCCGCACCTCGCAGGCGATTTTGAATTCCTGGAATGAAGCCAACGACGGCAAGGCGACGGAACTTTTAGAAGAGCACCTCGTCCGCCGAATCCGGACCTGGCGGCCGGACGTCATTCTCACGGAGGACGTAAGCCCGCGCGGTGAAAATCCGCTCGCCCATCTCACCAACCAGATTGTGCTGGCCGCCGCCGCCAAAGCCGCCGATGCGACAGCCTATTCCGACCAGCTCACGCTGTCGGGGCTGGCGGCGTGGCGCGTGAAGAAGGTGTTCGCGGTGCAGGATGGCGACAAACAGGGGACTGTCAACATCACTCCCAGCCAGTGGGCACCCCGGACCGGTCGCTCGCTGGTTGAGTCCGCCGAGCAGGGGCGGTCGCTGATTTCCAAGGAGATTCAGCCCGCGCCCCGGAATATCGGCCTGTCGCTCCTCATCGATCATCTGCCCCAGCAGACGGGCAGGCGCGACGTGCTGTCGGGCATCGCGCTGCTCCCCGGCGGCGAGGCCCGGCGGGAATTGTGCGATCCTCCCGGCGGCGATTTGAGCACACTCTTCAAAGCGGCCGAAAAACGGAACAACGTGCTGCAGCTCATCAACCGGCTGGAGGAAAATTCTTCGCAAGGCGCTTCATGGCTGGGGCAAGTGGATGACTTGACGAAGGGACTGGGAGACCGGGGAGCGGGAGAAATTCTGTACCAATTGGCCACGCGGTATCAGGCGTCGGGAAAATCGGAATACGCTGCCGAGCTGCACACGGTACTGCTGACGAAGCACGCGCACCATCCGCTGGCGGATGCGTCGGCTCTGTGGCTGGTGCAATACTACGCCAGCAGTGAAGCGGGCTGGCGGCAGCGAGGAGAGACGCGGTTCAACGTTCGTCTGGCCACGGCGGAAATGCCGCTGGAAGAAAAACAGTTGGCAAAACAAGCGGGCTTTCCCGATGAGGACAAATCAGAAGCCATCGACGTGAAGGACGTCGGCGTTCGCGGGCAGGGATTGGAATCGGTGAAGACCGCCGCCCCCGGAATGAATTCCGACGACAGGTCCGCCCAGACAATTGCCCTGGCCAAAACCATCGAGAAGTCTCGCCCTCGGCTCTATGCCGACCCGGCCTTCCGCCTGGCTCTGGCCACCGCTCACCGTCAGCATGGCCAGCCGCGAAATGCCGAGAAGCTGTTGACGGCGTTGGCGGCAGCGGGGGTGGAAGACCACTGGACCGCGTGCGCGACGGTGGAGAACTGGCTAGGACATCCGACGCCGACAGCTCCCAAGCGGTTGCTCACTTGTTTGACCGCCACCAGCCGCCCCAAGCTGGATGGCAAGCTCAACGATCCGGTCTGGCAGCAAGCGAAGAGCATGAGTCTGCAAAGTCCGCGGAAGGACGACGCCGAATGGCCCGCGGTTGTCGTCACGGCGTTTGACAAAGAGTTCCTCTACATCGGTGCCAGTTGCCGCAAGCCCAAGGGTGGGACTTACACACCCTCATCAGAACCTCGAAAGCACGATGCCGACCTGGCGCCGCACGACCGCGTGGAGATTTGCCTGGACATCGACCGGGACTACGGTAGCTACTGGAAGCTGGCTGTCGACAGCCGCGGCTTCACGGCGGAGAGTTGTTTTGGTGATGCCACCTGGAACCCGACCTGGTACGTCGCCAGCGGCAGCGATGACCAGTTCTGGACCTTCGAAGCGGCGATTCCACTGGCGGAGCTTTCCCCCAAGGCCCCGCAGATTCGCGACGTCTGGTCCCTCGGCATCCAGCGAATTATTCCCAACATCGGCCAGCAATCCTTCACCCAGCCGGCGAGCATTCCCGAGCGGGGAGAGACTTTTGGCCTGATGGTGTTTGAATGACAAAGTAGGGTGCATGAGCGACAGCGAAATGCACGCGTAATACGACTCATTGCCCCGATAAGATCGTCCTGATAACAAGCTTCTTCACGCGTGCATTTCGTTTCACTCATGCACCCTACAACTACATCCCGCCTCACCGACGACACTCCCCTCTTCCGTGCGCGGGCGGCTGACTTCTGCATGCCCAATTCGCGCTTCCTGGGAGAGCTTTCGCTGGCCGCCTATGAGACGAACGAAACGAAGTTGCGGAGCGAGCTGGCAAATCTGGATTTGGCCGACTGCCGGTTGATTGAGGATCTTGAAACGGATACGCAGGCCCTGGTGGGGAGCACTCGGCAAGCCATCGTGGTCGCCTTTCGGGGCACCGAGCCGAGCAAGCTCAAGGATTTGTTGACCGATGTCGAGCTGACGATGGTCTCAGGACCGTTCGGCCAGGTGCATGAAGGATTTTGGGAATCGCTGGAAGCCATCTGGAACAAGTTGGAGCGAGCCATCGCCTCGCGACAGAACGGCCAGCGGGCAATCTGGTTCACGGGGCACAGTTTGGGCGGAGCGCTCGCACAGCTCGCCGTCGCTCGCTTGATGCAACAGGGCCGCTCCGCCCAGGGCATGTACAGCTACGGCGCGCCGCGCTGCGGCAACGCCCGCTTCGCCACCCAGTTCAATCGCCTCGCCCGCAGGTCTTCGTTCCGCCTCGTCAACGAAGCCGACATCATTCCCGACGTGGCCCCCAAGTTTCTCGGCTTTGAGCATTGCGGCCGGTATTGCGAGCTCGACGACCGCGGCCGGCTGTTGATTGATACTCCCGAGCAACATGGCCTGCTGCAAATGCTGGGAGAGACACTGGAATTCCTCTTCGACTGCGAGGACGACCACTCGCTCGCCAAGGGCTATCTCCCCAAGCTGAGCGCACTCGTTCCCTGGGAGAAAGCACCAGCGCCCGCCCTTCGCCGAGCGGCGTGATGCACTCTGCATGCAAAGCGCGTTTTCGCGGACTTGTGTGCGATTAGTGGCTGTAGGTCGGGCTCATTCGCAATAATCGCCGAAAATCCGATTTTTCGAGTCCGGTTTTGTCGCTGGATTGCGACTTTAATAGTAGAGAAGCGCGGTGCGCGCTCATCGGGAATACGCTCGAGGTCACATCATGGCAAAAACAGGCTCAAAAAGCAGGGATTCCGGCAAAATGCGGGGGGAGGCGCAAGATGGGTAAATCGCCCCCACTCCCTATGGGAAAGGGTCGGGGTGAGGGTCTGAAAACAAACTCCCAACCCCCTGACACCGCCGAATATGGAAACGACGTCCCTTCGGCCCGTCCCGATTTGGCCAACCTGTTGGGCCTCCTCTCGAACCGCGAACGTGAGGTGCTACACTGGTTCCAGCGGGATCGGAGCAACAAGCAGATCTCCCGATTGCTGAAAATCAACGTCCAGTGAGGTGCTTGGCTTTTTGTGGACAGTCCAACTCCTTATTTTCAAAGGAAAAGGAAGGACCGTCCGATGGCCCAAGCGAAGCCCAAAAAGTCCAAGTCTCGCCGCTTCTTTTCCGAGGAGTTTAAGCAGGAGGCCGTGCAAATGCTCCTGGATGGCCATTCCGCTCCCTCCGTCGCGGAGCGGTTAGGACTCTCCGGACCCAATGCACTCTACCGCTGGAAGCGCGAAACTCTGCAACAGGCGGG